>CAZJYS010000067.1:2421-9640 GCA_964550075.1 uncultured Methylomonas sp.
CCATAGCCTTGCTGTCTTTCGCTTAAATCAACCCAGAACAACAAATAAAAATCATCAAGCCCTACTAATTCAGGTAACACAACTTGGCTGTTGATCCACGCTTCATCATTGGCACCCAGGTTTGCAGAAAATAGGTTTTCCCATTGGCAGGAATGCTCTGAACAGGCGCTAGTCCAGGACACATTCAGAAAATCGTTGCTGGCAGAATCGATTAAAGGCATCCAGTCAAAGCTCAGTGTCAACCCGGATACACCCAATTCAAATTTTCTATATACCCCTGCATCAATGATGCCTTCGGCGTTGTCACGCATCCTTAGAGCGCCATTCAATACTTTTACATCATCCGCACTCTCATTAAATTCATACCAGGTGTTACCTACCCGATTACTGTTATTTCTGGAGAAATCCTCGCTAAATTCCTCGTTGATTAAACCGGCTTGTGCTTGGATTGTGGCTCAAAGTAAAAAAACTGCAGTTAATATTTTATTCATCGTGTTCATTGCATTAAAAGTTAAAAAGGTGTTGTTGCAGGGTTGTATTCATATCAATCTGGCAAACTTTATTAGCATTTCTTAATTTGAACCTTTGTCAGATTAAAGGGGATACCCCAGCTAAAAAATAGTTTAATTGTTGTTTTACAATTACTTATACTCTTACAAATCAAATCATGTCATTGTCTTTTGACAATTTTTCGTAAAAAATCAGCATAAACTGGCGCTATCTTTGTGAAATAAATCACATTTACGGCGTGATAATACTCACAAAATACAATTAAAACAATATTAATTTTGCACTTTTTAAAACCATATGTTTTATTTTTTCACTTCAATAAACACACAAGCATCTATCATGCCAACACATGCATAGCATGATAACGTTGTTTGATAGGCTTTTAGAGAGGCTAAACCGACTGTCAACTGACAGTTTTGATGCTTAAAACGCAGACATTCCTGACAAAAATGTCATATATGTCATTTTTAATAAGCAAAATTAGATAACTACCCAATCAATCTGGTATATTTAGAGCTGTAGCTTCTTCGAACAGCCCATTTCAGGTTGCAATTTTCAGGATGATCGAGATTAAAATTGAAGCAGTGTGTGATTGGCGGCCAAACAGCCCAGTAAGCTTTGCAGATTAGACAAGCTCAATCAGATTTTTTATGGAAATTTGCACAGCTGATGTTGCCATCCACCCTCTTTTTGCCAATTCGCCTTGTGAAATCCTGGAATCTGATTAAATTACTCGCATTATTAAGACCTTATGCTCATCTATAAGGTGTAAGCTATACCTTTGATGGTAATGAATATAACTTTTCCAATTCATGTCAACTCAAAAGCATCACTTCTCAACTTTTCGTAATTTCAAATTGACTGTGGCCATGCTGATACTGTCTGCCATGGTATTTGCCTATTACGTTCATTTGGAAGGACTGATAGACCGTGCAAATGATCAGCGCTTGCAAGCTCATACCCTGGCCGATGAATTAAGGCAGAACTCATACGACCTGACTATTTTGGCACGTAGCTATGTGGTGACCAGCAATCCTATCTATAAAAATCATTATCTTGAGATTTTGGCCATTCGTGATGGCAAGACTCCTAGACCGAAGGAGTATTATGAAATTTACTGGGATTTAGTTAAGAGCGACGATCAAAGACCGCGTGCTTTTGAGCAACCGGTAGCATTTTTGGATCTTGCAAAAATTTTTAGTCCTGAGGAATACCAAAAGCTGGTAGACAGTAAAAAACTGACCGATGAACTAGTCAATATCGAATTAGCCAGCTTTCAATTGCTCGATTCGACCAACCCGCCTACTGAAGCCATTCGGAACCAGGCAATTCAGATGTTGAATGACCAGACCTACCGAGACGGCAAGACCAAAGTCATGCAGCCACTGTTCGAGTTTCATCATTTAATGAATCAACGCACAGAAAAGGCTGTTACGTTGGCAAAGAGAATGGCATACCTATGTCGCGTTTTTTTTATTGCTATGGCGATCCTGGTGATACTTTTACTTTGGAACGCCTATCGGACACTGATCAATACCCTGGGCGCACCCGTAAACCGAGTCTATGAAATTATTCAACGAATCGGCGCAGGCGACTTTTCTACTGAAATTGTGTCATCCAAAAGCAAGGAAGACAGCGTCATCGGCTGGTTGGCTCAGACTCAAAAAAATCTGGCCCATCTTCAGGATGTCAAAAATTCCCTGGAGACTGAATCTAAACAATTTCAATCTCTTGTGCAGTCTTCAGAAGATGCCATTATCAGCAAAACCATAGAAGGGATAGTCACAAGCTGGAATCCTGCAGCGGAAAAGATTTTTGGTTATAGCGCCGAAGAAATGATCGGCAGATCTATATTGCTTTTATTCCCTGCTGACCGCCATGAAGAGGAATCGCAAATCATCAACAATATACTGGCAGGGAATAAAGTCAGTCATTTCGAAACTGAGCGAATACGCAAAGATGGCACATCGATTTTCATATCCGTCAGTATTTCGCCCATTTTCGGCCCAAATGGAGAGATTAAGGGAGCATCAAACATCGCTCGCGACATCACGAAGCAGAAAAGCATTCAACTTGAATTACTGAGAAACACCGAGGCCTTGATTCAGGCTCGTGATGAAATTTCCGCTACCATTCAAGCAATCCCTGATCCGATGTTCGAGATCGATGAAGAAGGCCGGTATCTTCAGGTCATATCCAGAAAAGATTGTATATTGGCCTTACCGAAAGAGACTTTTATTGGACGCTATTTATCCGAAGTACTCCCTCCTGAGGCGGCGGATGTGTTTATACAAGCCATCCGCAGCGCTAGGGAAACTGGAAGCGATTACGGGCGCGTCATCAGAGTAGAACAGAACAATGCTGAACACTGGTTCGAATTGTCCGTTTCACGTAAAAGCACCAGTCCAAATCAATTACTTTCCTTCATTGTGCTTTCAAGGGATATTACAAGTCGCAAGCAAGCCGAAGATGAACTTAAAAAAAATGAGCGCCTGCTTCGAGATGCGCAAGAGGCGGCCAAAATAGGTTGCTATATCACTGATCTTGAATCTGGTGTTTGGGAATGCACACCAGTTATGAATACCATTTTTGGCATCACGGATGATTACCCGCACACGATTGAAGGCTGGGTGAATTTCATGCATCCAGATTTTAATCAACCAATGAATGACCGCCTCAGGGAAGTCATCCGTGACCATATTCCCTTTAATGCTGAATACCTGATGATAAGACCCAGTGATGGGGTTGCGCGCTGGATGCACGGCTTGGGTCAAATTGTCTATGATGAAAATGGCAAAGCCATCAGCTTATTGGGTACCGTCCAGGACATTACTGAACGTAAACAAACAGAAATCGAGCTCATTCAATATAAACAGCATCTCGAGCTGTTGGTTGAGCAACGTACCGTCGAGCTGGAGGCCATCAATCATAAGCTCAATATGAGCGACCAGCGTTTGTCAGCCATGTTTGCAATGAGTCAGAAAGCACATGAACTGGAAGAGCAGGAGCTGTTGCAACTGGGTATAGACGAAGCGGTGCGACTGACAGAAAGCGAAATTGGCTATTTGCACTTCGTCAACGATGACCAGGAGAGTATCGCACTTTGCACTTGGTCCAACACGACTTTGCTGCAGTGCACTGCAGCCTATGACAACCATTATCCGGTATCTGCTGCCGGTATCTGGGCGGATAGTGTGCGATTTCGCCAGGCTGTGATGCATAATGATTACCAGAGTTTATCTGGCCGCAAAGGTTATCCGGAAGGTCACGTGCATCTGCTTAGACACCTTGGAGTGCCGGTCATTGAAGGTGGAAAAGTGCGCCTGCTGATGGGCGTGGGTAACAAAGCAACTGATTACAACGATTCAGACCTCGAACAATTGCAACTCATCGGTAACGATTTATGGTCTATTGTCTTGCGGCATCGCGCAGAGAATGAACTCGCCCTTGCCAAAGAAGCTGCTGAAGCCGCCAATCGCAGCAAGAGTACCTTTCTGGCCAACATGAGTCACGAGATCCGCACGCCAATGAACGCTGTCATTGGCTTTGCCCATCTGCTCGACAATGAAATCAAGCAGCCCGCACAGAAAGAAAAAGTCGGAAAAATTATTTCCTCTGGCAAGCATCTATTGGGCATCATCAACGACATCCTGGATCTGTCCAAAATAGAAGCCAACAAAATTGATTTGGAAAGCGTGGCGTTTGGTGTTAGTGCTTCAATTAACCACGTCAGCAGCATCATGATCGAAAGGGCTGAATCTAAAGGCCTGCAGTTAATTGAAGAAATTGACCCAGAACTGGATAAGCTGGTGGTTTTTGGTGATTCACTTCGCTTAAATCAAATTCTCATCAACCTTACCGGTAACGCTATCAAGTTTACCGAAAAGGGCCTTATTACCCTTCGCGCCCACTGCACCTTGAAAGAAGAGGATAAAGCGGAACTGCGTTTCGAAGTAGTGGACACCGGTATTGGTATCAGTGCTGAAGATCAGTTACGGCTATTCCAGGCGTTTGAACAGGTAGAAACCACCACCACCCGCAAATTCGGCGGTACAGGTTTGGGGCTTGCCATTTCCAAAAAGCTAGCACAGTTGATGGGAGGAGATGTCGGCGTCGTCAGTACGCCTGGAAAAGGCAGCACCTTTTGGCTAACCGTAACCATGAAGCCCGGTTCTAGCCAGGATCTGATGGCGGAAATGCAACCATCAGCCATGTTTGCAACGGGCATTCGCAAGGGCGCGAGGATTTTGCTTGCTGAAGATAATGAAATCAATCAGGAAGTCGCCAAGGACATTCTGCAAGGCCTGGGCTTACAAGTTGACATTGCCAACCACGGCGGCGAGGCACTGGCCATGATACGGAAAGCACACTATGACTTGGTGCTGATGGATATGCAGATGCCCGAGATGGACGGCCTGGAGGCCACGCGCAGAATACGTGAATTACCGGAGGGGCGCAGTATTCCTATCCTAGCCATGACAGCCAATGCCTTTGATGAAGATCGCAAACGCTGTGAACTGGCGGGTATGAACAGTTTTGTTACCAAACCAGTCGAACCTGACCGGTTGCTAGAAGTCTTGACTCGCTGGATTCCTGCACATCAAAGTAACTTAATGACAGAATCAAGCCCTATTGAGGCTTTGACACAATCTACCCTTGCAGAGGGCCCAAACCTTCCCGCTGTTGACAAGGTGACTGGACTGAAGCATTTCGGAAATAACGCAAAAAACTATCAGCGCATGCTGGTTAAATTTGTCGAATTATATGCCGATCATGCTGAGCAAATGCTAACTACCTGGCAGGCGGATGACCTGATCAGTTTGGAGCGTATGGCTCATTCACTGAAAGGTGTGTCAGCCATGCTGGGTATGGACAGCATTTGCCAACATGCCACCTCCATTGAAAGCTATAGCAAAATGCAAGCGGATAAATCCATTATCAAAGCCGAAATTCTTCAATTGAGTAACGCCCTGGAGATAGGATGTTACGAAATCCAACAGATTTTGGATAGCTTGAAATAGTCTAACGATTTACCCCCATTTCAATAGAAAAAGGCTTGCTCCCAGATGGCAAGGGCGGGGAGTGGAAAATTCAACAGATAAAATATCCGATTTAACTCTCCTCCTCTCGAATGGGTCTTAGCAATGGCAACTGATGTATTGGGGTAAAAGCCAGGATCAAATGTGCTTTAATTTGCCGAGGTGAAGCAGTCTTTCACGATTGTTAGGTTTAACGATGTCTAACAAAGTAAAACCCGACAAAACAAAATGCTATTTTTTGACCCATTTAAGCAATTTGGACGCCAAAATTTCTGAATGTACAGGTTTGGCGATAAAGTCACACATGCCGGATTCGGCACACGCCTCACGCTCTTCACTGGTTACACCAGCGGTTAAGGCAATGATAGGTAAATGGGGATGTTTGCCAGTTTCGATAATGAGCTTGGTTGCTTCTATTCCGTCCATCACCGGCATATGCACATCCATCAAAATGGCATCAAAATCACTATTTTCAAGTAAATTAATCGCTTCCAAGCCGTTATTAGCCAAAGTGACTTCAAGCCGAGAGAGTTCCAAAAACTTTTTGACGACCAATTGATTTATTCGATTATCTTCAACTAACAGTATCCGGGCTCCTTGAATAGGATTGAGTGATAACTTCAACTCCTGCTCTAAGCCTCCAGGCATAGGGATTTTTGAGCGACTGGTTTCCAGAACAGGCATATTGGCTGCTACACCCAAGCACAATTCAAAACTAAAAATAGCCCCCTGCCCTGGCTTACTTTTTACTTGGCAAGCTGTGCCCATCAAGTTCAATAACCTTTGACTAATAGCAAGCCCTAGGCCGGTACCGCCAAATTTCCGCGTAATTGCCCCATCGACTTGACTGAAGGATTGAAATAACTTTGACTGATCCAAATCGGATATGCCAATACCCGTATCTTCCACCGCAAAAACTAAAACCACCTGAGCATCATTAAACTGCTTGAGACGAATTTTGAGAGCGACATGTCCATGGGACGTAAATTTAATGGCGTTTCCAATCAAATTGGAAAGAATCTGTTGCAGCCTAACAATGTCACCAATCAATTGGGGCGGAATACCGTCAGCAACCTCCACGCTAAAACCCAATTGTTTGGATGTTGCAGATCCTTCATAAAGGTTACTCAGGTTACTGACCAGACTATCCAAAGCAAAAGGCACTGCATCTATTGTCATTTGTCCAGCCTCGATCTTGGAAAAATCCAGGATGTCATTGAGGATATCCAGAAGACAGTGCGATGAAGTGGAAATTTTATGCAGGTAATCTCGTACTTGCGGACTGGTCTGCTCGTTTAAGGCTAGTAGTGTTAACCCAATGATGCCATTCATCGGCGTACGAATTTCATGCGACATATTGGCAAGAAATTTTGCTTTTGAATCTGCCAAGGCCTCAGCCGCTTCCTTGGCTTGTAATAACGCCAATTCATGCCTGACTCTTTCACTGATATCTTCGATAATCCCCCAAACCACTTTCCGACCACTGGTATCGGTATGCAGAAATCCGGAAATGGCGATGGGAAAACGCGAACCATCTTTACGAATATATTCCTTTTGGTTCGGACCAAAACGACCGCTAATATTCAAAGCTTTGATTTGCTCAGCTTCTTGATCGTTGTATTCAGGTGGAGTGATTTGCCAAAAACTTAAGGCCAAGAACTCATCTTTGC
>CAZJYS010000068.1:0-9449 GCA_964550075.1 uncultured Methylomonas sp.
GTGACTTGTTGATAGCGGTGGCCGATATTCAGCAATTTGGCTTCGCTGAAATAGTCACCTATTACATGCAAGCCAACCGGTTTGCCTTCAATGAATCCTGCAGGAATCGAGATGGCCGGTAGGCCTGCTAAATTGATGGCAATCGTGTAAATATCTTCCAGATACATCTGAATCGGGTCGTCGGTTTTTTCGCCGATACGAAATGCGGTGCTAGGTGTGACGGGGCCCATCAGTACATCGACTTCGGATAATGCGCGTTTGAAATCATCGCTGATCAGGCGCCGAACTTGTTGTGCTTTTAGATAATAAGCATCGTAATAACCTGCAGACAATGCATAAGTACCCATCAAAATTCGCCGTTTGACTTCCGCACCGAAGGCTTCGCCGCGCGAGCGGGTATAAAGATCGGCTAAATCTTCCGGATTCTGGCAGCGATAGCCGAAGCGGACGCCATCGTAACGTGAAAGGTTGGATGAGCATTCGGCGGAAGCGATGACATAATAAGCTGGAATTGCCAGGTTCAGGTTGGGCATGTCTACTTCTTTGACTTCAGCGCCCAGCTTACGATATTCGTCTATTGCAGCTTGAATTGCTGCAGCCATTTGGCTGTCGAGGTCGCTGCTGAAAAACTGTTTGGGTAGGCCGATTTTTAAACCTTGCAGGCTGTCGTTGAGTCCTGCGCTGTAATCAGGCACTGCTTGTTGGGCACTGGTGGAATCCTTAGGGTCAAATCCTGACATGACTTGCAATAATAAAGCAGCATCTTCAGCAGTTCGGGCCATTGGCCCACCTTGATCCAGGCTGGAAGCGTAGGCAATCATGCCGTAACGAGACACGCGACCGTAGGTGGGCTTAAGGCCGGTAATGCCGCATAGCGCTGCAGGTTGGCGTATCGAGCCACCGGTGTCGGTGCCTGTTGCTGCAGGGGCTAGGCGTGCAGCCACAGCCGCCGCCGAGCCACCGGATGATCCGCCGGGTACGCAGTCGCTAGCCCAGGGATTTTGTACGGCACCGTAAAAACTATTTTCGTTGGATGAACCCATCGCAAATTCGTCCATATTCAGTTTGCCTAGCATGACAGCGCCGGACTGATTGAATTTTTCGATGACAGTGGCATCGTAAGGGGCGATAAAATTATCCAGCATTTTAGAGCCGCAGCTGGTTTTAATGCCTTGCGTGCAGAAAATATCTTTTTGCGCGATCGGGATGCCAACTAATGCGCCATAATTGCCTTTAGCTAACAACTGGTCTGCAATTTGAGCTTGATTCAAGGCAGTCTCTTCGGAAACCGTGATGTAGGCATTGATCTCAGCATGTTGCTTGATGCGTTCGATGAACGCCTGTGTCAGTTCCAGACTGGAGAATTGTTTGCTGTGCAGTCCGGCGGCTAATTCGGTTAGGGTTTTGTTATGCATAATCGTCCTTAATCGATGACTTTGGGAACCAGATACAGCCCGGCTTCGGTTTGCGGAGCGATGTTTTGAAAATGGTCGCGTTGGTCGGTTTCAGTCACGACATCTTCGCGTAGGCGTTGTATTTGGTCTTGTGGATGTGCCATGGGTATGACGCCGGAAGTGTCCAGCTGACCCATTTGCGTCATTAAATCCAGGATATTGGATAAGTCTTTGGTATAACCGTCTATCTGTTGTTCATCTATGCCCAACCTGGCGAGGTGGGCAATTTTTTTCACGTCACTGGCCGTCAACGACATCTGTAAGCTCCCTATTGAGTAATACAAATATGATACTTTATATCTTGCCCTACTGCCTGCAAGATTGATAAAGTAACAGGATTTTCTGTGTGCTCTGGTGTAAACATGTTTAAACGACTTCGCGGCCTATTTTCTAACGATTTGTCCATTGATTTGGGTACGGCAAACACCTTGATTTATGTACCTGGCCAAGGAATCGTGCTTAACGAGCCTTCTGTGGTGGCAATTAAGGAGGACAAACTGCGTGGCCAAAAAACCATAGCTGCAGTCGGCATCGAAGCCAAGAACATGCTGGGTCGCACACCTGGAAACATCACAGCCATTCGGCCTTTGAAAGATGGCGTGATCGCTGACTTTGCGGTCACCGAACGCATGCTGCGTTACTTCATTAAAAAAGTTCATGAAAACAAAATTTTACGCCCCAGTCCGCGCATTTTGATCTGCGTACCCTGCGGATCGACCCAAGTGGAAAGACGCGCAATTCGGGAATCAGCCGCGATGGCCGGTGCCCGTGAGGTCTATTTGATCGAGGAACCTATGTCTGCTGCTGTTGGGGCGGGTTTGCCGGTTGATACGGCGCATGGCTCGATGGTGTTGGATATTGGTGGCGGCACTTCTGAGGTAGCGGTTATCTCTCTGAATGGCATAGTTTATTCAGCGTCTGTCAGAATCGGTGGTGATCGCTTTGATGATGCCATTATCAGCTATGTGCGTCGCAATTACGGTACCTTGATTGGTGAAGCCACCGCCGAAAAAATCAAACATGAAATCGGTGCCGCTTATCCGGGTAGCGAAGTCCGTGAAATGCAGGTCACCGGTCGTAATCTTGCAGAAGGCGTCCCCCGCAGCTTTTCATTGAACAGCAACGAAATCCTGGAAGCCTTGCAAGAGCCTTTGTCCGGCATCGTCAGTGCGGTCAAGGTAGCTTTGGAACAAACACCGCCTGAATTGGGTGCCGATGTGGCTAGCCGAGGTATTGTTTTGACGGGCGGTGGCGCATTGTTGAAAGACATAGACCGTTTGATTGCAGAAGAAACCGGTCTGCCGGTGTTTATTGCCGACGATCCTTTGACCTGCGTAGCCCGAGGTGGTGGCATGGTTCTGGAAATGCTGGATAAACGGGGTGCTTCTGCGTTTTCGTTGGAATAGTCCGTATTTCGATTAAATTTAAATGCTATCTAAATCTAACGGGTTTGGCTGAATACCATGAATTCCAACAATTCGATTTTGTTGGAATTCGTTTTGCTAACCAGCCTGCATTAGACTTTTACGACAACCACATGCCAGTGGGTTCATAAAAGTCATTTGCTGACCTACTTCACAGGGTCAGCTATGGTAGGATTTAGCCACCTTAATACCGGCGAGTTTGTTTAGTCGAGTATGCCGTCTCCATGTTGTTAGAGGTTTTGCCATAAAACTTTTATTTGCTCAGGGCCCATCGCTTAATACACGCCTGCTTGTTGCGGTAGTTGCAGCGATTATATTGTTGGTTACAGATTACCGAACGCAACACCTTAAACCACTGCGTTCCATTCTTTCTTTGTTCACTCACCCGATTCAGCTGATAGCCAGCTGGCCAGTTGACAGTCTCAAGGCTGTTTCCGATATGGTGGTGTCCTACGCTGAATTGCAAAAGGAAAATCACCGGCTTAAAGAGTCCCAATTGGTCAATGATGCCAAGCTGTTGAAGTTGGAGGCCTTGGAAAATGAAAATATCCGTCTACGAGTTTTGATGGAAAATTCCTTTCAGTTAGGCGAACAGGTTTTGATTGCAGAATTATTGTCGGTAAAACTAGTGCCCTATGAGCACACGGTGTTGGTGAATAAAGGCACCCGTTTTGGCGTGCATCCCGAACAACCGGTTTTGGATGCCAACGGCATTGTCGGCCAAGTGATTCGAGCGTTGCCTTCCAGCGCGGAAGTGATGCTGATTACCGACCCTGATCACGCCATTCCGGTAGAAGTCAACCGAAATGGTTTGCGCACCATCGCTTTCGGTACAGGACAACCTAATCGTTTAAATCTGCCTTTCCTGGCCAAAAATGCCGACATTGTGCCTGGCGATAAATTGGTCACTTCCGGATTGGGTGGGATTTTTCCAGCGGGTTATCCGGTAGCGATTGTCGATGAATTTGAGACTCGCCCGGATAAGTCCTTTGCCAATATCTATGCCACACCTACCGCCAAACTCGAAACCAGTCGCGAATTCCTGATCGTCTGGAGTGATACCGCGCCCGTCGTGTTGGGCGAAAAAACGCCAAATCCGGCCCCGGAGAAATCGGACACAGATCATGTCAGCCCATAGTTCCTTGGCCACTATGTATTTTACTTTGACAGTCGTATTCGCCATGATGCTCAGGGTATCCTGGTTCATTCCAAGCTTGACGGCTTTTAATCCAGATTGGATTGCACTGGTGCTTATCTATTGGTGTATTGCTTTGCCGGAGCGTTTTGGGGTTTTTACTGCCTTTAGCGTGGGTTTGTTGACCGATGTGTTGACGGGACATTTACTGGGGCAGTATGCCTTGATTTATGCATTGATCAGCCATTTGAGCATCACTGAATACCGCCGCTTAAGGCAGTTTCCATTGCCGCAACAATGTTTGTTTGTGTTGTTTTCTCTATTGTTTGGGCAAAGTCTTTTGTTTGGAATGGAAAGCATGCAGGCTGCTAATCGTCTGCCGATTGAATTCTGGTACCCGGTTCTGACCGGTGCCTTGGCATGGCCTTTAGTCTTTTTGGTGTTGCGAACAATCCGCGTCTTGGCCCGAATTAGCTAGCGGTTATGGAACGAAGGTTTGCGATTAGAGACTCCTTAGCCGAAAATCGGGTTTTTATCAGTCGAACTGTGGCTGCGTTTCTGTTGATCATTCTGATGATTACCGGGTTGGTGGTCAGGTTGATCTATTTGCAGGTGGTCGGCCATGAGCATTACGCCACCCTTTCCAAAGACAACCGGATCAAAATCGCGCCATTACCGCCGACGCGAGGGGTTATTTATGATCGTAAGGGGCGCATGTTGGCCGAGAATGTGCCGACTTATAGTCTCGAATTGATTCCTGAACAAATCAAGGATCTGGATGACACGCTTAACAAGCTCCAGGCACTTTTGAATATCCCACAAGAAAAAATCGATCAGTTTCAGAAACTCAAAAAACGTAATAAATCCTTTACCACTACGCCATTGTTGCAAAATCTGACCGATGAAGAGGTGGCCAAATTTGCTGTGGTCAGGCCTTATTTTTCAGGCGTGGATGTTTATGCGCGATTGGTGCGCAACTACCCTTACGGTGAATTGGCTTCGCATGTGGTTGGATACGTGGCGCGTATCAATGAAAAAGAGTTAAAAACCCTACCCGAAGCTGAATATCGTGGCACCGATATCATCGGTAAAAACGGCATTGAAAAATCCTACGAATCCCAATTGCTGGGTACTGCAGGCTATGAAGAAATCGAAACCAATGCCCAGGCCAGAGCCATCAACACGGTAGCAACCGTCGAACCCATTGCCGGTTCCAATATCTATCTAACGCTGGATATGGACTTGCAAAAAATTGCCTATGATGCGTTGGGTGAATACAACGGCGCAGCTGTGGCAATCGAAATTAAAACAGGTGCTGTGTTGGCTTTTGCCAGTCGCCCGGGCTTTGATCCTAATCCATTCGTGACAGGTATTTCCGCCAAAGCTTATAAGGCTTTGAAAGATTCGCCTGACCAACCGCTTTACAATCGTGCGTTGCGCGGGTTGTATCCACCCGGTTCCACCGTCAAACCCTTTGTGGCGCTGGCAGGGCTGGAAAATGGGGTGATTGATTACGGTCATCGTCTCTTCTGTCCCGGCTATTATCGTTTGCCCAATGTCGACCATAAATATCGGGACTGGAAAAAAACCGGACATGGTATGGTGAACATGAATGAAGCCATTACCCAATCCTGTGATGTGTACTTTTACGATTTGGCGTTGGCTTTAGGGATTGATCGCATGTCCGACTTTATGCATAAATTCGGATTTGGTGAAAAGAGTGGTATCGATTTGGTCGGTGAAGTCAGTGGTTTGATGCCATCCAAAGAATGGAAAAAAAACAACCGAAACAAAGCCTGGTATCCGGGAGAGACCTTGATTACCGGAATTGGTCAAGGATACATGCAAGTTACACCATTGCAGCTGGCTCAGGCCACAGCTATTTTGGCGAATTATGGCAATGTCATTACGCCGCATCTGGTTCAAGAAATCATCACACCGAATTTGGCGACACCGCCTGAATTATTGCCCGATAGTCAGATTTCACTGAACCGCAAACACGTGGATAACATTATTAACGCCATGACCAATGTGGTACACAGCAACCGAGGAACCGCAGGACGGCTTGCCAAAGCGATCAATTATCAAATTGCCGGTAAGACCGGTACAGCACAGGTATTTACCATCAAACAGGGTGAAAAATACAACGAAAACGCCATTGACTTTAAAATGCGCGACCATGCCTTGTTTATTGCCTTTGCACCGGTGCATGATCCGAAAATAGCGGTTGCGGTGGTCGCAGAGCATGGCGGACATGGTGGGTCGCTGGCTGCTCCGATGGCGGGTGCTATCATCAATGCTTATTTAAATCCCAAGAAGGATGTCGCCGATGAAAACTGAAATGCGGATTGAGCAATTTCAGTCACCTTCCTTGCTGGGCAATCTGCTCAGAACTTTGCATATCGACATTCCGTTGTTCCTGAGTCTGATGCTGATTTGTGCCTTGAGTTTCGTGATTTTGTATAGCGCGGGGGGGCAGAATGTGGCTTTATTGATGCGTCATGCCAGTCGCATGGGGTTGGCGGTCACTGTGATGATTGTGCTTGCGCATATCAATCCCAGGCGGTTTCAGGGATTTTCGGTGGCATTTTTCTCTGTCAGCGTTTTACTGCTACTGGCGGTGGCCGTGATGGGACAGATCAGCATGGGCGCGCAGCGCTGGCTGGATTTGGGGTTTTTTCGTTTTCAGCCTTCCGAGTTCACCAAGATTAGCGCTCCCATGATGGTGGCCTGGTATTTATCCGAGCATCCCTTGCCACCCAGAGCCAAGCATGTCGGGATGGCTGGGCTGTTACTAGTGGTGCCAGTGTTGTTGATTGCCAAACAGCCGGATTTGGGGACTTCATTGTTGGTAGCCAGTTCCGGCGCAGCGGTGTTGTTTTTTGCTGGATTATCCTGGTGGTTCATGTTGGGCGCTATTGCTGTCTTGGCTGCACTGACACCGGTTTTATGGCATTTTATGCGCGAATATCAGCGTAATCGGGTGTTAACGCTGATTAATCCCGAAGCCGATCCCATGGGTACCGGTTACCACATCATTCAATCCAAAATTGCTATCGGTTCCGGTGGTATTAATGGCAAGGGCTGGCTGGGCAGTACCCAGGCTAAACTGGATTTTTTGCCGGAAAGTTCAACGGACTTTATTTTTGCGGTTTTTGCAGAAGAATTTGGGTTGTTTGGCTGTGTTGGTTTATTGTTTCTTTATCTCTTAGTGATCATTCGCTGCTTTTATATTGCCGTGCAAGCCCAGGATACTTACGCCCGCTTATTGGCAGGTAGTCTGTCCTTCACTTTTTTTGTTTATGTATTCGTCAATATCGGTATGGTGATCGGGGTGTTGCCCGTAGTTGGGGTGCCATTACCGTTAGTCAGTTACGGCGGTACTTCCATGGTGACCTTGATGGCCGGTTTTGGTATTTTGATGTCCATTCATACCCATCGCAAACTCTTGCCTGTTTAACTATTTGTCCATGAAATTAAAAAACTTGTTATCTATTTTGTTACTCGGCACCGCTTTAGGCGCTACTAACCAAGCTGCAGCGGAAATACCCAACAGCGAGGCCTTGAACCGCTTTATCAATCAGTTGGTCAGACAGCAGCATTTCAACGAACTAGAACTTAGAAATCTGTTTCAATCCGTCGAGATTCAAACCGCTATTCTGGATGCCATGGCTAAACCGGCAGAAGCCAAGCCCTGGTACCAATATCGGGATATTTTTATGACCGATGCGCGTATTGATGGCGGTGTGCAATTTTGGCGGGAAAACCAAGCCGCTCTAATGGCCGTTGAGCAACAAACCGGAGTGCCTGCCGAAATCATCATCGCCATTATCGGTGTGGAAACCAAATACGGGGCGCATACCGGAAAATATCGGGTGATCGACGCTTTGGCTACCTTGGGATTTGCCTATCCGTCACGCAGCGAGTTTTTTTTAAAGGAACTTGAAGGTTACTTATTATTATGTCGAGAAGAGCATTTGGATCCTTTAATTCCCATGGGCTCTTATGCAGGGGCGATGGGCTTGCCGCAGTTTATGCCGAGTAGTTATCGGGCATACGCCAAAGACTTTGATAATGATCAAAAGCGCGATATCTGGCGAAATAGCGCCGATGCGATTGCCAGTGTGGCTAACTATTTTGTTAAAAACCAATGGCAAAGAGGTGGAGCTATTGCCTATCAGGTTTCTGCAATAGGTGATGCTTATCAATCAGGGCTAAGCAAAGGGGTAAAACCGGATATGACGGGCAGACAATTGCGCAATTTGGGAGTTGATTTGCCGTCGCAACTGGAAAATGAAAAGCTGAAATTATTGCGTTATCCGATGTTGGATCAAGATCAGCTTTGGGTGGGGCTACATAATTTTTACGTGATCACTCGATACAATCATAGCCCTTTATATGCAATGGCGGTTTATCAGTTGAGTCAGGCGATTCGAGATAAAAAACAACAGATTTGAGTATCTTGAACTTGTGATTGCAATAAAATTCTGGGGTCTTGAATTTTATTGCAATTCATCAATCCTCGGGCATAAAAAGTTTTTTTTCGAAACTCAAGTATCAGATCAGTTTACTCATTACTTTCCAATGCAGAAGGCTTGGTTTTGAATACCTCGGCAATAATCGCAAGCTGCGCTGAAAACTGAGGCAGGGCTGGGACTTTCCAGGCTTTGCCGATTATTTTGGATAATAGGTTATTCAACCAAGGACGATCAGAACTGGCGTGATGAATGATAAAGCGATAAGACTCGCCGTCATTGAATAACGCGAAATCCTCCATATTCACATCAATAGTTTGTTCTTCGCCATAAAGCCGGGTTTGAACATGAATCTTTCGGGTTTCAATATCAAAATTAAAGGCTACCAATTCGGCAATTCCTTTAAGAATAATATTGGCGACCCAAATGATTAAAATATTGGGGGTTAATTTAATGGCCAATTTTAATAACGTGGACTGGATGCTCATTTGTGTTGTTATATTTGCATTGAGGGAAGATCCAAGCGCTGATTATGGGCGCTTGTGAGGATATTTGGTGTGTTGTAATTGATGCTTGGAGAAAAATGAAAGCTCGTCTTCGTCTATCGATTCGGTTGATAAATGAGAATATAGTTTATCAACCACGTTTTTGAACCATAATGGTCGGTAAATTAGTATAAATATCAGAATTGAATCAGTGACTGGAATGGGCAATATTTCCATGCAGCCAATCGTGGCTAAAACCAAAAACCATTTGAATCGCCATAAAAGAGGCGGAGACTTGCGTTTAAACCGAAATATTTTTTTCATATTCAATTATCCAAGATGCTCAATTTAATGGTGATGATGTGGATAATTTTTGGAGGCATGTAAATTTTTGATCAAGCATAAAAAAAGGACTTGGAAAAAAATCCTAAGTCCTTGTTTTATTTGGTGGCGATACCGGGGATCGAACCTGGAAC
>CAZJYS010000069.1:0-9187 GCA_964550075.1 uncultured Methylomonas sp.
ATAGCCGCCGGTTTGATTGAAGCCATGGACCGAAAACATCGCGGAGTTCGCCTGACGGACAAGGCTAAACAAATACGAGCAAACGAATCATCTGCACAAGCGCATCATTTACGCTATGTAGGTGTCATCGCGGCCGGTAAGCCGATCGAGGCCATTGAAGACATCGAATACATGCACGTACCTGAGGCCATCAAAACCGAAAAAGACTGTTATGTCTTAAAGGTCAAAGGTGACTCGATGATAGAAGAAGGCATATTTGACGGGGATTGGGTGGTGATAGAGCAGCGCTGCCACGCCCGCAACGGCGAAATTGTCGTAGCTTTGATCGATAAAGAAGCCGCCACCCTGAAATTTATCGAACAATACCCGCATGAAATCTTGCTGATACCCGCCAACGCCAATATGCAAACTCTCAGATACCACCCCTCTCAAGTGGAAATTCAGGGCGTATTGGTGGGGCAAATGCGTAGCTATCGCTAACCCAAAACCGGTTTGATTCTCGAACAGTTCAGCGTAAAGTATCAAGCTTGTTTAATTTTTCCTAAATATCACTACCATGAAACACATCCACCTATTATTTGTTGCACTTGTCGCCCTGAGTTTTATCGGTCGGGTTTTTCTAGCCGAGTACCGCCCTGCCCTGCTGGCGGAAAAATGGATTAAGTTATCGCCACACATCCTGGCCACCCTTTTGCTATTAAGCGGTTTTGTGTTGGCGTTTCAGGGCGATTGGTTCGCCACCGGCAATTACGGCTGGATTATAGCCAAATTGATATTGATGGTAGCTTTTATAGGTTTAGGGCTTTTAACCATGAAAAGACAAGGCCAAGAGCGCTGGATAGCTTTCGGCGGCGCTTTGTTTTGTTTGTTTTACATCATCAAAGTCGCGTTTGCTAAACAGGTGTTTTTCTTTTTCTAAGAGGTTCCGCTATGTCACTCAATCCGTTTTTAGCAGGCTGTTTGTTGAGCTTATCGTTAGTCGTTCCTGTGCAAGCCCAGGAAGGCTTTACAAAGACTTTCAATCCAGGCAGTTACCAGCAAATCCTGCACGAGAATGCCGGTCAGCCTTTTGTGTTGGCGATCTGGTCGCTGGACTGTCCGTCCTGCATCAAGGACATGAAAGTCATTTCCGACCTGCACCTCAAGCACCCGGATATTAAAATCGTCATGCTATCAACGGATGAGCCAAGCAGTATGATGGGTGTTAAAAGCATGCTGGCCAGAAATGGCTTAAGCGATCTGGATAGCTGGATTTTCGGTAACGCCGATGCGCAAAAGTTACGCTATGAAATCGATCCGAGCTGGTTCGGTGAATTGCCCCGCACCTATTTTTATACCGTATCACAAAGCCGGATCGGCAAAAGCGGAGCCATGAATAGTGCCGAGTTTGACGCCCAAATTGCCAAAATCAAGCCCTGATGAAATAAATATGTTCCTTAAGTAGGGTGGATAAGCGACAGTGCATCCACCAAGCCGGATGCGCTAACGCTTATCCGGCCTACGCGGACTGCTTAGACCTAATAACGTAAACATCTTGCGCAAAACCTGAAAGCCACCTATTTGGGTTCAAAGCTCATTAAGTACCCACAATGATCTGACACCTGCCCATAGTCCCAATCCGTAAACAGCACCCGGGCAGAAGTCACACGTAAATGACTGTCTTTGTTCATGAAGATGTAATCAATTCGATAATCGTCAGTCATCAATCCGCCCCAGTGAGCATCGTTTACCCGGAAGATTTTTTCGAACAAGCCTTGATGATTTGAGGCCAGATATTGATCTTCGTATTGATGGCCCTGCACGACTTGTTGATAACCAATGGAACCGGCTGCAATATTAAAATCCCCGCACAGCAGCGTGGCACATAAGGATTCGTTCGTTTGGCTATCCGCCCATTCGCATAAGCGCTGAAACTGCTGCTGGAAACCATCTTCCCACCAACTCAAGTGCGCAGAAAACACATTGACACTACCCAGATACGGCACTTGGATGTTCGCCATCACCACTTTGCGCGAATGAATGCTGTATGCATCGTGACTATCCGACACATAGCGTGACTGGGTATGCTGCAGCGGATATCGGCTTAATATCGCCACCCCTTCCCGATATTTATCAAACCCCAGATGCGACCAATCCGTATACAAATGCATAGGCGGTTTCAGGCGTTGATTGATGATATTGGCTGAATTGGACGCCCAATCGCCATGCCCATGATTCCAATGCTCGGCGACTTCCTGAAAACACACCACATCGGCGCCCTGCTCACGAATGGCTTTAGCAATCAGACTGAATTTTTTATCCTGCTGATCTTCCTGATAGCAATGCAGATTCAAGATCATGACTTTCAGCGGCTCACGACTGAGACGATAATTAATTCCGCCGTTGTTATCCCAGAGCTCGCCGTCAGCCGTTTTACAGTTAATGCAATATTCGACGGCAAAGCTGTCAATTACAGGCAAGCGAGTCGTCCAGATTTTAGCGCCATGCTGTTTCAGGCGTTTTTGGAAGCGACACACCGACTGGTGGCTGCTCCGCCAATTATCGGCTGTCCAATGTATGACCAAAGACTCCGTATTTAACGAAGCATCCACTGCAACTTTAACCGGTGCAAATTGTTGAGCATCTTCCAGCCGATGTTTAAAACTAAGATTTTGCAAAACCAGAGAATTTGCCAAAGTCACTCCGCTGGCAGATCGACTTTGATAATTCAAGCCAGCGTTGTTATCCCAAAATTCACCCGCTGCGCAACGCACACGTAACGCAAAACTGATAGATCCCGGCAGCTGGCCAGGCTTACCATTGCTACTCAATCGAGCTTGCCAGAGCTCCTGCTGATCACCCTGCGGACCCAAGTAATTAGCCAGCAAAGTATGCCAGACGCCATCCTGACCCGCCCAAAACACTTCAACTTGTTTGTCATAACTCAGCCGATCGACCAACAGCAAAAACTTTACAACTTGCTGACTGGCGTTCTTTTTACGACTCAGGGTATTTTCCACCGCCAACCATTGGATTTGGGCCATTGCTCAATCCTTGCGTTCAGAAACGCAGTAATCACGAAAATCAATATCCGGAAAAATATCGTCCATCACTTCCAGCGCCGTCAAATAACGTTCGTCTATACGGTTTTTGCGGATGCAGTCGTGCAGATAATTAAAACGAGCTAAATGATCAGTAATCCGCTTCTTGGCATAATCCACCGTGGTGCCGGATTTTAGTATAAACGGCCAATCCGATGATTGAGCCAGCAATAAGGATCTAACCGCCTGATTTAACGCGCGTTCTTGCAGATCGCTGACTTTAAAGGATTTTAAATCGCTAACCAGCTTTTCCATTTCACTGCCCGCTTTGTGCAACAACGGATAAATCCAGTCGTTGCTTTCATTCAGCCAGTAATCTGAATAGCCCTGCTCACCCCAGGTAGAAGCAGACGGCGTGGCTTTTTGTTGCAGAGCATGACGCTGCAAATATTCCGTGCAGCTGATGGTTTCAATATCATCGCTCTGCGCCGCCAGTCTCAAAACGGTCTCCAACCATTGTGGCCCCTCATACCACCAATGCCCAAACAATTCGGCATCGTAAGGGGCGACGATAATGGGCGGCTGATCCATGTCAGCCCCCAAGGCAGTTATTTGTTGCTGACGTTTGTCGATAAAATCCTGCGCATGCAGTTTGATTTTTTCCTGGGCTTTTTCCGGCTGATAAACACGTTTTGCGCCACTACCGCCGGTAACGCTGAAATACTTGATACCGGTATTGATGCGGGTAACACCATCCAGAATATACGGGCCGATATAATCCAACGGCAAATCAAAACCTATATCTCGATAATACTCACGGTAATCAGCGTCGCCGGGATAGCCTTGCTCAGCACTCCAAACTTGCTGGGAGCAAGCGGGATCACGTCCAAACGCCATCACCCCATTTCCGCAATCCAGGGGTGCATAGACGCCGTAACGCGGTGACTGACTGGCATCCAGAATGCCATGCGTATCGACGAAAAAATACTCAACACCAGCAGCTTTTAAGTAATTTTCGACACCCGGGTAATAGCCACACTCAGGCAACCAAAATCCCCTGGGACTGATGCTAAATCGATTTTTGAACGTGTCTATCCCAACCTGAATTTGATTTCTGACTGCAACTTCGCTGACGTTCAATAAGGGTAAAAAACCATGAGTAGCGGCACAGGTCATTAACTCCAATTGGCCTGACTGGTGATGTTTGGCAAAACCAGCCAACAAATCGCATTGATAGTGGTTTTGATAACTGTGCAAGGCTTCCAGAAAAGTCAGTTGGTAGCGCTTAGCCAGTTCATGAAACATGGGCTGTTCCTGTGTTCGAGCCACTTCCTTTTCGGATAGCTCTATCAACCGATTCAAATAACGCAAATACCGGTTCTGTAACAACTCGTCCTGCAACATGGTGATGAGCGGAGGCGATAAGGACAGCGTCAAACGATAATCCACCTGATCATGCTGCAATCTATCCAGCATGGCCAGCAAAGGCAGATAACAATCGGTTATGGCTTCAAACAACCAGTTTTCTTCAAAAAAACTATCATGTTCCGGATGATGCACATAAGGTAAATGAGCGTGCAGAACGATGCCGAGATAGCCTTTATTCATGTTTAAGGTCTTTTCCTTGACTGGAAGCAGTTTTAACAACCGAAGAAACGGAGTTCATATCCGACATTATAAACGGGGCCATCGTTTTAGATAGTTCGATCCGCTGAGAAGGCTGGTTTATGGGCGGCGCTTCGGTGGCATTGGAAAAGGTCAAAGGCGTAAAGCGCTGATTGTTATCCATTTTGCCCAAGGCAGCCGAAAAATGCATGGGCGCAGGGGTTGTCATGGTGCTTGGTAAAAAAATATCCTGTTGCCCTTCTTCGACATTGATAGCTATATCGAACCAATCTTGGCGTGTATGGCCCCCTGAAACATCCGGTACCGGAACATCCGGCTCGGCAAATATTCTTAATGCCATGGGCTCCTCTGCCTCAATCCGTTCCAAAGCATTGTTCAAAAGGCGTTTTGCAACATGCCAGTAAGCGTGCAAACGACGCGGCGAAACCGCTAACAACACCAAACGTGATTGATGACTGACTCTACTGGGTGCGTATTCCCTGCTGATTTGCTGACTGATTTCCAGCAGCTCCTGTGGAGTAAAGAGACGTTGAGCTTGAGTATGCATACGGCTGCGAAACAGTCTGGGAGAAAAATCGCGACTGATCGTATGGCTAATCATGCACATTTCCTGGCGTGAAAGAGGGATTCGTGACTGCAAATGATTAGACGCTTTAGGCATTACCGGCCTGATTAAAAGATTTGTTCGATTCGACACAACCCAACCAATGCCAGCAGGCAATCTACCTGATGTTTGGCGGCATTCAAGCAAACTCTACTCGTTGTCGATTATTTCCGCAAGACAACGGGCCATTAGGCGTCATTTGCAGTAGAATTCGAGGTTATTTAAACGGATTTCAATCTTGCCATGCATAAAAAGTACAGTTTAAAGCCGGGTAACCCTTATCCCCATGGCGCGCTTTTCAGCGAAGAGGGCGTGAATTTTTCCATCTCCAGTCGCCACGCCACTCACGTTGAACTATTGTTGTTTGCTCACGCCGACAGCCCGCAGCCATTTCAAATCATAGCCTTAGATAAAAACAATAATCACACCTTCTTTTCGTGGCATGTTTTTGTTGAGAAGTTGCCCGCGGGCACTTGGTATGGCTGGCGTATCGACGGGCCGTCGATGACTCAGGAATCGGGCTTGCGTTTCGACAAGGAAAAACTGTTGCTAGATCCCTGGGCGCGTGCAGTCAGTGACAAACTATGGCGACGCGGCAATGCCTGTAAATCTGGCGACAACAGCTCAACCGCTATGCGTGCCGCTGTGGTTGACAACAATCATTACGATTGGGAAGGCGATACGACACTGGCCATACGCAGCGAAAAAGCCATTATTTACGAATTGCATGTGGGCGGCTATACCAGCCATCCTTCGGCTAAGGTCAAGCATCCAGGCACTTTTGCAGGACTGATAGAAAAAATACCGTATCTGCAACAACTCGGCATTACCCATGTCGAGCTATTGCCTGTGATGGCTTTTGACATGCAGGACGTGCCTTCCCATACTGCAGAACTGGGATTAAAGAATTATTGGGGCTATAGCACCCACAGCTTTTTCAGCCCTCATCCAGGATATTGTGTGACACCCCAACAAGCCACACATATCCGGGAATTTCGGGATTTGGTCAAAGCACTGCACAAGGCGGGCATTGGCGTAATCATGGATGTCGTGTTCAATCACACATCAGAAGCTGGCGCAGAAGGGCCCGTGATCAACTTCAAAGGCATCGCAGGCAACAGCTTCTATCTGACCGATAAATACGATAAACGCATTTTTCACGACTATACCGGCTGTGGTAACACGGTGAATGCCAACCATCCGCTGGTCAGTAATTTCATCATCACTTGCCTGGAATACTGGGTCAGGGAAATGCACGTCGACGGCTTTCGATTTGATCTGGCTAGTGCTTTGGCGCGTGGCGAGGATGGACAAGTCATGCAGGATCCTCCGGTGGTTTGGGGCATTGAATTATCCCAACAACTGGCCAAAACCAAGCTGATTGCCGAGGCCTGGGATGCCTCCGGTTTATATCAAGTCGGTAGTTTTCCCGGTTACCGCTGGGGCGAATGGAATGGCTTGTATCGCGATACCATCCGCCGTTTCCTTCGCGGAGACTCTGGAGTGACCAATGAAGTAGCGACCCGTATCTGTGGCAGCAGCGACCTCTATCAGCATCAGGGCCGATTGCCGATTAGTGGCATCAACTTTATTACCTGTCACGATGGCTTCACCTTGAACGACTTGTTCAGTTATAACGAAAAACACAATCTTGCCAACGGCGAAGGTAATCGCGATGGCTGCAACAACAACCTCAGCTACAATTTCGGCGCTGAAGGTCCTACACGCGACCCAGCTATCAATTCTATACGCTACAAACAAGCCAAAAATGCTTTTGCCATTTTATTGTTAAGCCATGGCGTACCCATGCTGTTGGCTGGTGATGAGTTTTTGAACAGTCAGCGCGGCAACAATAACGGCTATTGCCAGGACAACGAACTAAGCTGGCTGGATTGGACAGATAGCAAACGCAACGCCGACATCCTGCGCTTCGTGCAACAAATGATACAACTGCGCAAACGTCACCCATCCCTGATGCGGCGCAACTTTCTAACCGGCGCAAAATTAGCTGATAGTGATCTGGCTGATCTAACCTGGCATGGCCTAGAACCTGATCAAGCACCGGATTGGGGCAACCCCAATCTGCGTATATTGGCCTTTACCTTGGCCGGTATAAATCAAGATGATGCCGACTTGCACGTCATCATGAACATGTCGGATGACAAACATAAAATACAGTTACCTTCGATATCGCAAAGAACCTGGTGTTTGGCCGTCGACACCTCCTTAAAAACACCGAATGACATCATTCCGGTTGATGCACAAAAGCCGTTAAACAACCCGATTTACTCGGTAGATAGCCGTTCAGTCGTGGTATTTGAAAATATCGACAACCAGTTGCTGGCATCCAAGAAATCACTGGGTTTCTTCAGCAAACTAGCACACATGAAAATCTTTGATCACGGTTAAATTTTGCCCATAAAAAACGGGCGGCTCTTCGGAAAAAGCCGCCCGTTAATTATTCAAGCACCCTGCATTAAAAATGCACGATCACATCAGTCGAGAAGGTAAATTGATCACTTTGGTTGCCACTATCGAAGGCATCCGCATCATCAGCCCAGTCGTAACGTGCTTCAGGACGGACAGTAATCCAGTTCAGTGGTTTCCAGTTCAAGCCGCCGGTAAAGGCATAGTAACTACTGGCACCGTTTAACGCACCGCCACGGGTGTTTTCGGTGACTCTGACGCCATCTGCATCACGGAACCACTCAGCACGTAAACCGGCTGACCATTCATCATCGATATCAAACAACAAGTAGTTGTTGATGCCATACCACTCAGCAGTACCACCGCCTAACTGCGGCAATTCGTCCTGGAAGGCATAATCATGCTGGAAGGTGTAGTGCAGAAACGGGGTGAAATCGTGATTGAATAAAAAGGTGTAACGCGTCCGGTTGGCGGATTGCGAATCATCCCAAGGGCCAGTCACGATATGCAAACTGGATGAAGTGGAGTTTCTGTCATTTTTCCAGCTGACGCCACCCAGGTAATTCCAGGCCCCGGAATCACGAGTGATATTATCCCAGCCCATCACCGCACCGGAATCGATGCTGAAATTTTTATTGATGGGGTAATTCAACAACACGCCGGTATGCGTAAAAGGGCCAGCCCAGGTGAAGCTATAGTTTCTGGAATAAAAGAAATTACTTGGCGCCATGACCCCTTCTTTACCGACGATGGTATAGAAGTGACCGGCTTTGATGCTCAATCCGTTACCGATAGGCGCCAGGATTTCGGCATACGCTTGAGGGAACGCAATGTCGTAAAAACGCATATTATCCGATGAAATCAGCTTGGCATCCCAATGATTAAAAGCCTGGGTTTTATAAGCATCGGTACCGAACATAAAGTCGACCCGTCCACCAAAATCCCAGTCATTTTTCTTTCTATCCACCGCTTTTTCGGCAAATAAATACAATTGATTCATTTGCAGTTCGGAATCTCTATCGGCATAGGCATTCGGCCCATTGGATTTATCTTCCGGATCATTGGCGTTATAGGTCACGCCAGTATCCACCCAACCGCCGACTTTCAATCCCCAGTTTTTCATCGCTGAGGAACGGTTCAAACCACTGAATAATAGTCCGTCCTCATTCGCTGTTGCAGTCATAGGCACTGCAGCCAAAATAGCCAGCAGTGCAGAAACTAACGGCTTAATCTGATTATTAATATTCATGTTTTTTTCCTTAAGATAGTAGCTAGTTATAGTTTTGTAAGCGATTCAACTTTGTCAGATAGAAATAACCTTGTCATGCCAAGGAATAGCAGAACACCGAGTCATAGCTTGGTTTAAGCTGCCCCATCAATCAGGTATGGAAGTCAGGTAACTAACCCAAGCAAGCTAATCACTTGTGATCAACCTGACAAAGTAGAATGAATATTTGAACATTAACTCATTAAAATATAGCGACACTGAGTCTAGCAGAGATTTATTTAT
>CAZJYS010000070.1:0-2580 GCA_964550075.1 uncultured Methylomonas sp.
CAAATTGGGGCCATTCAGAACGGTAATAGTCGCCATCGAGTAAATAAGCAGCCGTAGTTAAATTGATGAAATTCTGCCTAATTTAGCGGGTTTTGTCCAGAAAAACCGCGATCTAGCCAAATAGGCAGAGATTTCTATGTTTCTGATAAGTCCACCCCAAGAGTCCTTCTCTTTTAAGCCCCTAAGGATTGAATCGCCTTGACAGGCTGATTACTCCGTAGCAACCTGAGGTTTTAACAACGGTTCTATCACCTCTGCAAACTTCTCCCTGCTCAGCTCACCAAATTGCCTATGCACGATTTGTCCCTGCGCATTCACTATCAAGGTAAAAGGCACGGCATTAATCAGATTGCCCAATTGATGCGACAACAGGCTGCCCGCATCGCCAGCTATTAAAATCGGATAATTGATGTTAATGGTTTTTAAATAATCGGCCACCGACTGCTGATCATCCACAGCTATGCCGACAAATTGCACATTTTGATTCTGATAAGTTTGTTGCCACTGGATGAACTCAGGGATTTCCTTTAAACATGGCCCGCACCAAGTCGCCCAAAAGTTGATAATTAAAATTTTGCCCTGCCATTGTTGAATGGCTTGTGGTTGACCCTTGATATCGGGAAAGCTGAAACTCAGTTGTTCAGTCACCGGTTCAGGGATTTTGGCTGGCTGACTCTTTTGCTGCAACTTGAATCCCGCTACAACGGCCATTAAAGCCACCAGCAAAAATATCAGCTTGATTTTCATAGTTGTTTGATCGAATTGACGAAGGTAGTGGCATCCTGAAAACCGATCACCCGTTGCTGTGACTGTTCCTGGCCTTCGGAATTAAAAAAGATGATTCCTGGCGGCCCAAACAAACCAAACCGCTGCAATAAGGCTTTGTCATCCTCATTGTTGGCGGTCACATCGGCCTGGATCAGCACAAAATCTTTCAGCTGTTGTTTGACTTGTGCATCAGTAAAAGTATAAGCCTCCATTTCCTTACACGACACACACCAGTCCGCATAAAAATCCAGCATCACCGCTTGTTTACTAGCTTTGGCTTGCGCCAGTTTTTGCTCTAACTCCGCGATGCTGCGTATGCGCTGAAATTGCAATCCGGTTTTGGCTTCTGCTTGACCGGAAAACGCCAGCCCAGCCAGCGGTTGCAATGGATTGGTATTACCCGCACTCAAACCGATCAGTTGTAATACCCCCAACGCCAACATAATTAGCCCGCAGCCTTTCCATAATTTCTGCCAGCCGCTAGCCGGATGCGGCAAAGGTTCGATGGCGTTTAGATAAATTGCCGGAATGATCAACAACATCGCCGTCAATAACATGGTGACGGCAGGCGGTAAAATCCGTGACAACATCCAGGCCGCCACGGCCAGCATCACCACCCCAAACACAGCCTTGGTGGCGTTCATCCAGGCACCGGCTTTGGGTAATAGTTTTCCCGCAGAAGCACCGACGATTAATAAGGGCACACCCATACCCAAACCCATCACAAACAACGCAGAACCACCCAAAACCACATCGCCGGTCTGACCTATATAAATCAGGGCTGCTGCGAGCGGTGCCGCAACACAAGGCCCGACGATCAAAGACGATAGTGCGCCCATGATGGCAGCTCCCCAATAAGAGCCGTCGCGATGATGTTCGCTGCTGTTGTGTAATTTTGATTGCAACGCAGAGGGCAATTGCAACTCATAAAAACCAAACATGGAAAACGACAACAAGACAAACAGCCCGGCAAAGGTGGCGATAACCCAAGGCTCTTGTAAAGTGGCTTGCAGATTACTCCCAAACAACGCCGCCAGAATCCCGAACACGGTGTACATCAAAGCCGATGCCAACACAAAACTGCTGGACAACAAAAAGGCTTTGCGGGTGCTGATGTGATGACCGTGTCCGACGATAATGCCGGATAAAATCGGGATCATCGGAAATACGCAAGGCGTATGCGCCAACAACAAGCCAAAACCAAAGAAACTCAATAAGGTCAATACCAGACTATCCTGTTTCAAAGCGTTGACTATTTTGTCCTGCTCCGAAATTGCGACACTGGGCTTGGCTTTGTCGGCCGGTGCAGCCAAGGTTTCAGCTTGTGGCATTGACAACATCACTTTACTGGTCATGGGCGGATAGCAAACACCCCGATCAGCACAGCCCTGGAACTTGGCAATCAAGGTTTGGTTTTCTGCCGCCAACCCGGCGCGGATGATTGGCACATCCAGGCTGAGTTCATGGCGATAAACTTCCACATCACCAAATTCTTCATCATGATGCGCTTCACCCTGGGGCAGCACAGTACTCAGATTGACTTCGACTCCGCTTTCAGTTTTCAGGCCCAGCTTGTTTTTATACAGATAATAACCATTCGCAATCAACCAACTGACATGCACGGTATGTGCATCTTTAACAGTGGCAAAGAACTGAAAGGCCTGCTCCGGCGGCAATAACTCGTCATTTAAGATACTCGGCGTCAAAGCTTTCAGACCATTAAAAAATTGATTGACGTTACTTTGCGGCGGAGCCACTGGGGATTCCGGCAAATCCACATCCATCACCAACTTTTGAGGCGGATAACAAACC
>CAZJYS010000070.1:2680-5639 GCA_964550075.1 uncultured Methylomonas sp.
TGGGGATTCCGGCAAATCCACATCCATCACCAACTTTTGAGGCGGATAACAAACCCCTATGTCGGCACATCCCTGGTATTTAATGAGTAACTTGGCTTGCGGTAGATTGTTTTTATTGATGACGGGTAATATCAGTTTTAGACTGTGTCTATAGACACTGACATCCCCCAAGGACGCATCGTGTTCAAGCACTCCTTCAGGCATTTCAAAACTGCCGATTTGAATGTCATTTGTTTGCGATTCAAATTTAAATTTTTCCCGGTATAAGTGATACCCCTCCTCGATCTGCCATTCAAGCTCGACTTGTTGCCTGGATTGCCCGGTCACTTTCAATTTAAACGCTTGCTCAGGCCGGAGAATATCCTCGCTGGTCAGCGCAAATGCCGGAAGAAAAAAAACCGTTAACAAACAAAAAAAAATTAATCGGTAGGCAGGCATGAATCTATCCATTTCAAATACTCAGTGGAGCCACGCTCAATCGCGACTGCAATAATTTCGGGGAGTTGGTAAGGATGCAACGTTTTGATTGCCGCTTCGATAGCAGCGTATTGTGTTTGTGGACTTTTGATTAACAATAAATGTTCCTGGGCGGATTCAATTTCGCCCTGCCAAACGTAAATTGATCGCAAACCCGGCAAGATATTCACACAGGCTGCCAGTTGTTGACGAACCAAATGCTCGGCAATGCGCTCGGCAGTTTCCAAATCTGGGCAGGTACAATAAATCAAATGATGCATGGGATTATTATCCTGTATTTTTGCTTGTTGGTGTTCTGTAACCAAGTTCATCGCCAGCCAATCGGGCCGTAATTGCAGTCATAAATCGGTTAAACTGTCCGACATTCAAATGAACCATCCCCATCTTTATCCATGAAAGCCATCCAAATTCTGTTTCTTGCCGTTTTAATCATTCCCTTTGTAGAAATCTATGTATTGCTGCAGGTAGGCGGCATTATTGGCGCGTTCCCTACGATTTTTTTAGTGGTATTTACTGCTGCATTGGGCGCGTGGCTCTTGCGTCGACAAGGCTTTGCCACATGGCAACGCTTTCAAGCCAATCTGGCTCAGGGGGTAGTTCCAGCGTATGAAATGATTGAAGGACCGATTTTATTGGTGGGTGGCGCTTTGTTGCTAACACCGGGCTTTTTTACTGATTTGGTAGGCTTTGCCTGCTTGATTCCAACTCTGCGCCGCAGGATAGCTCAATACATCATCGAGAATCACTTGGTTAATTCAGCTTCCGGCGACATATTCAATCAGTTCAAACGCCCGCCTCAAGATATTATCGAAGGTGAATATAGCAAGGATGATAAAAAATATTAGTCATCAGAGTCAGGCATGTGAATCTACGCTGTTGTAGATTCACATACCCTAATCATGATTGATTATTCTTTTTCGGTTTCAACAGCTTCTTCAACTTTTTCAACCACTTCATTCACCACATCTGCAGCACACAGCGTGTTTTTATTAAAGCCTGAATATGCCGGACACCAGCCAAAATAACTGGTACCAACCAAGACAATTCCTACCACCAACATCAAAATACTGGCCGTAAACAAAGACGCTACCAACAAAACCACTCCGGAAACCAAGCGGACTTTTTTATCTTTTGCGCCGATGTTGTGTTCAAACTTAACCAAGCGTTTATAATCAAAACTCATTTTTCAACCCTCTCTATGTAGTATTTTTTAATTTCCCTACGCATAACTATTCCTTAAATAGAGCTGGCAAATATACACAGCTCATTGAAATCTGCAAATAAAAATGGATGTCTCATCAATTATTGCGCCATTAAATGACGCTCAACGTCTGGCCGTTTCCGCGCCTCAGCAAGCCATGCTGGTTCTGGCAGGAGCTGGTAGTGGTAAAACTCGTGTGCTGGTGCATCGCATCGCCTGGCATATCAAAATCAATCACTTATCGCCCCAACATATTCTGGCCGTGACGTTTACCAATAAAGCTGCCAACGAAATGCGCGGACGGGTTGAAGAGCTGTTGCAGATTTCGGCACGCAGCATGTGGATAGGCACTTTCCACGGCCTGGCGCATCGCTTGTTAAGACAACACGCCAAACAAGCCAAACTGCCTGACAATTTTCAGATCATGGATACCGACGATCAATTGCGCATCGTCAAACGCTTGTTAAAAGCCATGAACATCGACGAAACCAAATGGCCACCCAAGCAGGTGTTATGGTTTATCAACGCGCAAAAAGAAGAAGGCATTCGCGCTCGCCATATGAGCGATCATGGCGATTTTTACCAACGCCAGATGCTGCAGGTCTACAAAGCCTACGAGGAACTCTGCGAGCGCTCAGGTCTGGTGGATTTTGCCGAGCTACTGTTACGCGCTCACGAATTACTGCGCGACAACGAAGACCTGCTGAATTTTTACCGGGAACGCTTCCAGCAAGTACACGTTGATGAGTTCCAGGACACCAACACCATCCAATATGCCTGGCTGCGCTTGTTAACCGAGGGCAATAACAACTTGTTTGTGGTCGGCGACGATGATCAATCGATCTACGGCTGGCGTGGTGCAAAGATAGAAAATATTTTCAATTTCCAAAAGCATTACCCCGGCCATCAAGTGGTCAAGCTGGAGCAAAACTATCGCTCCACCGGTCATATTCTCAAAGCCGCCAACACCCTGATCGCCAATAACGACAGCCGCATGGGCAAAGAGCTGTGGACTGATTCCGGCGAAGGTCATTTGATTTCCTTGTACTCGGCCTTCAACGAACAAGATGAAGCCTATTTTGTCATCGAAAAAATCCGTCAATGGGTGAAAGACGGTGGCTTACGTAGCGAAGCCGCCATTTTGTATCGTTCCAACGCGCAATCCCGCCAGTTTGAAGAACGCCTGATGACCACCGGCATACCCTATCGGGTATACGGCGGTTTACGCTTTTTTGAGCGCATGGAAATCAAAAACGCCCTCGCCTATCTGCGTCTGGCCAA
>CAZJYS010000070.1:5739-9031 GCA_964550075.1 uncultured Methylomonas sp.
ATCGAACTGTATCAAAAAGAAAAACAGGATAAAGGTGAAGCCCGGGTAGAAAACCTGGAAGAACTGGTCAACGCTGCCAGATTGTTTGATTTTGACAGCCAAAACGACGAAAACCTCAGCGAACTGGATATGTTCCTGACCCACGCTGCCCTGGAAGCCGGTGAAATGCAGGGTAATGTCGATGAGGATTGCGTTCAGCTGATGACCTTGCATTCCGCCAAAGGCCTGGAATTCAAGCTGGTGTTTATGGTGGGCATGGAAGAAGGTTTATTCCCCTCGCAACAATCCACCGATGACATTGGCCGCCTGCAGGAAGAACGGCGTTTATGCTATGTAGGCATCACCCGCGCGCGCGAACAACTTTATCTGACCCATGCCGAATCCCGCCGCCTGTATGGCAAAGATAACTATCCCAGCCCTTCCCGCTTTTTGCGTGAAATCCCACCTGAATCATTGCAGGAAATCAGGATGCGAGCCAATGTCAGCCGTCCTGTTGCAACCAACAATGCATCCTCCAGTTTCACCAATAAAACCAGTCAATATCGTTTGGGACAAAGCGTCAGACACGAAAAATTCGGCGAAGGCGTGGTATTGCAAACCGAGGGCGAAGGTGAACAGGAACGCGTGCAGATTAACTTCCGGAATGCTGGCATCAAATGGTTGATGCTGGCTTATGCCAAATTGGAAATCATCTAAAACCTATTGATTGGTATTTTGAATTTCTCATTAATCAGTTTGCTGCTCTGAACTGTTTGCGATCAAAATCCGTTCTTCAAAATAACTGAAGCTTATCCCCTCAATCATTAGACGATGAAAAGACACTAAACAAACTCATATACGACTTGATTATGTCTTGATAAGATTCTGAGCTGAATTTTTGGCAAATTTCAGTTTTAATCAGTCAAGATTCCCCATTAACCCAACATTCAACTCATTATGAAATCAAAACTACTATCACTGGTCATCGTTACATTGATTGTTTTGGGACTGTTTGGCTGTGCCAGCATGGACTCATCCAACACCATCGATTTACTATCAGCATCCGGTTTTAAGCAACGCACGCCGGTGACCGAAAAAGAATTTGAAATTTACAATGCTACCCCGGCCTATCAGGTGCATCGTGTTGAAGTTGAAGACAAGGTGTTCTATGTGTTTAAGGACGGCGACAAAGGCGTTGCCTACTTAGGTGATGAAGATAATTACCAAAAGTACAAACAACTGGCTATTCAGCAAGACATCGCCCAGAAACAATACCAGGCCGCGCAAATGCAACAGGATATGTCCATGGGATGGTATGGGGCTTATGGCCCTTATTTTTACGGGCCTCGCTATCGAATGATCAGACCATAAGCGCAACGTTTACGGAATCAGGACGCCATGAAAATCAACATCTTCTCCTTGGCTACGGTTTTAGCCTGCAGCAGTTGCATCGCGCATGCAGTGGAATCACGCTTTGAACAGCCCCCCAACTTTGAAGCTGCCAAAATCCTGCCCTCCCATTTGCTGAAAAGCCCTTATCACAGAGTGGATGCCAAAGTCAGCAATGACGGCAAGATGAATCATTACGCCATCAAATCCAAGTTGGGTAACCTGACAGCCGATTCAACTGCCGAACTGAAAATCCGTGTCGATGAAATGAAGGCGCTGGCAGCCATGAAGAAAGTCAGCAATAGCGATCAGTTTGTCCGTCAAGTCAAACAAGGTGGCAAGAATGTAGTGGACGGCACCAAAGCCTTGGTCACAGCGCCTGTAAAAACCGTCAAAGGGGTGTTCGTGGGACTGGGTACTTTGGTCGAGCGCACGGGCGATGCTTTGATGGGCGATCCACCCAGCGATGCCGAAGACAGCAGGGTTGAAAATGTGATCGGTTTTTCGTCAACCAAACGCGACTATGCCGCCGAATTCCACGTTGATCCCTACTCGACCAATCCTTTGCTGCAAAAACGTCTGGAAGAACTGGCCTGGTATGGCTATAGCGGCAAAATCACCGCCAGTGCAGCGACAGCAGTGATTCCAGGTGGGGTTGGCACCTTTGTCTCAGTTGCCAAGTCCAGTGATTGGCTGGAAGGTATTCCCGTGCAAACACCCCCGACTGATTTGCGTAATGCCAATCGGGCCAAATTAACCGACATGGATGTTTCTGAGGATGTTATCGATCTGTTTCTAGGAAATACGGTCTACTCTCCGATACAACAAACCAAACTGGTTCAGGCTTTGGCCAAAATGAACGGCACTGGCGATCGAGGGCGATTTGTTAAATTCGCCGTCTTGGCGCGTGATGCCAACGTGGCTTTTTTTCGCGCCCAACAAGCAGAAATGTACGCCAAACTGCACAAATCCGGCTTTACCATCGATCGATTCATTGGGCTGGGTAATAATGTGGCAGCCCGCTTGTCTTCAGACGTGGTAGTCATGTGTTTTCCAGTGGATTATTTAAGCTGGACAGAAAGTAATGCGAAATTGGCGATGGCCCTGGATAAACACATTAGCGCCCTGCCCGGTTTAAAAGGCAAGGAAATTCGACTTGCCGGAGGCATCAGCCCTCAAGCCCGGCAAGCTTTGCAAAGCTTGGGCTGGAAAGTATTGGAACGACTTGAAGCCATGTAAATCAACCTAATCTGCTCAACATCGTTTAGTTGGCAGAAATCGAGGGTAGATTGTCATTGTGCAGCTTGGTTAAATCAGTAATGATGCTGCTCAGTCTGCTACGGGGGTATCAGCATGGCGACTTTCAGTTTTTCCAAACCCGAGAGTTTTCAATTCCAGGCTAGAAATATCGGCATCTTGATATTTCCAGGGGCACAGATTCTGGATATTACAGGGCCGTTTGAAGTATTCAGTCTTGCCAGCATGGCCTTGCAATGGGAAGGTATTACTCAGGACACTATATATTCCATCAAACTACTCGCTGAATCGCCCGGGCCGGTCATCACTATGTCAGGACTACAAGTGTTGGCTGATGCAGCCTATGATGATCCTGAGCTTAGTTTCGATACATTGCTGATCTCAGGCGGTTGTATCACCCCTGTTCTATCCGATACCAAGTTGATTGATTGGATCAACAGCATGCCCACCAAAGTCAACCGTCTGGCTTCAGTATGTACCGGTACTTTTTTATTGGCTGAAGCAGGCTTATTGGCAGGCCGCAAAGCCACCACCCACTGGAATTATTGCCAACAGCTAGCCAAACAATATCCATTAACTCAAGTGGAAGCAGATCATATTTATATCCGCGACGGGCATATTTTTACGTCCGGCGGCATCACATCCGGCATTGATCTGGCCTTGGCCA
>CAZJYS010000071.1:0-8966 GCA_964550075.1 uncultured Methylomonas sp.
TCGTAGCTCCGATTAGCGATAGCGTAATCGGAGAAACAATTTATATCCCACTGCTCAGTTTCAACAACAAAGCTGTAATCAACGCTGTTTGTAAAAAACCGGCACCTACTATCCAGCGAATCAACTCGGATTTGGTTTCGGCTATTTTTAGCTCAAGTCGCAACTCTGCTTCTTTCATTTTAAGCTCTAACTCTTTCAAATCCTGCTTTGAGGCTAATTCATGGCGACTAACCTGTTCGAGTGTGGCATTGACGATTTCTTGATGTAATTCAGTCAACCGTTCTGCTTGTGCATCGGTAAATCCCACTTCATGTAGACGTTTGACGAAGGCGTGGGTATCAAAAGCCAGTGTAGTCATTACGCAACTCCGCGCAACGGATGCGCCGTCAAACTGCCGCGTCCGTCTTCGCTAATCTCATCGTCACTTATTTTAAAGTTGCCGAGTTTCATGGTCAGGTATTTGTCGAAATAAGGCTTCAGGTCATTTTCGATAGCTAGGTCATATTCGGGTTTGACGATATGAGTGGTTCCCCAGGTGACTTTTACGACTTGGCCGTCTTTTACAACCAATTCGCCGTCCTTGAATACATAATCCGGCTTGGTGAACATTGCCTGCCTGTCGGCGTTTTCAGTGTAGATGGTGATGTCAGCGAAGTTGCCGGGACTCAACGCGCCACGGTCTTTCAGACCAACGATCCGTGCTGCGCCAGCGCGGGTCATGATAGCTATTTCGTTCAAGCTGTATTCGCGCTCGATCGAGGCCAGCGTGGTCATTTTCTGTGCTTCCGGATGGATGGTCGCCAACATGTCGTTACGGAAGCTGCGATCCATCAGCAGTCTGATCAAATGCGGATAGCTGGTGAACGGCGCGCCGTTGGGGTGGTCGGTGGTCAGAAATATCCGCCAAGGGTCTTCGACCAGCAGGAAGATTTCCAAACCAATCGCCCACTGCAAGGCGTTAACGAAGTTTTGATCTTTATATTTAAATGGCACTACACCGCAACCGGCATCGCACTCGATATCCATGCACACCCATTTGTTGGGGCTGGCGAAGCGATGATTGGCGTGTTGGCGCATGTTGTCACCGGAAGCAGTGACGGTCTGGCCGAACAGAATCTGGCCGACGTCGGCGGTAATGTTCTTGTTATTGTTGATTGCTTCTGCAATCTGCGCGGCGCCGGAGGAAAACTTGAAATCGCCTTCGGTACCGTAGCTATGAAACTGGATGTGGGTCAGGTGCATCGGCAAGCCTTCAACGCCTTGAATGGTGTTCAAGGTGGTATCGACGTTGCCGGGTACGCCCAGGTTGCAGCCATGCACGTGCAGAGGATGGGTGATGCCCAGTTCCTTGACCGCGCGGGCCAGGGTTTGCAGAATTTGCCGTGGCGTGACGGCGTAATGGCTGTTTTGCTCGTCCAGATCCAGCTTGCGCTGATTGAATTTAAACGCGTTAATACCGCCGGCGTTGACCACCTTGATACCGATGCCCTTGGAAGCATTTAAGGTCCAGGCCACGTAATCGTTGATGGCTTTCTGGTCTTTCTTGGCGGTCAGCATGCGCAGCAAGAAATCGTCGCTGCCCAGCATCACGTAGCCGCCCTTATCGATAATCGGCGTATCGCCCATTTCCATGTGGGCTTGGCGGGCGTTGATGGGTAATACCGCCGGTTCGAAACAGGCGGTGTAGCCCATTTCGGCATAGCGATAACCGGTAACGAAGCTGGATGGCATGGCATGACCGGTGCCGGAGCGGGTTAGGTGGGTGCGATGAACCGGGTCAGCGCGATGGTCTTCCGGTAACAAGGTACGGGCGATATTGCCCTTACCACCACCAATGTGGGTATGCATGTCTATCGCACCGGACATCACCACTTTGCCGCGCAAATCGTATTCCTGGTCTACCGGACGGCCGTCTTTGGGCGCATCGACGATGCGGCCATCCTGTACGAAAATATCTTGCTGTTGTCCGTCGATGCCGCTGGCCGGATCGTAAACGGTTCCACCTGTAAGTTTTATCAGCATGTGTTTGATCCTAAAGTGCTTGTTCGATAGCGGTCAATACTTCGGCTGTGCTGGGCAGGCCGGAGTCGCGCAATTTTTTCAGGCGCAAGGCCACGACACTGTCCATCCTATATACATGGCCGGCGTGGTCTATACCGGGGGTGCCGACAGGAATGAACACGTCGGGCTCCCGCTCGAATGTCATGCCGGAGCGGCCGATCACGATGCTGGGCAGATGTGTTTGGGGGGGCGTTGCCGTTGAATTATAAGCGTGAACCCATACCAAAGCATCCGCTTCGCCGTTTGCAATCATGGCTTGGCTATCGAACAGAAAAGGATCGTATTCCGGATAGCCTTTGGCAAAATTAACCCGGGCCGGATACCCCGTCGTCCATCCGCAGGTCTGGTTGGCCGTATAATCGCCTTCCTTGCCACCCAATGGTAAACCGGAGCAGCGGGTATCCTGCATATTGATGTCTTTGACGATGTTACAGATTGTTTGCACGGTCAGTTCGGCATGCTCAAAAGTTAATTTGCCTGCGCTCCAGAGCACTACGCCATAACGGGCGTTGCGTAGCTTATCGGCTACAGTTTGTAATTGAGCCACGGCGATATCACCCACTGTTTCGACGCGTATGGGTTGATTCTTGACCAGGGCCGACAATACCGCTACTACATCGGGCAAATCGACATCGGCACAGGCCAGAACAGTCGGTTTATTGCCGGATGGTGATACGGCGGCTTGCCCCGCAGGTACCTTACCTAAATAAATCACCTCGCGCTGATCGGTGCTATCAAGGAACATGGCTTGTTCGTTCCACATAAAGTGTTCGAAAAAGCGCGGTGCAAACACTTCGGGATCGGTGCCGATGATCAATAGCAAATCGCAGCGATTTTTCACCTCGGCCAGCGTGGTGTTCATCCAGCCCGAGTCTTGCATGGCCAATAAATTGCGGCGGGCGGCGTTGAAGTTAATATTGTCGACGACAGCGCCGGCTTTATCTGCCAGAGCCAGCAGCGCGCGCATGCCGTTAACATCGGTTGCGCAACCACCGATGACAGGCTGGTGGGTATCGCGCAGCAAATCAGCTGCTTTTGTGATGGCGATATCCAGGCTGACCTGTTGACCAGCAACGCGCGGGCTAGTGTCGGTAATGGCCTGCTCGAATGCGGGGGTATTGACGGCGCAACCGCCTGCAGTCACTTTCAGGTTTGCGCCGTCGATCTGTATGGTCAGATCGTCGGTGCCGATACCGCAGAATGGGCTGGGTATCTCGGTGATTTCAGTCATGGTGCTGTCCTCAGTCTTTTTTAATGTATTTGAAACGGGGGTCTTCGGGCGTGCCTTCAAAAATATCATGCGATTCGGCGGCGGCATCCCACATCACCACTTCTTCGATTTTTTTCGCCAGGGCAAAGTCTTTTTCGGTCACGCCTTTGGCGGCATGGGTGACCAGCTTGACAATCACGAAGGCATACGAAACCGTTAAGTCAGGATGGTGCCAAGCCTTTTCCGCCAAGTGACCAACGGTATTGACGACCATCAGTGTGGCTTTCCAGCCGCTGGTCTTGATCTTACGCCGAATCCAGCCGTTTTCGTAATACCAGTGTGGTAACTCCGAACCTAAGCGTTGCACGATTTCAGTTTCGGATAAGGCTACTTGAGTATCCTGAGTCATTGGCATTCCCCGGCATATGAATGAGCTGGCATTCTACCGCAATCACTTTAGCGCTGTCTTAAGTGCCTTGCTGTTAGAAAACTATGTTTTCCAGTGCGGTTCAACATAGAGTTATTGAAAAACGCTCTAGGCTATTCGTTATTTTACAACTCTGAGTTGCGGCCTTTGTGGTGGCTTTTTTTCGGGTGGCGGTGGGGTGTCTTCACTATCTTCCGGGTCGAAAACCATACCCCTGCCATTTTCTTTCGCATAAATGGCCAGAATGGCTGGAATGGGTACATTGATGCGCATGGGTTTGCCAGAAAAACGGGCGTTAAATTGCACTTCGTCATTATCCAGTACCAAACCCTGAATAGCGGCAGGCCGTATGTTCAAAACGATGCGACCATCTTCTACAAAATCGGTCGGTAAACTGACGCCTGGGTATTCTGCATTAACCAGCAAGTGTGGAGTCAGTTGGTTGTCGTTGATCCATTCATAGATGGATCGAATAAGATAGGGTTTTAAAGGTGTCATTTACTTACGGGCATTAATTCTTTTTCTTCGCGGGTCAGGCTGTCTTGAAAGGCTTTGCGGGAAAATAGCCGGTTGGCATAAGCTGTAATACCTTTGCCGAGACTGGCAATATCGATACCAATGCTGGGAAGACGCCACAAAAAAGGTGCCATGGCACAGTCAATTAAAGAATATTCTTCGCTCATAAAATAGGGGGTGGCTTCAAAGACCGGTGCTGCCGCCATCAAGCTTTCCTTGAGATGTTTTTTGGCTTTCGTTGCCTTTTTATCGCCATGGATTTGCACTTCTTCAAGCATGGGATACCAGTCCTGGTCGATGCGTTTAATCAGCATGCGGGCATTGGCTCGGGAAACAGGATCCATTTGATGTAGGGCGGGGTGAGGAAAGCGTTCATCCAGATATTCCATAATGATTCTGGCGTCATAAAGCACCAGATCACGTTCCACAAACGTAGGAGAGTTACCGTGTGGGTTTAGTTCCAGGAGATCTTCCGGCGGCTCGTTGGGATCGAAAAACTCGATGTCGGCTGGGACACCTTTTTCATGAACGACGAGGCGGGCGCAGTGACTCATAATGCAGTTCACGGAACTGAACAGTATCATTGCGGATTTTCGGCTGGTAATGTTTGCCACGAAGTAAACCTCTTTAACTAAGCAGAGTTTGAAACGGGGCGGATTGTACCATGGTTGCTAGTGGAATTGGGGTGGCAGAACAGCCGGAGGGTTGGTGCGAGAAGCGCGGAACGCCAAGTGGCGTTCCGCTTGATCTATCAGTGAACGTCTTTCCAGTATTCCTTTTTGAGCAAGTAAGCCAGAACAATGAACATCAGGATAAAAAACAACACATATTTTCCCATTTGTTGCCGCTCAAGTTGCACCGGTTCACCGACATACACCAGGAAATTCACCAATTCATTGACCATTTTGTCGAATTCTTGCGGCGACAATTGACCAGGTTCAGTTAATTTCAGCTCGGTAATCACTTCCTGACCGTCGATATTCTTGGTCACAGCGGTTTGAGTGCCTTGCAATTGCCAAAACACATTAGGCATAGCGACATCTGGAAATACGGCATTGTTAACGCCAGTCGGTTTACCTTTCTCTGTATAGAAACTTTTTAGATAGGTATACAGCCAATCGGCTCCCCGAGAGCGGGCAATCAGAGATAAGTCCGGTGGATTGGTGCCATACCACTTTTCAGCATCATGACTGTTCATTGCCGAATGCATCTGATCGTAAATACCCGCGCCTAAAGGAGCGACATTTTTCAAGATTTCCGCTTCATCCAACTGTAGGTCAATAGCTATACGTTTGTAACGGATATGTTTTGCGGAATGGCAGCCCAGACAATAGGTGACGTAATGTTTGGCACCCCGTTCCAGCATGGCGCTATTCGACAGATCGATGTCGGCATCTTCCAGTTTGAAACCACCGCCGCTAGCGGCGACGCTCAAAGGTAGCAACAATAAAAGAGAGAAGAGAATTTTTTTCATGACTTAATCCAGGCTCTTTTTCAGGTTTTTCGCAAAACGAATCAATACAGCTTGAATGCCTGCATAATTCGGTTTTCTCTTGACTACCGTTGCCCCCATCATTCCGGGAGTTTCCTCGGTCAGAATGACTTCATCAATGATCGCCTTAAACATTGGAATTCGCTCTTCTAATGTCAGGTTTTCAGTCACTCTTTCGGGTACCGGTTTGGTTTTTTCCCAGCGGGTATAGAGCGGCATGAGCAGGAAGAAGCCGAAATAAACGGCGGTTAATATTCTGGCAACAGTGGTTGCGCCTGGTGTTGCCGGTTGTGTGCCTAAATAGCCCAAACCCACAAAGGCAATCACAAACAGCAGCAAGGCTTTTTTGAAAATACCACCACGATAACGCACTGATTTGACTTTGCTACGATCCAGCCAAGGCAGCATGAATAGCACGACAATGGCACCGCCCATGGCGATGACCCCGGCAAATTTATCAGGTACTGCCCGCAAAATGGCATAGAACGGTGTGAAGTACCAGACTGGGGCGATATGCTCCGGTGTCTTTAATGGATCAGCCGGTATGAAATTCGCGTGTTCCAAGAAGTAGCCGCCCAATTCCGGCATGTAAAAAATCACCGCCGCAAAAAAGAACATGAAGACGCCAACGCCAACAATATCTTTGACGGTGTAGTAAGGATGGAAAGGAATGCCATCCAACGGTGTACCTTTCCAGCTCAATTTTTCCTTGATTTCAATACCGTCTGGGTTGTTTGAACCCACTTCATGCAAGGCGACGATGTGCAGAAATACCAAAATCAATAAAACCAGTGGCACTGCAATGACATGGAAAGCAAAAAAGCGGTTCAAGGTGGCATCGGATACTACGTAGTCACCGCGAACCCAAAGGGATAATTCATCGCCAACCACCGGAATCGCACTAAACAAGGAGATAATCACCTGCGCACCCCAGTACGACATTTGTCCCCAAGGCAATAAATAGCCCATAAAGGCTTCAGCCATCAGGCAGACAAAGATCAACATGCCGAAGATCCAGATCAGTTCGCGCGGTTGTTTGAACGAGCCGTAGATCAAGCCACGAAACATGTGTAGATAAACCACGATGAAAAACGCCGAGGCGCCAGTGGAGTGCATGTAGCGCACCAGCCAGCCCCAGTTGACGTCACGCATGATGTATTCGACCGAGTCGAAGGCCAATTTGGCGTCCGGCTTGTAATTCATGGTCAGTAAAATGCCGGTAATGAACTGGTTAACTAACACCAACAGTGCCAGTGAGCCAAAAAAATACCAGACATTGAAGTTTTTGGGCGCGTAGTAATGCGCCATGTGTTCGTTCCACAAATCCGAAATTGGGAAACGCTCCAGCAACCATTCGCTGCATTGATTTAATCTTTTTTTCATGCTGTTTTCGCCTCGCCTTCTTCGCCAATGATGATAAAGGTGTCCTTAACAAAACGGTAAGGCGGTACCTCGAGATTGGTGGGTGCCGGAACACCTCGATAGACACGGCCAGCAAGGTCGAACCACGAGCCGTGGCAAGGGCAGAAAAAACCGCCTTTCCAGTCATTACCCAAGTCACTTGGCGCAATTTCCGGGCGGAACGTTGGCGAACAGCCCAAGTGGGTACACAATCCAACCGCCACGAAAATCTCGGGCTTAATGGAGCGTAATGGGTTTTTGCTGTTTTCAGGCTGCAAGGATTCGTTTGACATCGGGTCAGCCAACTTGCTATCCAATGTGGATAAAGTGGTGATGACTTCCGGGGTACGGTTTAACACCCAAACCGGTTTACCTCGCCAGGCAACTCTGATCAGCTGGCCGGGCTCCATTTTGCTGAGATCAACTTCAACAGGAGCACCGGCCGCCATGGCTTTAGCACTGGGCTGCATTTGGGAGAGAAATGGGACGGCCAAGTAGCCTGCCCCGACGGCTCCAACCACGGACAAGGCCGAGGTTAGAAACTGGCGTTTTGAGGTATCGACGCCTTCTTGGTTCATAGGTAACACTCCTGTTGCTGAATAATGTACATAGGCGTACATCAATTATTATAGTTTTTTAGCAAATATACCTTACTGGCCCTGACTATTGAAAGCGATATTGAGGAGTAAGGCCAAATAAAACATTGGAAATTTATGGTAGTCGAGAAAGCGAGATTTCTAGCGCTGTCAGGAATGCCTGATTTTCTTCCGGTTTTCCGATCGTGACTCGCAGGCAGTTATGCAATAAGCCACCTTGTGGAGAGAGGTTTTTGATCAAAATGCCTTGAGTTTTAAGTGCAGAAAACACCTCGTTTGCCGAATGCTGCAGCGTTTTGAACAGAATAAAATTGGCAGAGCTGGGGTAAGCTTTGATACCTGCCATTGCTTGTAAAGCGGCTAACACTAAACTGCGTTGTTGACAGATGTCATGGGTTTGCTGCAAAAGAAATTCCTGGCGCTTTAAGGCAAAGCTGGCGGTAATTTGCGTCAGGCAATTGATGTTGTATGGCAGGCGGACTTTATTCAGTTGTTCGAGTATGGCACTGTCTCCTGCCAAAAAGCCCAACCTTAAACCAGCCAGACCTAGTTTGGACACGGTGCGCATCACCAGTAAATTGCGGTGATGGGCTAACTCATTCATAAAACTGGCGTCCGCAAAAGGTGCGTAGGCCTCATCCACCACCACCAAGCCGGGGGCAACGGCCAAAATTTTTTTAATGGATAGTGCGTCGAATAAATTACCGGTTGGATTGTTGGGATAAGCCAGGAAAATCAGGCCGGGTTGCAAAGATGTTATGGTGTCCAGCATGGCAGGCATATCCAATTCAAAGCTATCAGCCAGCAGTGGTACCCCTTGATAGCGTAAGCCCAGGCTGAGCGCCACTTGCTTATACATCACAAAACCGGGCTCAGGGGCCAATACAGTTGAATTGGCTGTCAATGCCATTAAAAGGATTTGAATGATTTCATCAGAACCGTTGCCCATCAGCAAACCCGAGTGTTCAGGGATTTGATTACTTTGCCGCAACGCGCTGGCCAACTCTTTGGCCTCAGGATCCGGATAGCGGTTCAGCGGGCAATCTTTCAAATATGTAAGCCATTCCTCTTGTATATCAGCAGGCCAGCCGTAGGGATTTTCCATAGCGTCGAGTTTGATGAAGTTGCTGGCGTCGGCTACATGGTAGGCGGACATGGACAGAATTTCAGGGCGGAATAGGGTGGTTAGGTGTTGGCTTGGCATGGTGTTGAGTTTTATGTTTAGGATGCGGAGCGCAATTGGCCAATTTTAACAAAATGACG
>CAZJYS010000072.1:0-8911 GCA_964550075.1 uncultured Methylomonas sp.
ATCAAATGCTGTTTGCCGTTGCCGATCAAATCCGCGCGGCCCATGGCTTTCAAGGCTTCGCGCAGAAGCGGCCAGTTTTTTGGGTCGTGATAACGCAAAAAGGCTTTATGCAGGCGGCGTTGTTTGATGCTTTTGGGAATGGCGATATCTGGACTATTGCGCGCCACCTTATGCAAAGTGTCTTTGCCTGAGTGATACATGGCCGTCGCAATTGACATCGGCGAGGGTAAAAAAGCCTGCACTTGGTCGGCTCGAAAGCCGTTGCGTTTTAACCATAAGGCCAGATTCAACATGTCTTCATCCCGGGTGCCGGGGTGGGCGGCGATGAAGTAGGGAATCAGATATTGCTCTTTGCCCGCTTCTTTGGAGTATTTATCGAACATCTGTTTGAAACGGTCGTAAGTACCCATGCCCGGTTTCATCATTTTCGATAACGGGCCTTGTTCGGTGTGTTCCGGGGCGATTTTTAGATAGCCGCCGACGTGATGAGTCACCAATTCTTTGACATATTCCGGGGTTTCTACGGCAATGTCATAACGCAAACCGGAAGCAATAAAAATTTTCTTGATGCCGGGCAGTTTGCGGGCGCGGCGGTACAATTTCACCAGCGGCGTTTGGTCGGTATTCAGGTTTTGGCAGATGCCTGGATACACACAAGAAGGTTTGCGGCAGGAGGCTTCAATGTCCGGATCTTTGCAGGCCAGTCGCCACATATTGGCCGTTGGTCCACCCAGGTCGGAGATATGCCCGGTGAAATTGGGTGAGGTGTCGCGGATGGCTTCAATCTCTCGAATGATGGAATCCTCGGAACGGTTTTGAATGATGCGACCTTCGTGCTCGGTAATCGAACAAAAACTGCAACCGCCGAAACAGCCGCGCATAATCAACACTGAATGCTGAATCATCTCAAAGGCAGGAATGTTGGCTTTGCCGTAAGCATGATGCGGCAGCCGGGAATAAGGCAGGTCGAACACGCCGTCCATTTCCGGGGTGGTCAAGGGTAGCGGCGGCGGGTTGATCCACACTTCACGACTACCATGGCGCTGGATCAGCGCCCGGGCATTGCCGGGATTGGTTTCGCCGTGCATCACTCGGGAAGCGTGGGCGTATAAAATCGGATCATCTTTTACTGCATCATAGTCAGGTAAACGAATGACGGTTTGCGCACGTTGTTTGTTGGTGATGGGTTTGAACTGAATAACGTGTTCGTTTGGGTTTACGGCAGGTTTTTCATCGGCAGCACGGGTTCCCGACCCGTTGCTGCACTCCGACCGTCCTTGGTCGTCGCAATCCGGTTGTTCCTGATAAGGGTTGATATGAGAAATCACCGCGCCGGGTTTATCAATATCCGTAGAGTCCTTTTCCATCCAGCCTTGCGGTATTTGCTTCACAAAATGCACCGTGCCGCGTATGCCTTTCAGGTCATGGATGCTTTCGCCTTTGGCCAATCTATGCGCGATTTCCACCACTTGTCGTTCGGCGTTGCCATACACCAGCAAATCGGCTTTGGAATCCAGCAAAATCGATTTGCGGACTTTGTCAGACCAGTAGTCATAATGGGCGATACGGCGTAAGCTGGCTTCGATGCCGCCGATGATGATAGGCACGTTTTTATAAGCTTCCCGGCAGCGATGCGAATAGACATTGACGGCTCGATCCGGGCGTCTGCCCGCTTCGCCATTGGCGGTATAAGCATCGTTGGAGCGAATTTTTTTATCGGATGTGTAACGGTTGACCATGGAATCCATGTTGCCGCCGGTGACACCAAAAAATAATGTAGGTTGACCCAAGCGACGAAAATCCTCGGCACTTTGCCAATCCGGTTGGGAAATAATGCCGACTCTAAAGCCTTGCGCTTCCAAAACCCGACCAATCACCGCCATCCCGAAACTGGGGTGATCGACATAGGCATCGCCAGTGACCAAGATAATATCGCAAGCATCCCAGCCCAGTTGTTGCATTTCGGCTAGGCTCATCGGCAATTCCGGGACTGGCCCGAAGCGTTGCGCCCAGTATTTTTTATAGCCGAAGATGTTGGCAGCGTTGTGATTCACGTGTTGATGATCCGATTGAGATTGTTGCTAGGGTTGTTACGTTTAAAATCCTGCAAAAACACCGAAAACTCCAGTTGATACTGGCTTTCCAGAAGTTTGGCTTTTTCCATTAAGGCTTTCATGCTGGGTTTGGGGAAATCTTCGCCGAACACAAAACCGATAATATTGCCGCGGGTGCGAACCGGCAGAAATAATATGCGCCAGTCAAAAACCCGTCCCATATTCCAGCTGACTTGTTTGAATAAATCCTTATCGGTGCCCCACAAATTGATGACTAACAGACCATTCTTGGTTAATAGGGTTCGGCAGTTATCAAAAAATAATTCACTGCTGACTTCAGGAGCCATTCCGGCATGATCGTATGCATCTATCATGATCAAATCGTACAAGGCATCATGGGATCGGCTTTGTTGCAGCACGTGTTGCGCGCCGCAGCCGATCTTGATTTTAAGGCGCGGATCGAAGGGTAAGCCAAAATGGCTGCGGGCCACTTTTAAAACACTGCTTCGAAACTCAACGATTTTCAAGTGGCAATCGGAAAATTGGTGCAGCATAAATTTTGCAATAGTGCCGCCGCCTAGGCCTATCATCAAAACCTCTTGCGGGTTTTCGTGAAACAGCAACAGACCCATCATGGCTCTGGCGTAAAGAGAGTGCAGTCTATTCGGGTCGCTTAACAGCATGCTGCTTTGCCGGGCGGAAGAACCAAAGTGCAAAGCCCGCTCGCCGTTTTTTTCGACTACTTCGATAATGCCTTCGTCGTCATGGCTTTGGTGGATAACCAAGCCGTCGTATTTATACATGAAAACTGGTATACGCTTAAAACGTCGCTATTTTCCTTGAAAATCCGCAGCTTGTCTTGTAAATCCGCATATCTGATTCTGTACGCCCTCCCTCAGGGCACAATATCAATAAATTCCTCTGATGGGTGGAGGACTGAATAGGCATTTTGTAGCTGCAGTTTGGCATTCAGATTACGAGGATTCCATTTCAAGGCCTGCTGAGCCAGATCATAGGCTTTTTGCGCATGCTCTGGTTTCACAGCCACTCCTGGGGAAAGTTGATTCAATAGATCGGCGGCAGCAATATCAGCAACATTTAAATCCCGCTGTCCTTCGGCATTTTGCAGACTACGAAGATCGGTCGTGCCGGATTCAACGGCAGCCTCCATGGGCGTTAAGTTTTTTTGTAAAAATGGCACCATGATCTGGGAGCGTTGGTCCGTGCGTTGGTAGTGATCAATGCTGTAAGACAATTGCATTTTGTCATCGTTATAAACCGTGGCCTGTGCGATGTTAGCCAAAGCATTCAGTTGTTCTCCTGATGCCAGGAAGCCGGACAGGAAAGCTGGAAAGCGGCTAAGACTATAAGACGAGCCTCCCCAATAGTTGATATTGATGTCGGATTTGATTTTGGGATTGGTGGTTATTTGCGCAAAGCCTTGTGGTGACAGTCGGCGAATGTCACCTTTGAATCCCATTAGCAGCAATTCTTCGGTGTTGTACCAAAGTTGCGCATTGGGGAATACGCTCAAAAAGGTTTTGATGATACCGGCGAATTCTGCGGGAGTCAGGAAGGGTAGCGGCACGAATTGAGAAATCATGCCCTTATCTCGTAGCCTTGCAAAGGCTTGCTGATAAAACTCTTGCGTATAAAACGCACCTACGCCGGGTCGATCGAGTTGACCAACTTCTACGGAAATGACGTCGTAGGTTCTGGAACTGTGTTTGATGTGATTTCGGCCATCTTCGGGCAGTAAAGAAACGCGCGAGTCATCCATCCAGGCAGAAGGAAAATGCTTGCGGGTGAAATCGAAAATCTTGGGTTCAATATCGACGATATCCAAATGCAATATTCCGTAATCCAAAAATCGGCTGGCTGTTGTACCTGCGCCTAAGCCAATCACCAGAACGTTCTGCGCATCAGGATAATGAATCATCGGCACGTGGGCGACCATAACCTGATAGTTTTTATGGCCTACTCCTTGCCAGAGCCGATCAACCAGCAAGGTTTTCTCTTGGTGGCGCATAACCACAGCCAGATTGCTGTTGTAACCCTCCTCCACATCCACCAGTTTTTCATCATGAGCAATAAAGTCATGAGGTATCTTCAAGGGCGGAAAAATCAGCAAGGCCAGCCAAACCAAAAACAGACTATAGACTCCAGAATAATTCAAGAAGCTTGCTCGACTGCGAAAACTAAAACCTATTGCCATGATCGCTGCGCAGATGCTCCAACCCGTACTTGCAGTGATACTGAAATCCAGTCCGTATATTGGTAATAAAACATAACCGGTTAGTAGCGAACCGAATATGCAACCCCAAATATTTAAGCTTGTAAACATACCGACACGGCTGGCGGTTTGATGAGGCTGCTGCTGGACTAATCGATTGAGCAGTGGAAATACTGCCCCTGCGATAATCGCTGAAGGGAGCATCAGGATGCCAAATGCCATGAAGCCTAACGGTTTGAGGGATTGCCAAAACTCAACGGGCAAATGTGTGCCAGCCTGCAGTATCAGAGCTGACAAGCACTGCAAAACGGCAAAGCGGATAAATAAATTGCGATTTTGGGATAAATCATCCAATTTAGGGCCCAGCCACATGCTGCCCACTGCGGTACCAACCAGGACCGCGCTCAAGGATAAGGTATAGGTATAAACACTATTTCGAATAAAGTGAGTTAGAAATCTTGTCCATATCAATTCATTGGCTAATCCAGCAGCACCTACCATGAAAAACAATATGCCCACCAATAAAATATATTTTGGGCTTACAGTTTTAGATACTGAGATTTCTGATTTTATTTCTGTTTGGTTTTCTGAATCTGTTTTATTTAGTTTTTTATATAGCAAATAAAATCCGCTACCGATGAAAAAATTCAGCGTAATTGCCAGGAGTTGCGTGGCATTAAGGCCCATTTTCGGTAGAAACACAAATCCTGTCAGCAAACAGCCAAAGGCAGCGCCTAGAGTATTGAAACCATAAATGTAACTAAGTTTTGCAGAAATATTGTGGGGATTTTTAATGATTTGCCTGCAGAATAATGGCAATGTGCCACCCATACAGACAGTGGGCAATATTAAACAACCTGTTACCAGTCCAGCTCTGATCAATAATAATTGAGTCGAGGTTGGATAATACTCTCTATAAACATGTCCATAAATTGTATCGACAACACCAAAAAGGGGTTGGCTGGCAAATCCATATATGGCCAATATTAACTCTATACCTGCACACCATAATAAAGGATGACTTATTTTTAAACTCAGGCGACCAAATAGATAATTACCCAAGCCTAAACCCAAAAAAAATACGGCTAAAACTGTGGACAGAGCCAATGCGCTTGAGCCAAATATAAAAGCAGACTGGCGTATCCATACCATTTCATAAATCAAGCTGGTCAAACCAGAGCAGAATATTAATCCGTAGATTAATTTAGTTAAATCCAAAGATAAAATTTTAAATTGCATTGCTAAAAAAATAGATTATTAATTTTGTTTTTTTAAACTAAAAATGCACATTGCAAATAAGTCATATTGAAAAGACCTTATTGAGCATATCGATGTCATACAAAATTGGCAGATTATATTAATTAATGTTTGTTTTAGTGCGTGAGATTTTTAAAACAATCTTCAAGACCGGGTAACATTAAGTGATCAGGTTAAATAACCTAGTTTAATTGTGATTTGCGGCATATCCCCTACTAAGACTCTGGATTAAAAACAATAACCCCTTGATTTACCAAATCAATGAATTTGGCCTTTTTTTTGCTAAATCCTGCTGGATATTATGCAAGAATTAAAGGAGATATTATGAAATCTAGTCGAGGACTCAGGTTTAATACGCTGGCCATGATGATTTTATTGTTAGTCCAGATGGGCGGATTTACCCCAAATGCTCAAGCGGCTGCAAAACCCGTTACAGCAACCGCTAAATACGACAAAAAATCCGGTAAAGTGGTTGTCAAAGGCAAAACATCCCAATCAATTCAACCCAGTGCTCAAATTAGCGTTTTTGACCCCGGTACTCAAAAGCTTTTGTATTCGGCAAGTACTGATCCGAAACGAAATTTTAATCTCAATTTATTAGCGGCTACAGCTATTCCTTGTTTGGTGCGGGTTGAAGTCACAGACCCTAACAATCGCCAGGTCAATAAATTGCTTTTGAATGTGAGTGGCGCACCTGCAAGCTGCAAGACTACCGGATTAATTCCTGCATGTGCTATTTCGACACCTGTTTCTGATATCAACGCAGAGATTGGTGAATCCATCACTTTTACCGCGAACAGCATTAAGGCCAAGAAAGGCTCTGAAATTAGCTACTCATGGTCGATTGGTGATGAATCAGACAGTAAATCAGGAGCCAGCATTTCGCATCAATTTGCTCAGACTGGCAAATTTAAAGTGACTTTGAATGTTGCGGTTGCCGGAAAAAAATGTAGCGATGACTTATCGGTCACAGTGATGCCGTTGCAGGCAGATCTCCCGCAAGGAACCGTTACACAACAAACAGCTCCCTCCAGCGATCCGAAGAATCCTGAAGGCTTGGCAAGAGACAAGAATAGTTATGTAGTCTTGCCCTTCGAAGAAGGCGGCATGATGAGCGGCAGTAATATCAATCTGCCCTACAACACTTACCCCAGTTTTAATGCTCTGAATGCACAAGTCTTTAAGAAAATTGAACACAAACCCAAGTTGATCAATAACTCTGAAGTGAGCGTTGTCTATTCGGCAGCTCTCAACCCCTTGGATCCGGTTGCGCCCGACTCAATCAACTCCACTAGTCAGAATTTTTTTGCAGACGACAAAATCGGCTCCAATTATGATTACGCTGCCACAGTGGCCAGTGGCAACACCACATTTATTGAGGGGCAGGATTTTACTCGTGCCAAAATCAAGAAATCCGAATTTTGGGACAGGATTAGACAGCCTATTGCCGAAAAAGTCTTGAATCTTCCGCAGAAGGGCTTGGCAGTGGCCGATACCATTAGTTCCTTTACACCACCAAAGGCTTATGCAAAACCGGATGAAGGTGTGCCTGGGAATATCGATCAAATAGCTGGCAAAAGAAAAATGCCGGGGGCTAATGACCCTTACAAAGCGAACGATCCGCAAAATTTTGATTACAACGCAAATTTGAGCAAATTCATGGCTCAATTCATTCCTGCCACTGATGTAGATGACAAAGGCAGGATAAATCCTTACCCGATCATGCGCGTGCAGGCCAAAGCCGACAATGAGATCGTTGCAGCAACCGATGCGGTTTACACCACAGCCAGTGAAACACGTTGCCGCGAATGTCATTTAAAAGGTGGCATTGCTGCACCGGCGGAATTATGGCGCACTCCAGTTCGGGTTACCGAAATGACCGATCCGAACGATTCCAGCAAACCTGGACCGGCTACTGGTGCGGGTAGTTTCAAGCCGGGAAATGATCCAAGTAAATTCTGGCCTCCTGCAGTACACAATGTGTTTGAAGCCAAACATCCTTTTACGAAATCGAATCAGCTGATTATCAAGCCTGAACAGGAAGCTGCGGCAGGAATTGAACGTGATCAAAACGGTTTGCTAAAAACTCGGGTGGCTGCTTCGCGCTGGAAAAAACCGGATGGTTCATTCAGCGACACCAACCCCACGAACGACGCAACCTGGCAGTTGCAACTGCAATTGGCCTACAAAGATGGAACCGCTTATATGCCCGCTAACGAAGTTGGCACTCGCCAGCCTAGTTGGGAAGAGGAAGAAAAAGCCGCTATTTGGAATATGTTGCTGTTGCATGATTACATGGTATTCATGGGCTTAAGCGTTCCAGCCAGCCCTTATGCCTTATCGACACAATTGCTGGATAGCCATGAGGATTTGCGTAGTGCCGCCCGTGGCCGGTCTTTAAGTTTCTGTTATAGCTCTTGTCATATTAGCGAAGCTAGGAGAGAAGTCAGTTGGTCAGCACGAGCATTTGTTTACCAATATTCGGACTATTCCAGAGCCGAGCATGGATTCCATGCCAAATTGCAGGTTTACAAAGCTGACAATGGCGAGCATAAGAAAGGTGATCTGATTCGGGATGAACGTGGACACCCGATCATGTGGGGAGGTCGTGGCTGGGATTCGCAGCATAACGACGACTATGGAATTGGTCAGCCTCTAGATCCTGCAACAGGCAAACAAAAAATCGCCAATTACGAAGTCACCAAAAATAATTGGGATCCAGAGCTGTTCCCCATGCGTGAGGATGCCGATTTGCTATTGCCATTCGGAGACAATATAGCCATGGAAGATAACTGTTTGAAATGTCATGCTGGGCCGAACAGCAAAAGCTATCGGGATATCCATCATGCAGCAGGTCTGAAATGTGATGATTGTCATGGCGATATGGCGGCAGTTGGCAATTTGTACGGCAACGAAAAATACAATGCCAATATGTGGGGGGCTGGTAAGTATACCGATGGCACCCAACACTTCAGATACCCTTGGCAAGAAGAACCGAACTGCGGGTCTTGCCATGTCGGCGATGCTAATCTCAGCAATTCTAGCCAAGGGTACTTTAGTGCTGGGGTCATGAAAAAAGCTTTTGATGCCAATGATGATTCCCAACGCTCAAGAGATCCCATTGATGTCCGTTTTTCAGTGATGCCATTTAAGGAAAATCGTCTGGAGAAACTTGGTGACAACCAATACACCTTTGCTGAGAAAGAAGTTTCCAACGTTTTATATCGTAAAAGCTTTGATGTTCATGGCTCAGGAACCGGGAATGATATTGCCTGTTCCGCTTGTCACGGCGGCTCACATGCTATCTGGCCAAACCCGGACTCAAACGCGAATGATAATTTGGCCGCAAAACAGCTGCAGGGCTTTA
>CAZJYS010000073.1:0-2688 GCA_964550075.1 uncultured Methylomonas sp.
CCGATGCAGAGATTTTTGCTGACGAGCGATTTAGCGCATCGGTGTTGAAAGTTTGTTGTTGCAGTCAATTCATCAGTGAAAACTGGTTGCGTGATCCTGGGTTAATCACAGATCTGGTCGTGTCGGGCGACTTGTTTTTGAATAATCGCCGTGAAACCTATGAAATGGCTTTACAACATCAACCTGCGGATTCCGAAGCGGTTTTAGCCAAACAATTAAGGCAGTTTCGGCGGCGAGAGATGCTGCGGATTGCCTGGCGCGATTTGGCTGGATGGTCTGATTTGGACGAAACGCTAAGCGATCTGACTGCGTTAGCGGAAGTGTGTATACAAACAGCTCTGGACTTTTTTTATCGGCAAGCCTGTTTACGTTGGGGTACGCCAACCCTGGCTGACGGTACAGCTTTCAATCTGATTGTGTTGGGTATGGGCAAACTAGGGGCTTGGGAGTTGAATTATTCCTCCGATATAGACCTGATTTTTGCTTATGCCGAAGACGGGGTTTTGAATCAAAAAAAAGAAATCAGCTACGGCGAATTTTTCAGTCGAATCTGCCGTTCTTTGGTCAAAATTCTGGATGAGATGACGGTGGATGGATTCGTATTTCGCACCGATATTCGCCTGCGGCCTTTCGGTGATTCCGGGCCTCTGATCATGACTTTTGACGGCATGGAAAATTATTATCTGACTCAGGCGCGTGAGTGGGAGCGCTACGCCATGATCAAGGCGCGGCAGGTGGCAGGCGATGTCGAAACCGGTAAGCAACTGGCGGCGATGATCAAGCCGTTTGTGTATCGACGCTATCTGGATTACGGTGCGTTTGAAGAATTGCGTAGTCTTAAATACCAGATTACCCAGGAATTAAAGCGCAAGGACAGAATGGATAACGTCAAACTCGGACCGGGGGGCATCCGCGAAGTGGAGTTCATCGGTCAGGCCTTTCAATTGATCCGGGGTGGCCAGGAAGCCGCATTACAACGACGGGAAATTCAAGTTATCCTCAATGTACTCGATGAATTGGGCTTGATGACAGCAGAGGATGTCGCAACATTAAAGTTTGCATATCGCTTCTTGCGCCGGGTGGAAAATCACATACAGGAATATCAGGATAAGCAAACGCACGATTTACCCAAAACTGATCATGCTCAATCTGCGCTAGCCTATTCCATGGAATTTGCTTGCTGGGAGGACTTCAAAACTGAACTGGATAAGGTCAGGCAGCAAGTACATGCAATTTTTGAACAAGTTTTTTCACTGAGTGAACAAGATAATCAGAAACAATCTGCGCGTCAGGTTTGGGTTGGGGGCAACGAAGAACAAGCTCTGGAGATTTTGGCCGACTATGGATTTGTGGAGTTGCAAGCGATTTACGCGGCTTTGCTGGAGTTTAAATCATCACACTCGGTGCGACGCATGACCACCAAGGGAGCCAGCATCCTGGATCGGCTGATGCCTTTGCTGATAGAGCGGGTACAGGGTGTAGAAAATCAGGATGTCACGCTGTTACGCATACTGGATTTGTTTGAATCGGTTGCTGGACGTAATGTTTATCTGTCCCTGTTGGCTGAAAATCCGGATGCACTAAACCAACTAATCAAGCTGGCTGCAGCCAGCCCCTGGATTTGCGAATACCTGGCTTTGTATCCGATTCTGTTTGATGAATTACTTGACCCTCAATCTCTCTACGAGCCCTTAAAAAAATCTGATTTAAGTCTGGACTTGGCGAGGGCCCTGGATAAAGTGGATAGCCAAGATAGCGAGCAATTGATGATCGCTCTGCGCCAGTTTAAACATCTGAATGTATTAAGAGTGGCGGCGGCTGATTTGATGGGTGTCATTCCGCTGATGATCGTCAGCGATTACCTGACCTGGACGGCTGAGGCGATCCTGGATCAGGTATTGGAAAAGGCCTGGCAGATGCTGACTGAAAAGCACGGCTGTCCACCCGGCACGACTCGCCAACAAGCCAGTGGTTTTGCCGTCATCGGTTTTGGCAAGTTTGGTGGTATTGAATTGGGTTATGCGTCTGATCTGGATCTGGTGTTTTTGTATGACTGTTTGGATGGAAATGCCAACACCGATGGTGAAAAGCCACTAACCTGCATGCAGTTTTATCTGAAATTGGGGCAAAAAGTCCGGCATATTTTGGATACCAAAATGCTGTCCGGGGTGTTGTACGAAGTTGATTTGCGGCTTAGACCTAACGGCGATTCCGGGTTGTTAGTCACACACATTCAGCATTACGAAGCGTATTTACGTGACGAAGCCTGGACTTGGGAACATCAAGCTTTGGTGCGAGCTCGATTTGTGGCAGGGGATGTGAAATTAAAACCGGAATACGAGGCCATTCGCGCCCGAATTCTGGCTTTGCCACGTGATATCAGCGATTTAAAGCTACAGGTTAGGGAAATGCGTGAAAAAATGCGCGACAATTTAGCCAGTAAAGCAGCCAATGTCTTCGATATCAAACAAAGCAAAGGCGGGATTGCCGATATCGAGTTTATGGTGCAGTTTGGGGTTTTGGCTGAAACCGCTCACCAGCCTGGTCTTGCGACTTTTACCGATAATGTGCGCTTACTGGAAGGATTGGCTGCACAAGGCTTTATCAGCCAGGAAGATGCTGCTTTATTGAAAAAAGCCTATATCAATTATCGTGATTATGGACATCATCAGGTATTGCGCGGTGAAA
>CAZJYS010000073.1:2788-8911 GCA_964550075.1 uncultured Methylomonas sp.
GGTAGCTCTAAAAAATACCAAACCGACGTGGCTGATTATACCTATGCCTATTTAAAATCGGCTTCTGGTGCCAACGACTACGCATCCTTCAAAAAAGGTTTGGCGGGTATTGCCAATAAGCGTGGCGTAAGTGATTGGGAATCCGATCCGCATACTTATAAAGGCATCGGTAAAGGTTTGAAAAAAGCCGGTATTGAAGGCGTAGCTTTTGATACCTTCAAAGAAAACTTTGCTAACGGTGATGCTTCTAACATGGAGTTCATACAAGAAGGTTACGATAGCTCGAACTAAGCGTTGAAAACCTGTCTTTTTTGTCTGGCGCTGTTGCTTGGTTTCAACAGCGCCAACGCCTCTACATTTCAATATATTTACATCGAAGCCAACGAAGGCAGTTCCAGCGGCGGACATGTTGCTATTCAATTCGAAGACGAAGTCTTCCATTATCAATACACTGGCGGCATGACCCGCTTGATCAGAGATGAAGCCGACAGTTTTCAGTTTGATTATCGCTATTTGCAAAACCGCACCCTGCATGTTGCCGATGTCGAAGTAACAGAATCCACCTTTAATCGCTTACAAACGCATTTCAAACAACAGTTCTGGGATCAGGAAAGACAATTCAAGCGTCTGCAAGGTTTGGAAAACGATACTTTGTTACTTGAGTGGCTACAGGCACAAAAACTGGATACCGGTACTATTGTTCCCAAAACACTGAATGTGCCCGGTGCAGGTTTGTTTTATACCCACCAAACTTTGCCGAATTACCCAGGTGATTGCAACACCGCTGCAGCGGCAACCAGCGTATTTGACCAATTGCAACAGCAAGTTCAACAGGAATATGGGCACGCATTTTTAGCACAACTGAAACAGCAACTCTTGCAGGATATTTATCGGTTGACACCCGATCAGGCTAATAGCTCGGATTATGGTTTTTCACAGCGCTACTTGGATTTATTGAGTGGGTTGCTGGCGGTGCAGGTCATTATGGACAAGCGTCCTCTGAATACGGATGCTTGCTATCAATTGGATGCAGCGCAATGGCAACTGGATGCCGCTAAAGTTCGACTGTTAAAAGGTTATCAACAGCGCCTGTTGAAATCCGCGCAAACGCTGATACACAAAACCAGACCGGATTGGGGGCAGGCGTTATTGGTTGGCTTGGCGCGTTTGCTGGTAGTGGAACAAACCTTGCGCACCGGGCGATGGACATTTTTAGATGACTTTTCGGCAGACGCCATCAGCATATCGACTAAAGACTTTAGCCAACAGTCCCGTGAAATGTCAGTCCAGCGAGAAGCGGCTGAATCAAACTGGCGTCAACAATGGGAAACGCTGGGCGATGAAGCTTTGCTGGATGATTTGCAATATGCCGATCTGGAACGAGCCGCCAATCGGCATCGCGAATGGCAATCCAGTTTATCCACGCAAACTTTAAGATATCAGGGGCAACAGGCTTTACCGGATAAAGTTTTAAATTTGCCCGCTTCGATCGACAAACCTGATTTATCTGAACTAAAAATTAGCCAAGCCATAGAGAATTTAAATCGACTTCGGCACGTTTTGGCAGCCGAGCTGGAAGCACAGTATGCATATAACCTGATCTCGCGTAATTGCGTCACTGAAATATTTCGCACTATCAATCAGGCTTTGGGTGATGAAACCCAAAAACAATTGGGTGCCAGAGTCGATGCTGACTTGAATTTCATCCCTTTTACCGCTTTTGCTTATGTCCAAACGCATTTTCCGGTCAGCAATAGCAGGGTGTTAGCTTCTTTTAGGACACAAGCATTGGCCAGACAATACGAACGAGAGTTTGCTCCGTGGGTTTATTTGCGTGAATCCAATGTGCTGACGGCCGAGTTGTACCATTACAACCCTGATGATGCCGCGTTCATTTTTTTTACCGATGACGGATTTTTTCTCAGGCCGGTCTACGGTGCATTTAACCTGCTAACCGGTTTGGGCCAGAGTCTACTGGGTTTGTTTGAGTGGCCCTTGGACGATGGTGCCGCCTTACATAACGGCACTCGTGGCTTGATGATGAGTTTGCCTGAATTGGCGTTTGTGAATATTCGTAAAGGCAGTTACAAGTTCGATTTTCGGGCTAACTTGCCGCCTTAAGTCTGCTTTAGGCTGAAAATGATGATCCGCAACCACAGGTTGTGGTGGCGTTGGGGTTGCGAATCACGAACTGCGCCCCACTCAGGTCTTCCTTGAAGTCGATTTCTGCACCATTCAAGTATTGTATACTCATGGCATCGATTAACACGGTCACACCACCATTTTGAATTTGCGTATCGTCTTCGTTCACTTCTTCATCAAAGGTAAAGCCGTATTGAAACCCGGAGCAACCGCCTCCGGTGATATACACCCGCAATTTTAAGTTATCGTTGCCTTCTTCTTGTATTAAACCAGCAACTTTGCTGGCAGCGCTATCGGTAAAAACAATGGGATCGGCCATGTGAGTCTCTATATAACTGTTGCTAAAATTTTATTATGCTTATACCTAGTATTTTAATCAAGAATTTTTGCTAGTTTGTATCCACGTTTCATAACCATTATTTATTAGCCCATGATCGATTGGAACACCACTTATGCAGCCATTTGGCGTCAACGTTTGGCTTATTTGCGCCCTGTACGGGAAATAGATCCGATTTGTTTGGAACAATTACTAGGCATCGAAGCGCAGAAGCAGCAATTAATTACCAATACCGAGCGATTTTTGGCGGGTTTGCCAGCTAATAATGCTTTGCTTTGGGGGGCGCGCGGCACTGGTAAATCGTCTTTGGTCAAGGCTTTGCTGAATCGTTATCAACGCCAAGGCTTGCGCATCATCGAGGTAGATAAACAGGATTTAATCTACTTGCAGGAAATTGTCGATGACATACGGGAGCAAGCCTATTGCTTCATTATTTACTGTGATGATTTATCCTTTGAAGCGGGTGATAGCCTTTATAAACCGTTGAAAAGCGTGCTTGAAGGCTCCATCGAATTGCCGCCCAGGAATGTGTTGTTCTATGCCACATCCAATCGTCGGCACTTATTGCCTGAACGGATGCGCGATAATCTGGAAACTCAATTAATCGACGGTGAAGTGCATTACGCCGATGCCATTGAGGAGCAAATTTCACTGTCCGACCGTTTTGGTTTGCGATTGGCGTTTTATCCGCAACAGACAGAAGACTTTTTGTCGATCGTTGACAGCTATTTTCCGGATTATCCAGGGGATAAAGCGGTATTGCATAAAGCCGCGCTGGATTTTGCGCATCAAAACGCAGCAAAAAACGGTCGCACCGCTCGACAGTTTTTTAATGCATACAGTTCGGACAAGCTTGAATAATAACGGATTGCAGCCCCTCATACTTTCCTAGTCCGACTGTCCCATTCGACAAATCAGAGACCAAAAACATTGCAAAGCCCAAGACAGAATGTTGCCATAGCAAAAAATCAGTCAGTTATTGCCATGCCAGCATTGCTAAAACGTTTTGTATGGATTTATTTGCCCACTGTTATGTTGATTTCCATGACTTTGTGGGTTTTGGCCCGATTTGAAGAACAGAGTGAGGTGAAAAAAATAGAATTGAGCGACAGGGGCCACATTGAAATTGCCCAAGCCCACATATTGCAAAAATTTAAGGAGATTGATGCCGATCTGCGCACTGCCGCCAATCTGCCAGTTTTGCGGGACTATTTGAACACCAGCAATCCAGCACTACTTGATGATTTGGCACATTACTTTTTAGTACTATCCAAAGAAAAACCACATTTCGACAATATACGTTACCTGAATAGCCGTGGATTTGAAGTGGTGCGTATCAATTCTAATGATGGCAACCCTGCCGTTGTTCCGCAAGCGATGCTGCAGGACAAATCGCGCCGCTATTTCTTCAATGACATATTCAACCTGGATAATGGTGAAGTCTATGTTTCACCCTTTGATTTACTGGTTGAAGAAAATCAGCTGGTAATCCCTTTCAAACCGACGATTCGCTTCGGCACGCCGATTCATGACGACGCGGGTCGTAAACAAGGTGTCATTTTATTGAACTATCTGGCCAATGAGCTGTTGGTGAATTTTCAAAAAATTGTACGAGGTGCTGGACGTAACGCCATGCTGCTCAACAGTGATGGTTATTGGTTGAGCAACAGTGCCAAACCGGCGGACGAATGGGGTTTCATGCTGCATAAAACAGATCGCACCTTTCAATACGACTTTCCCGAAGAGTGGCGACAGATTTCCACAGCGGATGAAGGAACACTGCTGACGGCCAACGGCCTGTTTGTTTACAGCACGGTTTACCCGCTGGTCTTAGGACAACACACCTCATCAGGCTCCAACACTGTATTTGGAGCTAGCCAACAAACCATGCAATCGTCTGAATATTTTTGGAAAATCGTGTTATTTACACCACGATCCACATTATCCGGCCAATTGTTTTACTATCAAACCAGTTATCGATTGGCGATTTTATTGGTTTATTTGTTGTCGGCACTGGGTGCATTTTTCTTCGCATCCCTAACCTTATCCCGCAAACAAATGAGCGATGAACTGGGGAGAGTCAGACATGACACTGAAAAAGCCATCATGAACTCCTTTTCCAGTGCAATTGTTACCATTGATCAAGCCGGGGTGATAACCAGCTTTAACGAGGGGGCAAAACAAATTTTTGGCTACAGCGACGGCGAAATTCTCGGAAAAAATGTCAGTTGTTTAATGCCGCCTGCTGTTGCGGAGCAACACAACCACCATCTGCAACGTTATTTAGAGGCTAAAAATTCCGACTATTTGGCCAAACGCCGTGAAGTGGAGGGGCAGCGTAAAAATGGCGATATTTTTCCAGCCCTACTCACAGTGACCGCCATCGATGTTGATGGGTCATTACAATTTTTTGAGGTGATAGACGACGTCGCAGAAAGTAAATCGATGCAAGCTCAGCTTGCCCAAGCTCAAAAATTGGAAGCCATAGGCCAATTGGCCGCTGGCGTTGCCCATGAAATCAACACACCAATCCAGTATATAGGTGACAATCTTTCGGCGGTGCAAGGCTACATAGCTGACATCATTGCATATCAGCAATCTTTGTCAGCATTAGCCGATCAAAACTTAAAACTGCAACTGGATGATTTGGCTAAGCAATACGATTTGCCATTCATACTGGAGGATAGCCCTAAAGCCTTGCAACAGGCCTATGAAGGGGTGGGAAGAGTCACCGAAATTGTCAAGGCGATGAAAAGCTTTTCCCATGTGGAAGCAAGCCATAGCAAACAAACCATTGATCTTCACGAGGCACTGAATAATACCCTGATTATCAGCCGCAATAGCTATAAATACATTGCCGAAATCGAAACTGATTATGCCTCGGATGTCAGTTTCATTGAATGTTATCCTAGCGAACTGAATCAAGTCTTTCTTAATCTCATCGTCAACGCGGCCCATGCCATTGAGGAAAAGCAAGTCGGCATGGGTAAAATTCGGATTGTGACCCGCAAGCTGGATGACGTGGTGGAGATTCTCATCAGCGATAACGGTGCCGGTATTCCCGAACAAATTCGGGAAAAAGTTTTTAATTTGTTTTTTACCACCAAGATGGTAGGCAAGGGCACCGGTCAGGGTTTAAGTCTGTCTCATAGCATCATTGTCGAAAAACATCAGGGTAAATTGTTTTTTGAATCCAGCCCCGGAATCGGCACCACTTTTCATATTCAGTTGCCGGTTCATCTAAAAGATTAGCGACTTTTATGAGCCAGAGGAATGGGCGACAAACCAAAGCGAAATCCTAAAATTGTCCAAAATCAGCGGTTATTTGCTATGGATTCTCGGCACCAATTTCCATCCGCTAATTCGGTTACGATTCTGACAAAGAATAAAATCAACCTTTGAATTGTGGCCCAGGCTATATTTCGCAGTTACTCATACTGGTAATTCTGCTCGCTTTCGCCAGAAGTAATAAGCCACTAACACGCTTATTAAAGCTAATCCAATGCCAAATTCATCTATGACATAAGGTGTAAGGTCAGTTGTTCCAGTCATGGGCGTAAAGATGGCCTGAATAAAGATGTTGTGACTGGCATGCAAAAGTACTGCCGTCCAGAGACTGCCCGATTTGAGCCGTAACCAGGTTA
>CAZJYS010000074.1:0-3085 GCA_964550075.1 uncultured Methylomonas sp.
GATTCATTAATTATTCGCTAACCTGTATAAGCACATCCAGCTTGCGTAGGTTGTTTAGCTCGATAGAGCGTAACCCAACAATCCAAGCTATCAGCATCTGATAAGCCGAAGTGTTGGGTTACGGCTATCGCCTAACCCAAGCTACGCTGAATAGATACGATTTTTTCACCCTTTCGATTCTGGTCAATTGAGTTCAAACCCTTGTCCTGAATCTACCTTAAATGTGATATGTTGACTAATAGGCATTAAGTCAAACAATCGATAAGCAAACCACATCAAGTTGTAGTCAATAATTTTTATGAAACAGCCTTCAGATCAAGGGGACTCCAGCCAGGGCTTGACCGGCCACACCCCGATGATGCAGCAATACCTCCGTATCAAATCCCAGCATCCTGATACCTTGTTGTTTTACCGCATGGGTGATTTTTACGAGCTATTTTTTGATGATGCCAAAAAGGCCGCTCAGCTCCTGGATATTACCCTGACAGCACGGGGTCATTCGGCGGGTTCGCCGATTCCGATGGCTGGCATTCCGTATCATGCTGCCGAAAACTATATCGCCCGCCTGTTGAAGCAGGGCGAGTCGATTGCCATTTGCGAGCAAATCGGCGATCCGGCTAAATCCAAAGGGCCGGTGGAACGCAAAGTCATGCGCATCGTTACGCCAGGCACGGTGACGGACGAAGCGTTATTGGAAGATCGTAAGGATAATCTATTGGTGGCTTTGGCCGGCTTTGATAAATACTACGGTTTGGCGGCGCTGGATCTGGGCAGTGGCAAGTTTGTCCTGCAACAGTTGGATAGTGAAGTCCAGTTACTGAGTGAAATTGAACGTCTGAATCCGGCCGAGTTGCTTTACAGCGAGGATTTTGGCTTGCCCGCGGCCATTAAGGAACGGCGGGGATTATGTAAACGCCCACCCTGGCATTTTGATCTGGATAGTTGCAGGCAATTGATCTTAAAACAGTTCAAATGTCATGATTTGAAAGGCTTTGGTTGTGAACATTTACCGGCGGCGATTTGTGCGGCTGGGTGTTTGTTGCAATATATCCGTGATACCCAACTCAATGCTTTACCCCATTTGCAGGGGATTAGCGTACAAAATTGCGAGGACAGCATTAGCCTGGATGCCGCCAGCCGCCGCAATTTGGAGTTGGATTATCATCCCAGTGGGCAAATGCAATTCACCCTGCTGGGGGTGCTGGATAAAACCGCAACCGCCATGGGCAGTCGTTGTTTGCGGCGCTGGATCCATAGACCGTTGCGTGAGCATGCGGTGATTAACGGACGCTATGACTGCATCGCCACCTTGCTGGAGCAACAACTTTACCAAAACCTGCAAAGCTGTCTGAGGCAGGTCGGCGATATCGAGCGTATCAGTTCGCGGATTGCCCTCAAGTCTGCTCGTCCGCGTGATTTATTGGTGTTACGGCATACTTTGTCGGTGTTACCGGAATTACAAACTCAACTACAGGATAGTGATAATCCGCATCTGGAACTTCTGCGAACACACTTGAGTGAACAGCCTGAGATTTTGGCTTTGTTGCAACGAGCCATCATCGATAACCCACCGGTTTTGATTCGTGATGGCGGTGTGATTGCGAGCGGTTATCATCCCGAGCTGGATGAATTGAGACATTTGAGCCAAAACGCCGACCAGTTTTTACTGGATATGGAAGTGCGTGAACGTGAAGCTTCCGGCATCAATACCTTAAAAGTCAATTACAACCGGGTGCATGGCTATTACATCGAAATTTCCAACGCCCACGCCGATAAAGTGCCTGCGCATTACACCCGCAAGCAAACTCTGAAGGGAGCCGAGCGGTATATCACTGCCGAGCTGAAAAACTTTGAAGATAAAGTCCTGAGCGCCCGGGAAAAATCATTGGCTTTTGAAAAAGCCTTGTACGACGAATTATTAACCACTCTTGGCGCTTCTTTACAAAATCTGCAGCGTTGTGCAGAGGCTTTGGCTGAACTGGATGTGTTGGTGAATTTTGCCGAGCGTGCGGATACCTTGAATCTCTCGCAACCGGTTTTAAATCAAGAGCCGGGACTGGACATCATTGCCGGTCGGCATTTGGTGGTGGAACAATTGTCCAGCGTGCCATTTGTGGCCAATGATCTGCATTTTGCCAACGATAGGCGGATGTTGGTGATCACCGGGCCGAATATGGGCGGCAAATCGACTTATATGCGCCAGACCGCGTTGATGGTATTGCTGGCGCATATTGGCAGTTTTGTTCCGGCGCAATCCTTTCGTTGCGGTCCGATAGACAAGATTTTTACCCGGATTGGGGCATCGGATGATCTATCCAGCGGTCGCTCCACTTTCATGGTGGAAATGTCTGAAACAGCCAATATTTTGCATAACGCCACCAGTAACAGTTTGATCCTGATGGATGAAATAGGCCGAGGCACCAGTACTTTCGATGGCCTGTCGCTGGCCTGGGCCTGCGCCGATTATCTGGCCCGGCAAACCCGCGCCTATACCTTGTTTGCCACCCACTATTTTGAGTTGACGTCTCTGGCGGAGGAACAGTCCGAAATTCATAATATTCATCTGGATGCCATGGAACATGGTGAAAAAATTGTATTTTTACATGCCGTCAAAGACGGCCCGGCCAGCCAGAGTTATGGCTTGCAAGTGGCTGCATTGGCCGGTGTGCCGCAAACGGTGATCAACCATGCCAAAAACAAGTTACTGCATCTGGAAAACAATGCCTATATCGAGCAACAAGACCAACGCGAGGTGAATCAACTGGATTTGTTCACTAGTCGCGAGTGTCATCCCGCTGTGGTGTTGTTAGAAGAATTGCAGCCTGATAATCTCAGTCCAAGGCAGGCTTTGGATGTGTTATACCGATTGAAAAAAATGTTGGTTTGATCCGGGCTTTAAGCTGCAGATTATGAATGCAAATCAACAGACGTAATTTCTTACGCTTCATGGGAGAAATCAGTGATTATTGATTCAGAGCATGAACTTATTGCTCAACGGCATGATATGGCAGCTTTAATTAAAAGCCGTCTGGATACTCGGCTGTTTAATTTTGGATCTGATGAACGGTTGAAAATGATATTCGAC
>CAZJYS010000074.1:3185-8841 GCA_964550075.1 uncultured Methylomonas sp.
TTTGCAAAATTGCCTGAGTTTGAAGCGCAAAGAAGCTTTGGAGCAAATCCAGCAGGCTGTAAAACAAGGTATTCCGGTTTATGACATTTATTTGCAAGTCATTACTCCTGTGTTGCATGAATTGGGGCGATTATGGCAACAAAACCAAATTACCATCGGACAGGAGCATTACAGCACAGCTCTTGCGCAGATGGCCATGTCGCAACTGTTTCCCTGGGTATTTGATGGTAGCGTCAAGACAAAGCGGCTGGTATCTGCTTGTGTAGCGGGTGAACTTCACGAAATCGGCGCTCGCATGGTGTCGGATTTGTTTGAAATGCACGGCTGGGACACGGTGTTTTTAGGGGCGGATGTGCCTATCGAATCAGTCATAGATACGGTCATTCAATACGATGCCAATGTCCTGGCTATTTCAGCTACATTGGGCTGTCATCTTGGTGCGGTGGCCGATATGATCAAAGCTGCGCGCGCGACCCCTGATTGTCAGAAAATTAAAATTTTGGTCGGAGGCTCTGCGTTTAATGTTGATAGCTCGCTTTGGCAGGTCGTGGGCGCCGATGGATGGGCGGCGGATGCGCAAGTCGGCATTGACTTGGCTAATCAGTGGAGTGTACGCCAGTGAGTGATCAATATTCGATAGGTCTGGGATTGGCACTGAAGTGTGGTTTTGATGGTAGGGTCAATGAGGTGATCTGGGATGATTTAGGTGTGAAAGATCGCTTGCTGGATTCTCCGCATTTTGTCTGTCTGTTTGATTCGGCATCCGTTAAAAAAGGCTTGGCGTTTTTTTTGCAGGCTAAAGAACATGGTGCTGCATTTGACTGGGAAATTGATGTTGACCAAAAACCCATGCCCATGTCGTTAAGTTTTTCGGCTACTTCGGTGGATGATGGTCTGGTGATATTGGGATCGTTTGCCATTCACGATAAAAACAAAATCTACACCGGCTTGAGTCAGGTGATTAGCGCTCAAGCCAATACACTGCGTAAATTAAGTAAAGCCAGAATATCGGGATCAGAGAAATCGGATCAGCAATCGATTTCCGAGCAGGTCAAAGTGGAAATGATTACCGACATGCTGGCGTTGAATAATCGTCTGGTCAATGCAGAACGGGAATTGGCGCGCAAGCATGCGGAATTGCGACGCATGAGCGCGATTCTGAGTAAAGATCTGCATCTTGCCCAGCGGATTCTGCAATTTTCCGGGGAAGCCGTGATGGTGGCCAACCCTGAACGGCTTGTGGTGGATGTCAACTCAGCTTATACCGCAATGACAGGCTTCAGTAAAAACGAAGCTATCAACCAGGAGCTAATCTTGGTCGAACCTGGTTATGAAATGAATGGGATGAGCCAGGAGATTTGGAGCAAGTTATCCAGCCAGGGACTTTGGCAGGGCGAATGCATGGGCCGTCGCAAAAATGGCGAATTATTTCCTAGATGGTTGTCCATCAGTGTCATCCCTGACGATAGAGGGGACGTCGGTCACTATGTGGTGAGTTTTTCCGATATCAGCCGTTTGAAATATGTAGAAGAACAATGGCAGAAACTGGCTTTCTACGATTGTCTGACCAATTTACCCAATCGCACTTTATTCAAGGATCGCTTGCAGCACGCTATTACCCAAGCCAATCGTGATGGCGAAACCTTGGTCTTGCTGTTCATCGATCTGGATGACTTTAAAGTGGTCAATGATAGTTTAGGGCATGATGCCGGCGATGCATTATTGTGTGAAACGGCAAACAGGTTGCAAGCCTGTACTCGAGAGGCCGATAGCATCTACCGGCTGGGGGGGGACGAATTTACTATCATCGTGCACGGTTGCCATAACGATCTGGATGCTTTGCAAGTGTGTGACAAAATTATTCAGGCTTTGAGCGCGCCTTTTTTCATCTTGGATAATTCTGTTCATATCGGCGCCAGCATTGGTATCGCCCGTTATCCGATTGATGGCGACAATCCTTTTACGCTGACTAAAAATGCCGATGCGGCCATGTATGCTGCCAAGGCCAACGGTCGTAACACCAGCTGTTTTTTTTCCAAATCCCTGGGCGAAAAAGTCAGCAACTACCTCAATATCAGAACGCAGATTGCCCAAGGTTTGCAGCGGGATGAGTTTTTGATTCATCTGCAACCCGAAGTGGATTTGCAAACCGGAAAAATTCTTTCTGTCGAAGCTTTGTTACGCTGGCAACATCCCTCCAGGGGCTTGCTGTTACCGGAAGAATTTATTTCGGTTGCGGAAGATTCCGGCTTGATTGTCGAATTGGGTGATTTTGTGCTGGATGAGGCCTTGCGTATAGTTCGGCGTTTGCGCGATTTAGGTTGGGCGGATTTACGCGTGGCTGTCAATATTTCTGGCAGGCAGATCATGTCGCCGCATTTCGCTGATCGGGTTATCAATTGTCTAAAGGATCATCAATTACCCGGGCAGGCGCTGATCGTGGAAATCACCGAAAGCATGGTGTTGCACGATTTGGATAACGCGGTTCTAGTGTTGAGTCATTTGAAAAGGCAGGGAATCGATGCGGCCATCGACGATTTTGGTAAGGGCTACTCATCATTGAATCACTTACACCAGTTGCCGGTGGAGTTTATCAAAATTGATCAATCTTTCGTTTTCGAGGCTGATGTAGCCCGGGAAAGCGAAACTATCATTCGGGCTATTGTGGCGATGGCTCAGAGTTTAGGTCTGAAAACCATCGCCGAAGGCATAGAACGCAGCTCTCAGCAAACCTTATTGACCCATTTGGGCTGTGATATTGGCCAGGGCTTTTTGTATTCCAAACCCTTGCCGTATGGGCGCCTATTGGATTATTTGGTATCGACTGAGTCAACAGCTGATTGCTGATTTTTTGGTCTCAATTTTTAAATCTCTTAGCGAACATTATGCCTATCAATTTTCAGAAAAAGATGGGCCTGTGGTTAAATCCAGTGCTTAATCACCTGAATTGGGAAAGGTATAGGTCAGGCCCGCATAAGCGTGTCTTTCGGGCATGGGATAAAAATCACTGCCATAGGCAGAGGTGGTGTAATAGTCGTTAAACAGATTATTGATCCCCGCAAAAATCTCCGCACCACCCCATTGATAGAACGCCTTCAAATCCACTTTCTGATAAGCCTCAAGTTTGGGTGCGTTGACGGTTGGGACAATATTGGCGCCGTTACTGCGCGAACCGATATATTCCGCAGAGACACTGACACTGAGGCGTGCAGTGGCATGCCATAACAGGCCGATTTGGCCTTTGAGTTCAGGAACCAGTGGTACTTTGAGTCCGGTATTTTCGAAGCGGGCATTGATGTAGCCGAAACTGCCCGACAAGCTGATGGCTTGAATAGGCTGGAAACGTCCACTCAGTTCCAGGCCGTATCTCAACGTGGCATCCTCATAATTGCGGTTGATGCTGTTATCAAAGTAAATTTCCTGCTGGTTGCGCATTCTGAACAGTGCTAAAGACAGTTCATCACGCTGTTGGGTATTGAGTCGCCAGCCGGTTTCCCAATTTTGGCCATGCTGGGGTTGAATATCGTCCGCACTTAAAACCAGCTCTTCAGGATTGGGATTACGGTAACTACGGTTGTAACTGCCATACCAGCTCAGCTGGTCGTTGATATTCCAGGTCAGCCCGGTATCAACCGCAAAACTGCGCCAATGCTGGTTTTCAGGGTTCATGCTTAACCAGTGATTTTCGCAATCGAGTGGCTCAAAGGGGAAAACCGGCGCATAACTGCAAACCTGATCGTATTGTTTGGATTCTCGTTGCAGCGCAAAGCTATCATGGCGGTAACCGGCGTTGAATAGGATCGGTATTGGCAAGGACCATTGGGTATTGATAAATCCGCTTTGGTTATCAAAATCCGCCTGTTTGAGCCTGCTTTGATTGGGCTCGTTGCGACCATTTTCGCGGCGGCTCACCGAGCCGAGACGCTGGTAGTAGCCGAAATTCCAGTTCTGGCTGATCGGGCCGGTCGCAAAGTTAAGTTGGTGTCTGATATCCAGTTCGCGATGATCAAAGCTATTCTTCCAGGGTTGGATAATCTGGCTTGAAACCCAGTAACTCGCGGTTTGATTGGGGTTGTCCCGGTATCGGTAAGCCAGTTTGAGTTTTGTGATACCCCATTGGCCCCAGTCCAGGGAACTGCCAATGTCGCCAGCGTAATCGTGGGTTTCACCGCCGCCATAGGGCGTAGAGGCCTGGCGACGTAGATCGGGATTATTGATTGCACTGTAGTCGACAGGCCCAGGCAGGCCGTATTCATCGTCATGAATGCGAAAATTAAGCTGCAATTCAATGGCTTGGTTGACTTGGTAAGCCAATTGGCTGCTGAGTTGGTTTTTGTCCAGGAAAGCGTTTTCCCGATAGCCATCGGTTTGATAATGCGCGGCATTTAACGAAGCACTCAAATCGCCACTGTTAAACGAAGCATTCAGGCGTGAATCAAAGCTATCAAAACTACCGTAGCTATTATAAATTTCAGCGCTAGTGTGTTTAGCACCGCGAGTGACGATATTCACCACACCGCCAACTGCGCCATCGCCATACAACACGCCGCCACCGCCGCGAATAATCTCGATGCGTTCAATTTGGCCTAATGATAGTGTTGAAAAGTCGGCACCGGACAGATCGGGGGCGTTTAAGCGTACGCCATTGACCATGATCAATACATTGCTGGAATAGCTATCGCCCATGCCGCGAATATCCACGCCACCGTATTTGTCATGGCCGGTCTGGCTGCGCAGAGTGATGTTGGCTTCGCGGCTGAGCAGATCGATTAAAGAATTGCTGGGAGCATTTAATATGGCCTGACGATCGATGACCGTGATGTTTTTGGGTTGTTCTAGAACTGTGCCTGCTGTTCCGTAAACGCTCACTTCCGATAATAGCTGGGCAGGATCCCGGATGTTGTCGCAGAACACAACTTGATGACTGGCCAAAAATAAAACCAAGCCGAAGCTTAAGCCTGAAAAGGCCTGGCGGCGGAGAGGCCGGAAATAATACCTTACAAGCATTTTACTTAAGACTTTACCGATGCATAAAATCCCGACGCCTATAAGGTAGGCATTCACGTGTACCATCAAGACAACGCTAAACCACGCATGCACGAGATAGATAGCGAAGGCATCAACAACTTCGGGGTTTTGCGATGATCTCATTCAATCGCAGGCTCATAGGAATATGTTCTCGAAACCTAAAAAAACCAGAAAAGCTGGAGAAATCTCCAGCTTTGTCTGCCTTGCTTTATCGCTAGCGTTGGGTGGAATCATATTCCTCAGTGTCCAATACAGCAGTTCCCGTTTTAGTGGGAGGCACTTGTACCGTCACTTTGCCTTCGCAGCTTTCATAACCATCATCAGCTTGATACTGGATAGTGTAAACCCGGCCGTTACCAGAAAAGGCTTGAGCTTTTTTGCTAATGCCCTGTCTTTCCGCGCGTAAAAGTGCCCGCTGTTTGACCTTGGGATTTTTCTTGGTTGCTTTTGGGGTCACAATTTTGGCATCAGGGCTGGATGTATCTTTTAATGCCTTATTGATTAAAGGTTCATCCTGAGTAATCGCTTGGATAGTGATGGCAAATGGATTAGGGCCGGTGACACCCGAAATACTCACGGACTTAAAGCCTTTATTGGCAGGCCATAACGAGGTCAGACTGGGCTTGGC
>CAZJYS010000075.1:0-8766 GCA_964550075.1 uncultured Methylomonas sp.
GTTCTGCCACGGCAATCAGAGCGCTGATACAAGAATTGGTCGGGAATGAAAATCCGGCCAAGCCATTAAGCGATAGTAAAATATCCGACTTATTGAATGAGAAGGGCATTAACGTGGCGCGTCGCACCATTGCCAAATACCGCGAAGCGATGTCAATTCCTTCAACTAGCCAGCGGAAAAGGCTAATTTAATTCACACGGGAAGCACATTTTTTATAAACAGGAGTATTTCCATGCAAGTTAGTATCACAGGTCATCACGTAGAAGTTACCGAGGCCTTAAAAGCCAATGTAGAAGAAAAAATAGGCAAATTAAAACGCCACTTTGATAATGTGGTGGATGTTCACGTCATTTTGACTGTCGAAAAACTGGAGCAAAAAGCTGAAGCTACTGTACAAGTCAGCGGCGCCAAGCTTTATGCCGAAGATACCCAAGAAGACATGTACGCGGCTATCGACAACATGGTGGATAAGCTGGATAGACAAGTCGTCAAGCATAAAGAAAAATTACAAAACCATCGTTAAATTTAAGTACTAACTGAAACAGGATGGAAGTCGATTTCATCCTGTTCGAGGATTTTATGAAGCTGGTCATCATTAGCGGGTTATCCGGTTCAGGAAAAAGTATCGCTCTGGATACCTTGGAAGATTGTGGTTACTTCTGTATCGATAATCTGCCGGTTACCCTGTTACATGATTTTATTGACCATGTCATGCTGGATGATCAGACCGCCACTTATCAGAAAACCGCTATTGGGATTGATGCCCGGAATCAAACCGAGAAATTGGTCAATTTTGCCGATGACCTTGATTTCATTCGCAGCAAAGGGATCGAGTGTGAAGTTGTGTTCATGCAGGCGGATGAAAGCATCATTCTAAAACGCTACAGCGAAACGCGACGTAAACATCCCCTTACCACGGATCAGCGACCCTTGCGAGAAGCACTGGAAATTGAACAGGAAGTCTTGCGACCTCTGGCAAAATACGCCGATATCACAATCGACACCAGTTTTACTCACTATCACCAATTGCGGGATTTGCTGAAAAATCGTTTGGGTGAAAAAGGGCAAAGTAATTTATCGATTTTATTTCAGTCGTTTGGTTTTAAATTCGGCATTCCATTGGATGCGGATTTCGTATTTGATGCCCGAAGCTTACCCAACCCTTATTGGGCACCGGAATTAAGAGGCTTAAACGGTAAAGATCAGCCGGTTATCGATTTTTTGCAGAACGAATCGATTGTCAAAGAGTTTTTAGAGGATATCAGTCATTTTGTTGAGCGCTGGGCCCCCCGATTTGAGTCCGACAACCGGAGTTATTTGACTATCGCTGTAGGCTGTACCGGAGGTCAACATCGGTCGGTTTTTTTAGTGGAAGCTTTGAGCCAATTCTTTAAGAATAAAATTCCACACGTCATAGCCAGACACCGTGAGTTAAGATAAATTTTTTTAATCCTCTACGAATTTTCTTTTCATGAAATCATCTCCACAGATAGAAAGCAATACGCAACTTTTGGATAGAGCTAGCGAAATCCTGAAAAACGATTCGCAGATTGAAATTAGGGATTTGGTTTATTCGCTTTATCCGGCAGAAACAGCACACATACTTGAAGCTTTAGAGCCTGAACAGCGAGCCAAAATCTGGGCAGTGATTCCGCCTACGGTAATGGGTGAAATTCTGGTGGAAGTGAATGCCGAGGTTGGCGAGAATTTATTGAAGATCACCGATCGAAAAGATTTGATCGCGGCCTGTGAAAACATGGGCTCTGACAGCATGGTCGATCTGCTTCATGTGTTGCCCGAACCTTTGTTATCCCAAGTCATCGAGATAATTGGTACAAATAATCGTGACCGGATTGAAAAAGCCCTGTCATTCTCCGAGCATACTGCCGGAGCTTTGATGTCACATGAATTGGTGACGGTGCGTGCTGATGTCACTCTGGATGTGGTTGCCAGATATTTACGTTTGCGGGGCAAGCTACCTGCATCCATTGATAGCTTGATCGTAGTTGATCGTAAAGAGCAATTTCAGGGTGTGCTGCCATTGAGCCAGTTTTTGGCGCATGATCCGCATCAAAAAGTATCCGATGTTATGGATGCTCGCAGTTCCAGTGTTTCTTACCGAATGTCCTCTCGTGACGTAGCGAAATTATTCGAGCGACGGAAATTGCTATCGGTGCCTGTCTTATCCGATGACAACAAAGTGATTGGCCGTATTACCATCGATGATGTGATAGCCGTGATTCGGGAAGAGGCGGATCATTCCTTGATGGGGATGGCGGGGTTGATCGAAGAGCAGGATATGTTTTCACCGGTCATGGTTAGCGCCAAACGTAGAGCCGTCTGGTTGGGGATCAACTTGCTTACGGCATTTTTAGCCGCTTGGGTTATTGATTTGTTCGAAGACACTATCCAACAAATTGTGGCCTTAGCTGTTTTGATGCCTATTGTTGCCAGTATGGGAGGTATAGCCGGCAGTCAAACATTGACTTTGGTTGTGCGTGGTCTGGCGTTACAGCAGGTGTCTTCAAGTAATGCATTTAGTTTACTGATCAAAGAAGTGTCTGTGGGGTTGGTTAATGGCTTATGGTGGTCGGTGGTCGTGGCTTGTGTGGCAGGGCTATGGTTTCATGATATGCATCTGGGATTATTATTGGGTTCTGCCATGTTAATCAATTTGGTTTGCGCGGCGCTCTCAGGCGTGACAATTCCTGTAGTTCTTAATCGAATAGGTATAGATCCTGCCCTGGCAGGCGGCGTACTGTTGACCACAGTCACCGATGTTGTTGGTTTTATGGCGTTTTTGGGCTTGGCAACCTTGTTCCTGCTTTGAGGCAGTGGGTTTTTTGTAGGGAAAATGTTAGTATTGCCTTAACAAAAATAGTTGTATAACCTGAAACTCTATGTCTACCAGCGCCCCTTCTTTGCCAAAAGTTGCTTTAGAGTTTAAAAGCACATCGCTGACAGTACCTGTATTGCTGTTGGCCAGCAATGATTTGACCCATATCCAACAGCAACTGAAAGAAAAAGTTTTGCAAGCCCCCGAGTTTTTTAAAAACTCGCCTTTGTTGATTGATCTGCAAAAACTAAACCAGCAGAATTTGGCCATTGAGTTCAATGATTTACTCTCGTTAATACGTGAATATGGTTTTATGCCGATTGGGATACGGGGTGGAACAGAAAAGCAAAATCAGGATGCTTTGGCTTGCAATATGCCAATACATTCCTTGCACAGCACTAACAACACCAATCCTCAGAACGCCACTAATGTCAAGAATAAAACACTGACTGTGCCCGATACGCAGCCTCAACAAGTTGAACAGTCTCTGGAAAATAAACTTATCACTCAGCCAGTACGTTCGGGACAACGGGTTTATGCCAAAGGTGATTTAATCGTGACGGCTACAGTCAGTGCAGGGGCTGAAATCATGGCAGAGGGTAATATACACGTCTATGGATCACTGCGAGGCAGAGCATTGGCTGGAGTGCTGGGTAATGTTGACAGCAGGATCTTTTGTTCGGATTTACAGGCCGAACTCATTTCAATCGCTGGCATTTACCAGCTTAGCGACGATTTAAGCGCTGAAACCGCGCATAAGCCAGTGCAAATTAGCCTGGATAAACAGACACTCATTATCAAAGATATTTAAGTTTTTCTTGGAGGAATACCATTGGCCAGAATAATCGTCGTAACGTCAGGAAAGGGTGGCGTAGGCAAAACCACAACCAGTGCGGCTATCGCTATGGGGTTGGCAAAAAGAGGCCATAAAACTGCTGTGATCGATTTCGATGTAGGTTTGCGGAATCTTGATTTAATTATGGGCTGTGAACGTCGGGTTGTTTATGATCTTGTTAATGTTATCAACAACGAAGCAACGTTGAACCAGGCATTGATCAGAGACAAACGCTGTGACCAATTATTTATTCTGCCTGCTTCGCAAACTCGGGATAAAGATGCCTTGACGACTGAAGGCATAGAAAAAATCCTCGAAGAACTATCAAAAGACTTCAAATACATTGTTTGTGATTCACCGGCAGGTATAGAGCGCGGCGCAACTTTGGCTATGTATTTTGCTGATGATGCATTTGTTGTGACTAATCCCGAAGTGTCTTCGGTGCGAGATTCGGATCGGATGTTAGGGATTTTGTCGAGTAAATCCCGTCGTGCAGAACGGGGTGAAGAGCCTATACGCGAGTACTTACTGCTGTCGCGTTATTCTCCTGAGCGGGTTAAATTAGGTGAGATGTTAAGCGTCGATGATGTCCAGGAGATTTTGTCCCTGCATCTGTTGGGTGTAATTCCGGAATCCAAATCGGTATTGAATGCTTCTAACTCAGGCACACCGGTTATTCTGGATGAACAAAGTGATGCTGGACAAGCCTATGCGGATATTGTCGCCCGCTATCTCGGAGAATCTAAACCCCATCGTTTTATTGAGGAAGAAAAGAAGGGCTTGTTTAACAAGCTGTTCGGGAGTAAGTGATGAGTCTTTTAGATTATTTCAGGTCATCGAAACCCAGTACAGCCTCTTTGGCTAAAGAACGTTTACAGATTCTAGTTGCGCATGAACGAGCTTCCCGCAATCAGCCTATGTATTTACCGCAATTGCAACAGGAGTTATTGGCGGTGATTCGTAAATATGTCAATGTTGGGCAGGACGCCATTACAGTGAATTTTGAACAGGATGGCAATCAGGAAACCTTGGAGTTGAACATTGTCTTGCCGGATGATCGGTAATCATTTGAATTAATAAGTGGTTGGTGTTATCCGGCCAATAATGGTTTTTTTGCTGAAATGTGAGGGTATTGATATGAGAGATGTAATTGGTGATGCGGCTGGTAAAATTTGGCATTTTCTGAGCGAAAACGGTGAGGCCAGTGTAACTAAAATCACAACCGAAACCGGCTTGGGGAAAAACGAAGTGCAACGCGCTATAGGTTGGCTTTTGAAAGAAGACAAACTAAATATTGAAACTGTTGGTCGCGCAGAAACGCTTTCTTTGAAATAAGCTTTCTGTCATTACCCTGCCTTAAGCCGGGCCTAAGCAAAGTCGATCAAACTACGCGCTAGCGCCTGATTTGATCAAGTTTTTAGGCTGGGTCTATCGCAGGGTTTTTTATTTGATCTTATCGACCAAAATTCTATCTATTGGAGTCTTGTTTAATGTAAGACATCGAAATAAGACTGCTAGTGATGTATCCAAATACATTGAACCCGTTGTTAAGGTTCAACTTCCCATTTCTTCATAGTTTGGAGTTTCTTGCTCGAAATGAAAGCTAAATTAGCCACATTCTTTACCTTGGTATTCCTGGTCGTTATCAACATCGCCATCTGGTCGTATGTGAACAACCCATTACAACTGCCCTCCTGGAGCAGCACCATGATGGGGGTGACTTATAACGCCACCCGCCGTGATTTTAGTCCTGAAAAGAAAAACTATCCCACTCGTGAGCAGGTTCAAGAAGATTTGGAACTGTTATCCGATAAAGTTCATTCGATCAGAACCTATACCTCATTGGAGGGCATGGAAGTCGTGCCGGAATTGGCCGCTCAGAACGGCATGCATTTGGCCATGGGAGCCTGGATAGATATTGTTGATGACAATGCCTCCGAAGAAGACACTGCCAAAATCCAGGATAAAAACCGTCGCGAAGTCGAAAGCTTAATCAATCTGACCAACCAGTATCCCAAGACCATCGTTCGTACATTGGTGGGTAACGAGTCGCTATTGAGAGCTCGCACCAAATTGGCCGTTCCGATTGCTGCACAAATCAGGGAACAGTTCAAAGGCCAACTGAGTGAACAGGAAATCAATGACAAAATTGAGGCTGAAGTTAAGCTCAGGGTGGCCGACAAAGCCAATCAGCTAATCGAATACATCAAGGAGGTTAAGAAACGTTCATGGAAACCCGTCAGTACTTCTGAAACTTGGGATATTTGGGCAGCCAACCCGGCGTTAGTAGATGCTGTTGATTATATCGGTGTGCATATTTTGCCTTATTGGGAGGGCGTTCCTGTTGATTTGCCTTCTGGAGCAGAAGGTGAGGCTGCTGTCGATTATGTGTTCAAACGTTATTACGAACTGCAACAACTGTATCCCAACAAGCCGATTGTGATTACTGAGGCAGGCTGGCCATCTGATGGCCCTCCGCAAAAAAGCGCTACCGCTTCATTGGTGAACGAAGCCAAGTTTTTGCGGGCTTTCCTGAATCGGGCTACGGCTGAAAATATTATTTACTATGTCATTGAAGCCTTCGATCAACCCTGGAAAATCGAGATTGAGGGTACTGCAGGTGCTTACTGGGGATTATTCAATTCTGATCGTTTAGCCAAATTTCCGATGGAAGGCGAAGTCGTAGCCAATCCAATGTGGCGTAACTTTGCCACCGGTGCGGCCATCCTCAGCGCCATCTTGATGATCGCATTTTTGTTTACCCGTAAGAGTCTGAAACTGCCCGGCAAATTGCTATTCGGTATTATGGCTAACTTGGCGGCCTCAGTATTGTTCTGGTCGGCATCCATAGCCGCAGCCCAATATCAAACCAGTTTTTCGGTGGTGTTCTGGGCAATCCTGCTGCTGATGCAGGCCATGGCCATTTTGGTATTGCTGACGGAAAGTCTGGAACTGGCCGAGGTCTTATGGCATAGAAAAGGCCGTCGAACCTTCACGCCACTGCAACCCTCGGCAGATTTCAAATATCCCAAGGTTTCCATCCATTTGCCAATTCATAACGAGCCGCCGGAAATGGTGCGCAAAACGCTGAATGCATTAGCCAAAGTGGATTATCCCAATTTCGAAGTGTTGGTTATGGATAACAACACCAAAGACCCTGCTGTTTGGCAGCCGGTTCAGGCGGATTGTGATCGATTGGGCACGAAATTCCGTTTCTTCCATTTGGACAACTGGCCTGGGTTCAAGGCGGGTGCTATCAACTATGCATTGACCAATACTGCCGAAGATGCCGAGATCATTGCGGTGATCGATAGTGACTATATTTTGTCGCCGGATTGGCTGAAATCCATGGTGCCGTATTTTGATCAGGAAAATGTCGGCTTCGTCCAGTCGCCACAAGACTATCGGGATGCCCATCAAGGCGCTTTCAAAGATATGTGCTATTGGGAATACGCCGGGTTCTTTAATATTGGCATGGTGCAACGTAACGAATTTAACGCCATCATCCAACATGGCACTATGACTATGGTACGTAAATCAGCCTTCGAAAAAGTGGGAGCCTGGGGTGAATGGTGTATTTGCGAGGACAGTGAGTTAGGCTTGCGTTTGTACGAAGCTGGCTATGATTCGGTGTATTGCAAGGAGTCGTTCGGAAAAGGCCTGATGCCGGACACCTTCTCCGGCTACATGACCCAACGCTTCCGTTGGGTGTATGGGGCTATGCAAATTATCAAAAAACACTGGAGGCATTTTTTACCCAACAAAAAATCTGCTTTGACTTCTGCGCAACGCTATTACTTTGTTGCCGGTTGGTTGCCCTGGTTTTCGGATGCCTTAGCTTTGCTTTTTACCGGGGCCAGTTTGGTGTTGACGACCATGTTGGTGTCGAATCCGTATCATAGTGAGTTGCCAATCAACGCCTTCTTGCTGCCCACCATAGGCTTGTTTGTGTTTAAAGTCTTGCGGGGGTTATGGCTATACAAAGCGCGGGTTGCTTGTTCGGTCTTCCAGGCTTTAGGTGCGGCGCTGGCGGGCTTATCACTGACGCATACCGTCGCGCGTGGCACGCTACAAGGTTTGTTTACCTCCGGTAAACCCTTTATGCGTACGCCAAAATACGAAGCGCAAGGACCATTGATTGCCGGGTTATTAGTGATTTGGCAGGAGATTTTGCTCTTGAGTTTGCTGGTTGCCGGTATTGTGGCCATGCGGATGGAACCGCAGTTTGATAACGCCAGCGGTCGGTTATGGGTGGCCGTTTTAGCTGTTCAAGCTGTGCCTTATGTAGCGACATTTTTGACCATTTTGATCAGTGTGGCGCCTAATTATTTGCCGGGAAAAAAATTGGCGGCTGAAGAACTGGATGCCGATGAATAAAGCTGTAACTCATTAAGCGTAAAAATCATGCAGGCTCTTAACATTGTGCCTGCATGATCTTAGGGGCTTCCTCGATAAACTTTTAGTGCATTTTGATTGAGATTATGCCTTAGGCACAGGTACAAACCGGTATTGGGGCTCCCAATGAAACACCCGAGCAATGATCGCAAGCTGTTCAATTAGCTTGGCCGACGAGTCAAGCCAAGGTCCCGCCGTTATAGTCAAATTAAATCGGTTGGAAGTAGCCCTCAATGGCTTTAACCAGCTTTTTTTCTAAAGCAAACATTACTACATGATCCCCTTCGGCAAATACCGTGTCGTGATGAACAGGTATGACTTCTCTTTCACGAATAAGCGCGCCCAGGATTACGCCATCAGGCAGGTTGATTTGATCCACTCTTAATCCTACAACCGAAGGTGCAGTCTTATTACGGTGCGCTATCGCTTCGATGGCTTCGGCGCTGCCGCCGCAGACGGAACTGACACCGACTACATCACCTTTTCTGACATGTTTTAAAATTTCGCCTAAGGTTTCCAGTTTGGGCTGGATGGCCAAGTCAATATCAGTGCTTTCCAGTAATTTCAGATAAGAGTTATTGTTAATCAGGCATATGGATTTTTTGGCGCCCAGTTTTTTGGAAAGTCCTGCAGAAATCAAATTGATGCCATCGTTATTGGTGATCGCGCAGAATAAATCCACATCTTCAATCATTTCCTC
>CAZJYS010000076.1:0-8601 GCA_964550075.1 uncultured Methylomonas sp.
GGTGTTTGCAGGGTAGTCCAGGTAGTGGGCAGAAATGAGGCATGACGTGCGCCATCTTCCAGAATCAGGCCGTCGATACCGGCTTGCAATTGGCTTATCAAGTCAAGTTCGGAATTAAAGGTTAGAGTTTCTGTAGGGGAGACTATATCGATCTTAATTTCCAGCTCGGCCAATTCAGCTTCGGTAATCGGGCTATGATGTTGATCGCAGAATGCCGCAGCAAAGGCGTTTTCACTGACATCTTCCACCAGCGGGCGCACCGCTTTCAAGTGTCCGATGCAACCCCGCATTTGCGATTGATAACTGAGGGTGACAAAGCTGGCTTGAGGTTCAAGCAGCGCGGTTGGGTAATCCGACAGATTTAATATCAAGGGTTTCCCGGATTTTACGCCTCGTGCAATCGAGTGCCAGGCTGTCGTCAGCAGTAGTGTTTTTTGGGGTTTGCTCAACATCAGCATGGCCATGTTCCTTTTTAAATGAAAGCCTAACGAAGCAGTGATATTCGCTTTTTTTGTCGCTAGTTGTTGTGTCGGTTGAATATGGATGGCTTGGCCATGTTGTTGTTTGTGATGTTGGCGACAAAGACCTTATCAATTCTTATGCCATCAATATCCATCACTTCGAAATACCAGTTTTCGAAGGTAAAGTTGTCTGCAACCCGGGGGATTTTTTCCATGACAAATAAAATAAATCCACCCACGGTATTAAATGAATTCTCGGTTTCACCGGGAAATTGGCCATTCAAGCCAATCACTGATTTCAAACGGCTGATCGACAAACTACCATCTATCAGCCACGAACCATCCTCACGTTGTACGACATCAGGATCGAAGTCGGTTTCGGTATGAGGAATTTCACCGACAATGGCTTTTAAAACATCGCTCATCGTCACCAATCCTTCAAGCTCGCCGTATTCGTTGGCGATCAGAGCAAAGTCGCCTCGATTTTCTTTGAAAAATTCCAAAAGATGCGTCAGTGTCGATGAATCCGGGACGTAGAGTGGTGGCCGTAAAAGCGAGACTAGGTTAAATGCTTCAGCAGCCATTAAGGATTTCAATAAATCGCTGCGATGCAGAATGCCCAAGATGTTGTCTAATCCACCATCGCATACGATGACTCTCGCATAGGGACAATAGGCGATCATTGTATTGATTTCATGATGGTCGTGATTCATATCAATACTATAAATCGCCTTTCTGGGTGTCATAACGGCGCCGACCCTCTGTTCATCCAGTTGTAAAACATTGGCGACCAGATGACTTTCGCTGGCATGAAACACACCGGCTTCAGAACCCATATCCATCAATATTTTGATTTCTTCGTTGGTTATTGGTGTTTGGGTGGATTTTTGCGCGCGCATGAGCCAAAGCAGCAGATTACTGGATGCAGATAACAACCAAACCAACGGACTGGAGATGGTTGCCAGGATTTTCATGGGCCGAGCGACGATCAAGGCTATTCTCTCCGGATTCAGCAATGCCAGGCGTTTAGGTACCAGTTCGCCCATTACCACTGAAAAATAGGTGATTAACACCACGGTGATAGTTAGTGCAATATTGTCAGCGTGGGCTGCGAGCAGGGGCAGTTTGCTCAACTGTTGTTTTAGAGGTTCACTCAGGATGTCTTCCCCGAGTGCGCCGCTTAAAATACCTACAGAAGTAATGCCGACTTGCACCGTCGATAAAAAGTAAGAAGGCTCATGGTGTAATTTCAACGCGGTTTTAGCGCCTGCACGTTTTTCATCCACCAATTTTTGCAATCGGGCTTTGCCGGAGGAAATCAGCGACATTTCAGACATGGCAAATAGGCCATTAATCAGAATCAACACGAATAAAAGCGCGAGTTCCATTTATTGTTCCGCAATAGCCAGTCTCTGCCGCTTATGCGTCAGAATGCGTTTGATGGTGGGAGGGTCTTGCGCTAATAAAAAGTTGGGTAGGGTTTTTTCGCCGTTACGCAGGTAATCTTGTTCTAACACTTTAATGGCCTCATCATGTGGAACACCTAAAGTGTTGGTCATGACGGTGTAAGTTAGTTCAAACAGACGTTTCAAGGCGATTTGCCAGGTGCTGCCGGTGATGGCGAAAATCGCATCGCTAAATTGTAAAAATCGGGCAAAGGGTTGCTTAGCTGTGATTAAAGGTAAGGTGTGCACAAAGCGCCCGGAGTTGCCAATTAAATCCCAATAACGGGCAAAGCGGTTGAGACGCTGGATTTCATTGAAGCTGATGGCTTGGGTGCTGAGTATCGCATAGGGTGGCATCGTGTCGTAACGCATTTGATACATTTCGCTGTGCCGATTGATGGGGGCACCGCGTAGGCGTTTTAAAATGCCGACCTGAATCTCCTGTGGATTCAATGCTATTAGTTGATCAAAGCTGTGGCCAAACCCGGCCAGCGTATCGCCCGGTAGGCCAGCAATCAAATCCGCATGAATGTGCGCTTGGGAATGCTGGCGCAACCAAGCTAAATTGGCTTTGGTTTTGTCGTTATCTTGTTTGCGGCTGATGCGTTGTTGTATCACTGGATCGAAACTTTGCACACCCACTTCAAATTGCAGACAGTCGGGTGGAAATTTCTGGATAACCTGCTTCAGGCGCTCTGGTAAATTATCCGGAACCACTTCAAAATGCAGATGCAAGCCTTCCGGGGCTTTGGTCAGAAAGAATTCCAGAATGGCGACACTGGTATCGACTTTAAGATTAAAGGTGCGGTCTATGAATTTAAAGTTTCGCGCCCCGCGTTGATACAACTGTTCCATGTCCTGCAAAAAACCTTCAATCGCAAATGACTTGGCAGTTGTGTCGAGTGCCGATAAACAAAATTCGCATTTAAAAGGGCAGCCGCGCGAGGCTTCTACATACACAATACGCTGTTGGATATCGGTGTTCGTGTAAAAAGGGTAGGGCGATGCCAACGAGTCCAGCGGCGCTGATTCACCGGGTATGACTTTGCTGGAGGGAGGTTGTTGGGCGAGTAATAGCCTGCACAATGCCGGGAAACTAATTTCGCCGTAACCGGTTATGATGAAATCCGTCTGATTGCACAGTTCCGGTAAATCGGGCGGATGGCTGACTTCCGGGCCGCCCAGTACGATGTAAACCTGTGGTGCAACTTGTTTTAAGATCGCTACTAACGCTGTAATCTCGGCTACATTCCAGATGTAAACTCCCAGGCCAATGATGCGCGGTTGCCGCTGTAATAATTGTTCGGCAATATCGATAGGTCGCTGCTGGATGCCAAATTCGATCAACTCAGTGCTGGCCTGAAGCTCGCCCATGTTGGCATATAAATATCGCAGGCCAAAAGCGCTGTGGATATAGCGCGCGTTAAGCGTGCTGATCACAATATCGGGCATCAGGCTATGGCGTTTAATTCAGTGTGGGTTGATCAGCGTTGATGATGTTCATCGCCACTCCGGTAGTTTTCTGATCCAGAATTGGGGCATCCGTTACCAACAAGGTAGTACCGGGTTCCAAAATGTCATAAACCAGTTTGGCAAATTTGGGGGGCAGGTTAATACGCTCGATTTCCGCCGGATTGAGCAAGCGTTTATCTTCACCAGCATGACCGGGAATGCCCACAGCTAGCCAGCGATGGGCTGGCGCATCTTTCAACAAGCCGTGCCCTTCACTCCAGCCGTTTTGCATGATGAAGGCATGGGTGCCCAAGGCCCGTTTATTTTGGCGCAATGCAAATTTTGATCGGCCAATCTCGACACCATTTCGAAACACCAAAACCCGTTGGTCCTTTGAACTCATGACGATTGAAATGGGGCCTTCAAGGGCGTTCTCGGGTTGCCAGCGGAAGGCTTCTTTTGCAGAAAGTCTGGGTACTTTTATAGGCTTGCCTTTGGTGGCTTCGACAGGGGAAATAGCTGCCGGATGCACGACTTCGTTAGGCATTTTGTGCTCGTTTGCAACCACTACGGTCATACCCATCGGAGACGCTTCAAATAACAGTCTGGCAAATTCTGAGGGCAGGTGAACACAGCCGTGTGAGGAAGGATAACCTGGCAAAGCACCGGCATGCAGTGCCACGCCATCCCAGGTCAGGCGTTCGGTATAAGGCATGGGCGCATTGTTATAGGTTTTGGATAAATGGCTTTTGTCTTTTTGTAATACCGTGAAAACCCCGGTTGGAGTGTTGTACCCGTTCTTGCCGGTGCTGGCTGAAGACACACCAATTCGGATTCCGTTACGGTAAACGTAAGCGCGTTGTTCCGGCAGGCTGACGACTACCAGAATCGGGCCGAAGGGTACTGCATCGCCTTTCCAGATAAATTGCCCCGATTGTAAGCGGGAAGGATCTGTTTCGACGGGCTGAGAGCTTGTATCACCCCAAAACGGCGTAGCGTAGACTGGTGCGATCAATATCGGCAATAAAAGTAGCGAGCGTAACAAGCGCATGAAAATGTCTGAGTGAGTAGGATTAAAAATATCTGAACCGGGATTATATCAACGCCATTGGCTTAGACCACTCGGATTAAGCCTTGTTTGACGCAGCAAAAAAAGATAAGCAGTGCTGTTTATTCAGGAGGAGTGTCGAACTCGACTTTGTCATAAACTTCGCGGAGGCTGAGAATGCAATCGATACTTACCAGTGATAAGGAGGCATTCAGACCGACGGCTTCGGATAATACCCATACATCGCCTTGTCGCAGATAACGTTCGATACTCGGTTGATCTTGCATCACCAGCAGATATTCTTGTAACGAGGTTATTTTCCGGTAATGTGCAAACTTGCCACCACGATCATAAGCTTCAGTGGAGGGTGACAATATTTCAACCAGCAGAGTTGGGTTAAGCAACGTATCTACAAATGCGTCTTCAAACTCTGGTTTACCGCAAACCACCGCTATATCTGGGTAATGGTAACTACGTGCATTAGCAGCCTTGACTCGCATATCACTGATATAGGCTTCGCAGGGGCGATTTTTAAGTTGTAGGCTGAGCTCTCTGCCAATATTAACTGTCATTAAATTATGCGCCCGACTGGCGCCGGTCATCGCGAAAATTTGGCCATCATGAAATTCACTTTTGATGGATGCACTGCGCTCCAAAGCTAAATATTCTTCGGCAGTGTAGCGAGTTTGTTTGAGTACGGCGGACATGAATGACCTCGTTAAAACGCAATTTATTTTCGGTTAAGCATATCATAGCGTTATCGCGCGATCTTATCACCCTGATGCTTAACCTCCTTGTGAACTGAATGATCAACTACGGAGCGTACTTAATAAAACCCAGGCAAAAGCTTACAGGTGGTGTTGCAGTAATCGGCATAACTGTTGCCGAATTTGTCTAGGAGCATTTTTTCCTCTATCGCGATACGAGCGGCCAAGACCCAAAAGCTTGTCAGCAGCAGTATCAGCAAAGCGAAGATGTCCCCCATAGCAACGCCTGCTGCAAAAAGGGCAAGTAATAAGCCGGTATAGGCCGGATGACGAACGTAACGATAAGGCCCATCAACGATTAATTGATGCTGATGCTGGATGGCGACATGGGTGGTAAAGAACTCAGCCAATCTAACCACAGCTCGATAACGTAACAAAAGTCCAGCGACAAAAATTATCAGCGCCAAAAATTGCCGAGGCAAATAGTCGATGGGAATCGGCGTCCATCCCAGGGTTTTGAACAGTAGCGCCAGACCTAATCCAGTCCCGATACCTACCCACAACAACCCTTGCGAGCGGCGTTCGCTGATCTGTATATTGTCAATATGGGCTTTTGATCGGGCCAGTCTGATTTCCGCTGTGATCCAAACCAGACAAAGCACTAGCCACATTATGCGTATCGATATCATGTTGTTTGTTTTATGTTGATACTCTGTCCAAGCAACCCGCCTAAATGTCCGGGGCTCGTGTAACATACCGCAATTTGCAGATGAATATGCAGAAGATCATTCAGCTCAAGCACCTATATAAGGCTTATTCTCAGGCTGGTCAGCAGCAAATGGTGTTGCACGATATTTGCCTTGACGTTGCAGTCGGCGAGTTTGTGGCCGTAGTGGGGCCTTCCGGGAACGGTAAGTCCACGTTGATGAATTTGTTAACCGGCATCGATTATCCCAGCCAAGGTGAAATCATCGTCAACGGCACGTCTTTGCAAAGCCTGAATAATCGCCAATTAACCGCCTGGCGGGGGTGTAATGTCGGCATCGTTTTTCAATTCTTTCAGCTCATACCCACTTTAAGCCTGTTGCAAAATATTGTCTTGCCGATGGATTTTCTGGGCAAATTGAATAAAGCCCAAAAGCAGGAGCGGGCGCTGGCGCTGCTGGAGCGAGTGGGGTTAGCGGATGCAGCGCAGCGTTTGCCGAGTCAAGTCTCCGGTGGCCAACAGCAACGCGCGGCGATTGCTCGAGCTTTAGCCAACGACCCGCCCTTGATTGTCGCCGATGAACCGACGGGTAATCTGGATGCCGCCACCGCCGATTCAGTGTTCGAGCTTTTTGCCCATCTGCGCGATCAAGGTAAAACCTTGGTGATGGTGACTCATAACGAAGCGTTGGCGGATGCGGCCAGTCGCAAGCTGGAAATTCGCTCTGGCCGCATTCATGCGGACACTCATCTGGAAACTGCGTTTTGAACGTGTTGTGGAAAAAAGTCTGGGCTGATTTGTGGCTCAGTAAATCCCGTAGTCTGTTGGCCGTACTCAGTCTGGCCGTGGGTGTCTTCAGTGTCGGACTGTTGTTGGGCATGATCGACTTGCTGCTGAGCAAAATGGATTTGGCACACCAGCAGGCTCAGCCTTCGCATATCAGCCTGATTTTACGCGGCAATGCCGATATGGCTTTGCTGTCTAGGGTTAAAGCCTTGCAAGGAGTCAGTGGCGTCGACACGATGACGCCTGTGTCGGTGCGCTTCCGCCGTCCCGGTGAGCAGGAATGGCAATTGGCCACGGTAATTATGCGTCAGGATTATACGCAGCAAGTTTTCGACCAAACCCTTTTGGAGGCTGGGCAATGGCCGTCTGCCAACGATATTGCCATTGAAAATCTATCCAGCTTATCGACTGGTTTGCAGATTGGAGATGACATTGAATTTGAAACAGAGCAGGGTGCACAAGTCATTCCAATTACCGGTATTGTGCGTCACCCGTTTGTCAAACCACCCAAGTTCGGTGGGCAAGTCCATTTTTTTGCTGACGCTAAAAATGCTGAATTATTTGGCGTGCCGATACACAGTTTCCGGCAATTGCTGGTGCAAATAGAGCCGCCTTATAGTATCGAGCAGGCCAGCATCATTGCCGGTCAGATACGCAACCTGTTCAGCGCACAAAAGCTCAACGTTAATGTCACCTTGCTTCAAGACCCAATAGAGCATTGGGGCAGGCCGTTTTTAGCCGGTATCAATGGGGTGTTAAAACTCATGGCCTGGGTGTCATTGGCGTTGGCCAGTGTGCTGATTTTTAATACCGTTTCCGCGCATGTGACGCAGCAAACCGAGCAAATAGGCGTAATGAAAGCGTTGGGCGCCAGCACAGAAGCTGTTGCTGGTATCTATCTCAGTGAGGTTTTACTGATGGGATTGGCAAGCTTGGTGCTCGCCATGCCGCTCAGTTTGGTTGCCGCGCATGTCAGCGCCTGCCAATTGTTGGGATTGTTCAATATCGATTGCGGCGAATTTCAGGTGTCTTGGCGGGCTATCGCTTTTATGTTGGCCGGAGGATTGTTGGCGCCGTTGCTGGCGGCCTTGGTGCCAGTCCTACGCGGTGCAACCATGACCGTCAGAGTCGCCATCGCCAGCTATGGTTTGGGCTATGACTTTGGCGGGAGCCGATTTGATTTATGGCTGGAAAGATTGGGTGCGCGCATGACGACGCTGAATGCGGCGGCATTGTGTAATCTGTTTCGGCGTAAATCCAGGCTGATGCTGACTCAAAGTGTTTTAATTTTGGCCGGAACTCTGTTTCTGGTTTTAGCCAGTCTGATGGCTTCTTTAAATTTAACTTTGGATAAGGAAATGGCTCTTAGCCATTTTGCGGTGCGATTGGGTTTCAGTACGGATCAGCCCAAAACCGGGGTTGAAGACATTGTCAACTCGATAGCGGCGACGCGTGGCATGGATTTTTGGCTGAGATTGCCGGTGGAAATGCAAAAGGCTGGCGAGCCGTTAAGGCAAAAAGGCAGTTTGGGTCTGCAATTATTGGCAGTGCCTGCAAACTCTAGCTTATATCAGCCGCTGATCGAAGACGGGCGTTGGTTAGAAGCCGGTGACACCGGAGAAAAGCGATTGGTCATCAGTGCCGATACTGCCCGGATGAATGGCATTCGGGTGGGTGATAATCTGGATGTCGGTATTGGAGCTGACAGACAAGCCTGGCAGGTGGTGGGGATTTATCGCTGGTTGACGGGAAGTCATTATGCGATTGAAGCGGTTTACGCACCTTTGGAAACAGTCGGTAAGCTGATTCATCACGAAGATTTTGCCTCGTTTGCTCTGCTCGATGCTTCTGTGACCACCTTGGCGGAAGAAGCCGAATATCTGCGGCAGTTAAAACAAGCTTTTGAAGCGCACGATGTCAAACTGGATGTTTACACCACCCTGGCAAGACTGGAACAACGGCAATTCACTCGGAATCAATTTCAGCCGGTACTGGG
>CAZJYS010000077.1:0-8482 GCA_964550075.1 uncultured Methylomonas sp.
TGCCTGTATTTGCCGGTATTTCCGGCTCAAACAGTACAACATCCAACATCGTTTACTGGCTGTCCACGTTGACTGGGCTGAGTTTCCAGATCTCGCGGTTATAATCCGCAATGGTGCGATCAGTTGAAAACTTGCCGCTGGCAGCTGTATTCAGAATACTCATGCGTGTCCATTCCTCCTGATCCTGCCACGCTTGTTCAACCCGACGTTGGGCGTCGATATAACTGCGAAAATCGGCAATGGTCATCCAGGGATCATGTGGACTTTTGATCGAGGCGATCACATCATCAAAAATACCCGGCTCGAATTGATTGAAATGCCCGCATTCCAACAGCCGCATCACGCCCTGCAAATCACCGTCCTGATCAATATAAGCCTGCGGGTTGTAATGTCCACGCAAGGCTTCGACTTCGGCTTCGGTGAGTCCGAACAGGAAGAAATTTTCTTCACCCACTTCTTCCCGAATTTCGATGTTGGCACCATCCAGCGTACCAATCGTCAATGAACCATTCATCATGAATTTCATGTTTCCGGTACCAGAGGCTTCTTTACCGGCTGTCGAAATTTGCTCGGACAAATCCGCACCGGGGCAGATTTTTTCCATCGCCGAAACCCGATAGTTCGGCAAGAAAATCAGTTTAAGTCTATCGCCCACTTCCGGATCGTTATTGATCACGCTGGAAATATTGTTGATCAACTTGATGATTTTTTTCGCCATGGCGTAACCGGGCGCCGCTTTACCTCCAATCAGCACACAACGTGACACCCAATTCTGGGTATCGCCACGCTTGATACGGTCATACAGATGAATCACATGCAAGACGTTCAGGACTTGGCGTTTATACTCATGTATGCGCTTTACTTGCACATCAAACAGCGCATCCACATTGATCTCGACATCCAGCTCGGCTTTTTTGAAATCAACCAAGCGCTGTTTGCTGGCCTGATTTAAATTTCGCCATTTTGTTCTGAATGCGGCATCTTCGGCATAAGGTTTAAGTTTTGCCAACTGCGAAAGATCGGTCAGCCAACCATCGCCAATAGTGGTGGTAATCAATTCCGCCAACTCCGGATTACAACCCGCCAGCCAGCGTCTCGGTGTCACACCATTAGTTTTGTTATTGAATTTGTGCGGCCATAAATCGTAAAAATCTTTAAACAGCCCTTCTTTTAATAATTTGGAATGCAATTCAGCCACGCCATTCACCGACATACTGCCGACTATGGCCAGGTAAGCCATGCGTACCTGTTTTTCATGCCCTTCCTCGATCAATGACAATCGGGCTTGACGATCGGTGTCGCCAGGCCAATGCGCTGAAACTTCCGCCAGGAAATGCGCGTTGATTTCGAAAATAATTTCCATCAACCGTGGCAGCAAGCTTTGCATCAGGCTCACTGACCATTTTTCCAATGCTTCCGGCAGCAAGGTATGATTGGTGTAGGCCATGGTGCTGCGGGTAATTTTCCAGGCTTCGTTCCAGGTCAAACCATGGATATCCATCAACAGGCGCATCAACTCCGCCACTGCAATGCTGGGGTGGGTATCATTCAACTGGAAGCAGTTTTTCTCGGCAAATTTTGAAAAATCCCGACCATGTCGTCCTACCCAGCTGGCAATCACGTCTTGCAAACTGGCTGATGCCAGTAAATATTGCTGCTGCAAGCGTAAGGCCTTACCGTTTTCATTGGCATCATTGGGGTATAACACCATGGTGATATTTTCGGCGGTGTTTTTTTGCGCTACAGCCTCGGCATAATCACCAGCATTGAACTCCTGCAGATTGAATTCCTCAGTGGCAATGGCTTTCCATAACCGCAAGGTATTGACGGTGCCGTTTTTGTAGCCGGGAATCGGCGTATCGTAAGGCACGGCCAACACATCCCGAGTACCTAACCAGCTTGAACGCTTATTGCCATGCTCGTCGATATGCGACTGGGTATATCCACCAAACTTGATCCTGGCCATATATTCCGGACGTTCGATTTCCCAAATATGCCCATTACGCAGCCAGTGATCAGGTTTTTCAATTTGTTCACCATTGACAATTTCCTGAGTGAACATGCCGTATTCATAGCGTAAACCATAGCCTATGACGGGCAATTGCAAGCTTGCACAGCTATCAATAAAACAGGCGGCCAAGCGGCCCAAGCCGCCATTACCCAAACCTGCATCGGGTTCGCTTTCGATCAGTTCTTCAGCCTCCAAACCCATTTCATAAAGGGCTTTGCTGACTTCATCGTCCACCCCCAAATTCAACATGGCGTTGCTCAAGGATCGGCCCATCAGGAATTCCATAGACAAGTAAAAGGCTTTTTTACAGTCGCTATCACGATATACGTTATAGGTTTTTTTCCAACGCTCCATCAGCCGATCGCTAATCGCCAAAGACAAGGCCTCGTAGGCATAATGCGGTGAACGGCAGTTTTCATCCCGCCCCAATCGATGGCTGTAGTAATGCTTAAAATCGGCAGTAATAGACTTCTTTTCCATACCCAATTTAGGCAGTTTGGAGATATCTAGTTTAGGGTTACTCTTACTAAAGACTTTATGTGGCATCGTGTGACCTATTAGGTAGTGGATATTTGAATGGGGAAATCAACTATGACAGAGAGATATCCGATAAACCAGGATTCAGTTTATCGGATTCGCCTATGAGTAGGTTTGTGGATTTCAACTCAACTTCCCATGACACTGTTTGTATTTTTTGCCTGAGCCACAAGGACATGGATCATTGCGACCGACTTTTTGCGTCTCTCTGATAAAAGGTTGTTCGCTGTCATCTGAAGCGGGTAACGCGGCAGCCTGATCAGCTTCGAAAGCCGAATGCGCTTCCGCATGTTCATAATGCATTTCGATAGGTGCTTGACGCTGCTGATCTATAGCTTGAACGTCTTCTTCACGAGTCACCTGTACCTTGGCCAGAATCATGACGACTTCTTCTTTAATATGATTCAACAAGCTGTTGAACATCTCAAAGGCTTCGCGTTTATATTCCTGTTTGGGATCTTTTTGACCATAACCACGTAGATGAATCCCTTGACGCAATTGATCCATTGCCGCCAGATGTTCTTTCCAGCTGTTATCCAATACTTGCAACATCACGGATTTTTCGAAGTGACGTATCACATCCACACCGATGGTTGCGGCTTTCTCTTCGTATTCCTGTTTGGCCCTTTCAACAATCAACTGACGTAATTTGGGTTCGTTCAGACTGTGATCTTTATCCAACATGTCTACAACCGGAATGTCCAGTCTCAACTCCTGGTGCAGATACCCTTCCAACCCCTTAACATCCCATTGTTCTTCCATGGTTTTAGGCGGAATGTACTGGGTAATGGCATCGTTGATAATATCAGCCCGAATCGCGGTGATAATGTCACTGACTTCCTCAGCCGCCATCAATTCATTGCGTTGAGAATAAACCACTTTACGCTGATCGTTGGCCACATCGTCATACGCCAGAATTTCCTTACGAATGTCGAAGTTACGACCTTCAACCTTGCGTTGTGCACTTTCGATAGAACGTGTCACCCAGGGATGCTCGATGGCTTCGCCTTCCTGCATGCCCAGTTTTTGCATCAGACCGGCTACCCGTTCGGAAGCGAAAATCCGCATCAAATCATCGTCCAGCGCCAGATAAAAACGCGATGAACCTGGGTCGCCCTGACGACCTGAACGGCCTCTAAGCTGATTGTCGATACGGCGGGATTCATGGCGCTCGGAACCAATCACATGCAAACCACCCGCTGCGATGACTTTTTCGTGTCGATCCAGCCAGGCACCTCGCACGCGTTCTTTTTCCGCATCACTAATGTCTTCACCCAAAGCCGCCAGTTCGGCGTTCAGATTTCCGCCCAATACAATGTCCGTACCACGACCTGCCATATTAGTGGCGATGGTAACAGCACCCGGCATACCTGCATTTTCGACGATATGCGCTTCGCGTTCATGTTGCTTGGCATTCAGCACTTCGTGGGGAATACCCTGTTGCTTCAACAGATTTGAAATTAATTCGGATTTTTCAATCGATGTAGTACCGACCAACACTGGCTGACCACGCTTGTGACAGTCTTTGATGTCTTCGATGACTGCATTGTATTTTTCCCGGGCCGACAAATAGACCAAATCGCCCATATCTTTACGGATCATGGGCCGATGCGTTGGAATCACCACCACTTCAAGACCATAAATCTTGTTCAGCTCGAAGGCTTCGGTATCGGCAGTACCGGTCATACCGGATAACTTACTGTATAACCTGAAATAATTCTGGAAAGTGATGGAAGCCAGTGTCTGGTTTTCATTCTGAATCGTCACACCTTCTTTGGCTTCGATCGCCTGATGTAGACCTTCCGACCAGCGGCGCCCCGTCATCATCCGACCGGTGAACTCATCGACGATGATGACCTGCCCGTCTCTGACCACGTAATCAACATCTTTTTGAAACAACACATGCCCGCGTAAGGAGGCATTCAGGTAATGCATCAAACGAATGTTGGCCGGATCGTAGAGTGTTGAGCCTTCCTGAATCAAACCGAGTTCAGCCAAATGATGCTCGACGCGTTCATAACCGGATTCGGTCAAATGCACTTGGCGGGATTTTTCGTCGACGAAATAATCGCCCGGCATCTGATCCTGGTTTTCCGGATCATCGGCTTTTTCCTGCCGAGTCAGGTGCGGAATGATTTGATTGGTTTTTAAATAAATCTCGGTGCTGCCATCGGCCTGACCGGAAATAATCAACGGCGTTCTGGCCTCGTCGATCAGGATGGAGTCCACCTCGTCAACAATGGCAAAAAACAATTCACGCTGAACTTTCTGCTCGAGACTGAAAGCCATGTTGTCACGCAGATAATCAAAGCCAAACTCGTTGTTGGTGCCATAGGTAATATCGGCGGCATAAGCAGCTTTACGTTGCTCGTGATCCAGATCGCTGACAATCACGCCGGTGGTCAGGCCCAGGAAACCATACAACTTGCCCATGGTTTCGGAGTCGCGTCGGGCCAGATAGTCATTGACGGTGACGACATGCACACCTTGACCAGGCAGGGCATTCAAATAAGCCGCCAGGGTGGCCATCAGGGTTTTACCCTCACCGGTCTTCATCTCGGCGATTTTTCCGCTGTGCAACACCATGCCGCCGATCAACTGCACATCAAAATGGCGTAAACCAAACACCCGGGTGGAAGCTTCTCGCACTAACGCAAAGGCTTCAGGAATCAAATTATCCAGTTTTTCGCCTTCGGCCAATCGGTCACGAAATGCCTGTGTTTTGGCTTTTAAATCCGCGTCAGACAGCTTTTCATATTCAGCGGCCAAGGCATTGACTTTTTTGACCAGCTTGCGTTTTTTCTTGATCAGCCTGTCGTTACGGCTACCAATTACCATTTTAACCAGCTTACCCAGCATGATACTTCCAGTGTGAGAGTGAATTCAAAGCCGGCGATTATAAACCCTATAGCGGTTTCATCGCCAGAAAACAAGCCATTTAATCAGGGCATTAGCATTAAATCTGGGCTTAAAAAGGGTGAAATACGCTAGAAACCAGTAAAGACACCCTACATTTTTTGTCCTCTTAAATCAAAAATATTGCGTATGGGAATTAGCGGACCTATTTCAAACTTCAGAAAGGCGAATGGCGACAATCAAGCTGCGAATGTGTAGCCAATTTTGTTGCATTACCGACAAACTCAACAACACAAACATAAATTAATCTTTAATATCAATAAATTAAATCACATTTTAGAACTGGTACGGTCTGTGCTTCGTCACTTGTAACAAATCAAGTGAGGTGAATTTCATGGAATTACCAGTCTTAAACGAAAAACCTGCCGCCGCTGGCGGTTGCTCCGCCAGTTCATGCGGGTCTACCGACGATCAACTGGATCATTTGTCTGACGAGATTCGTGCCAAAGTGCAGAATCATCCCTGTTATTCCGAAGACGCCCATCATTACTTTGCTCGCATGCATGTCGCGGTGGCACCAGCCTGTAATATTCAGTGCCACTATTGCAACCGTAAATACGATTGCGCCAACGAATCCCGGCCCGGTGTGGTTTCTGAACTGCTGACGCCTGATCAAGCGGTCAAGAAAACCATGGCGGTCGCTGCCAACATTCCACAAATGACAGTGCTAGGCATTGCCGGCCCCGGTGATCCACTGGCTAATCCGGAACGCACTTTCGAAACCTTTCGCCAACTCAGCCAGGATGCGCCGGATATCAAACTCTGCGTATCGACCAATGGACTGGCATTACCTGATTCGGTGGAAGAGCTATCCAAACACAACATCGACCACGTCACCATAACCATTAACTGTGTTGACCCGGAAATCGGTGCGCAGATTTATCCCTGGATTTTCTGGGAAAACAAACGCATCAAAGGTATTGAAGGTGCACGCATTCTGATCGAACAACAGCAAAAAGGCCTGGAAATGCTGGTTGCCAAAGGCATTTTGGTCAAGGTCAACTCGGTCATGATTCCCGGCGTCAACGACAAACATCTGGCGGAAGTCAGCAAGATAGTCAAAGCCAAAGGTGCTTTCCTGCATAACGTCATGCCGCTGATTGCCGAAGCCGAACACGGCACATTTTACGGCGTAATGGGCCAACGTAGCCCCAGCCAGGAAGAACTGATGGAACTGCAGGATGCCTGTTCAGGCGACATGAACATGATGCGTCATTGCCGCCAATGCCGAGCCGATGCGGTGGGATTGTTGGGCGAAGATCGCGGTGACGAATTCACCATGGACAAGATCGAAGACATGGAAATCGATTATCAAGCCGCCATGGAAAAACGCAAAGTCATTCATCAAGCCATAGAAGAGGAGATGAACAGCAAGCGCAATGCTAAAACCGAATCAGCCGCCAAACACGCTGCCGAACCCAAACTCACCACCCGACCGGTGCTGATGGCGGTGGCAACCAGCGGGCAAGGCGTCATCAATCAACACTTCGGCCATGCCAAAGAGTTTTTGATTTATGAAGCCTCACCGGATGGGGTGCGTTTTATGAGCCATCGAAAAACCGATTTGTACTGCAGCGGTGACGACACTTGCGGCGATGGCGAAAGCGTCTTGCAACGCACCATCCGCGCGCTGGAAGGTTGTGAAACGGTGTTGTGCTCGAAAATCGGTTACGAACCTTGGGAAATGCTGGAGCAAGCCGGCATCATGCCCAACGGTGAACATGCGATGGAACCGATCGAAGACGCTGTGATGGCTGTTTATAAAGAGATGGCTGCCGCTGGCAAATTGGATGAAGCGAAATCGGAACAGCGGGCAACTGCTTAATAAAGATAGGTCGCCTAACCCGACTATGAACGCCAACATGTCGGGTTATGGCTCTCGCCTAACCCAACCTACATGGGATGACTATCATGGCCCTAAAAATCATTGACACCTGCGTGAATTGTTATGCCTGCGAACCTTTGTGTCCAAGCAAAGCCATCTATAAGGCCGAGGCGTATTTTTTAATCAATCCCAAGAAATGCACCGAATGCGTGGGTGATTTCGATGTGCCGCAATGTGCTGCTATCTGCCCTATCGAGGGAGCCATTCTGAATGCACAAGGTGAGGCTATCAACCCGCCAGGTTCACTGACAGGTATTCCGCCCGAACGCATGGCCGAAGCGATGGCCGAACTGCAAGCGCATTGAAAATCATGGCTATCGTGCATTTTTACGAGAAACCCGGCTGCTTGAATAACACCAAGCAAAAAAAGCTGTTAAGTGCGGCTGGGCATTTACTGATCGTGCATGATTTGCTGACTGAACCCTGGGCAAGTGATAAGGCTCGCTTACGGTCATTTTTTGGCAATTTGCCGGTCTGTGACTGGTTTAACCGCAGCGCCCCAGCCATCAAAAACGGTAACGTAATTCCCGAATCAATCAAGGAAAGCCAGGCAATTGAATTGATGGTGGCCGATCCTTTGCTAATTCGTAGACCTCTACTGGAAGTGGAAGGGCGAAGACGAGTGGGATTTGACCCACAAACCATTGAATCCTGGTTGGGTTTGGATTCTGAACATCTATCAGAAGACCTGGAAACCTGCCCCAAACAGCACACTAAGCAGGCCTGTCAGCCATGAACAGCGCCCGCTTGACCGATGATCAGGCTCGCCCGATTGCAGTGCCGTTATCCGAGCGGGTGTTTTGGGTCGGCGCGCTGGACCCCAATTTGCGCACCTTCGACATCATCCTGAAAACCGCCAACGGCACCAGCTATAACGCCTATGTGATTAAAGGCAATGAAGGTGTAGCGGTTATCGATACGGTCAAGGAAGGCTTTGCCGACGATTTTTTCGCCCGCTTGGAAAGCATTACCGACTACGCAGATATCAAGGTCATCGTGCTCAATCATCTGGAACCCGATCATACCGGCGCATTACCCGAGCTGATGAAGCGGGCACCGCACGCACGCTTGTTCATCTCGCAGAAAGCCCAATCCATGCTGAAAGGCCTGTTAAAACAGGAAGAACTGAGTTT
>CAZJYS010000078.1:0-2816 GCA_964550075.1 uncultured Methylomonas sp.
ATTCACGCGGTGGCTGATGCACTAACTGAATAACAAGCCAGGGACAGCATAGCCCTGGCTTGAATAACCTCTTCTAACCCCTAAACTTCGCCAGATTCTGATTGGCGAAATCCCAGTTCAGTAATTTTTCAACCACTGCCGTGACATGGGCTTTGCGCAGGTTTTGATAATCCAGGTAATAGGCATGTTCCCAGACATCAATGGTTAACAATGGCATGACGCGGTTCAAGGTTAACACCGTATCAGCATCGTTGGTGCCCATTATATTGATTTTCCGGTTCCGATCGACAAACACCCAAGCCCAGCCGGTTCCGAACTGATTGGTGGCGGCATCGATCAAAGCGGATTTGAATTTGCCGAAATCACCAAAAGACTGATCGATCAAGGTGGCGATTTCTCCAACGGGATCACCACCACCATTGGGGCTGAGACTTTTCCAGTAGAAGTCGTGGTTATAGACCTGGGCGGCGTTTCTGTAAATTTTGGTGGAAACGTCATCCTTGCGTTTATAGGTCAACAGAATGATTTCTTCCAATGACTTACCCTGCAATTTTTCGACTACTTTTAAACTGGTATCGGCCAGCATGGTATTGAGGTTGGTCAAATACCCTTTGTGATGTTTGCCGTAATGAAAACTGAGGGTATTGGCGGTAATCGTCGGCTCCAGTGCGTTATTCGCCCAGGGCAGCGGCGGCAATGTTGCGGGAATTGGTGTCGAACTGGCTGCCGCAAAAACCTGGGATGGCGCGGCTAATTCACCCATTGCCACCACGGCCGCACTTGCAGCAGTAACGCCTAAAAATTCACGTCTATTAAAACCGCTGCGTTGTTCTGTTGTTAAAGATTCTTGTACATCATTTTTCATGGAATTTCCTTTTACTAAAATGTGGACTCAGTTGACGCTTGACTGCGTCGTTAAACAAAACCTTCTGTAAATACCTTCACACCTCCTGTTTATAAAATACCGAAAAAACCCAAAAGACGTAAGTCAGTCTAGCCCTGACTTACGACGCTTTTGAATTAGGTTCGATAACTGTTCGAATCTTCTTTAGTTGATCATATTGTTGATGACGATGTTTTTAACCTCATTGCCTGCGTCACCTTTCATCTCTATGGCGCCATAAGGTTCACCGCTTTGCGGTACCGCACCGCCTGCTGCGCTGACGCGTGCCGTAATTTTGATATGATCGACTGTCGAGATGGTCATGGCAGGCATCATGGCCTGACTGTCATCCAACGTCACTTCTATCGGTAATTCCCTGGCCTGATGTTTGACGATGGCTAATGGCGCTTTAGGGCCTGATGCGGCTTGCGCGTATATGAACAAAGTATCTTCAGGCTTGATTTTGTCTTTAAAACTATCATCCAGCGTGACTTTCACTTTGACCTTACGTCCGCTTGCCTGAGCCGCTGCTGCAGGGGTTGGCTCTGCTTTGGGTGCGGCAGCCTGAATCGCCGGTTTACCTAAACGGGCATTGGCTTCGTTGATCAATTTCACCACTTCGTCGTAACCGTTTTGATCCGGCGGATAATCCTTCAAAAGGGTTTGCCAAGTATCGGCGGCCTGCTGATATTGATCATTTTCAGCATACGCCATACCCATCAACCACAAACCCATTTGATTTTTAGGCTCAACTTTCAGGGCTTTTTCGACCAGACTGGTCGGCTCACCTTTCAAAGTACCGCCATTCGCCATGGCCAACGCATCCGCCAGTTGCAGCAGCACATCCGGTTTGTCACCGGTTAGTGCATAGGCTTTTCTCATGGCGTTAGCAGCATCCTGAAAACGCTCCAATACTTTATAAGAACGGCTTAACATCAACCATCCCTCAACATCATTGGGCTCTTTTTCCATTTTCGCAGCCAGTTTGTCGACCATGGCTTTGATTTGATCACTTTTATTGGCGTGTCCGGTTTCCGGTGATTCCGGTGCAATTAATGACCGCATGGCGTCTTGGTCGAAAACCCGCAAATCGCCTAAAACTGTGTATAACGCTAACGAAACCAGTGGCACGGCAAACAGTAACGGAATGGCCAACCAGCGACCGTTTTTGGCCGACACGGTTGCCGATTGCTTGCCGTCCAGATCACGGTAGAGACTTAATTCAATCTCGCGCTTGGCCTGATCAAAGACATCTTGCTGGATTAAACCCGCCGCCAAATCGTCTTCTATCTCCTTGATCTTCTTTTTGGCCAACTCGATATTGACTTGGTCATCCCCTTTAAACTCGACTTCCTGTGTCAGTAATAACGGGATAAGAATCAGGCATAAAGCCACCAGCAGCAGCAACGCCGCAAAAAATCCGAATTGAATCATTTAGTGTCACTCTTGTTTAACATATCTCTGACCCTTTGCAATTCTGCATCGCTGGGTTGTTGATCGGCCTGACGCCGCCGACGCAGTAAAAACCAAAACCCAACCAAGCCACTCAGTACCGTTAAGATAGGTGCCAACCATAGAATCATGGTTTTGGGATTAAGCGGCGGCCGGTACAACACAAAGTCGCCATAGCGATCGGTCATGTATTCGACGATTTGCTCATCCGTTTTACCGGCGGTGATCATCTCGTAAACCTTGCGGCGTAAATCCTGCGCCAGCTCGGCATGGGAATCGGCAATATTCTGGTTTTGACAGACCAGACAACGCAGTTCCTCGGTCAAGGCCTGATAACGCAACTCGTAGGAGGGATTGCTGAAGCTGTATACCTCAGTTGCGGATTGCACAGATTGCGACAGTAATAGCGCTACCAATAACAATTTTTTCATTAACCCGGCTCTCCATTCAGCGTTTGTAACAACGGGATAATTTCGGCTTG
>CAZJYS010000078.1:2916-4973 GCA_964550075.1 uncultured Methylomonas sp.
TTCATTAACCCGGCTCTCCATTCAGCGTTTGTAACAACGGGATAATTTCGGCTTGAAGATTCTGCGGATCGACAGGCCCGGTCAACTTGTGGCGCACCAAGCCTTTTTTATCGATCACAAAAGTCTCCGGCACCCCATATACACCCAAATCCAGACCGGCCATGCCTTGTACATCCATCACGCTCAGTTTGTAAGGATTACCCAACTGGCTTAGCCAGCGCTGAGCATCGGCGGGTTCATCTTTATAGTTAAGACCGACGATTTCCACCTGCCCGGATTTTGCAAATTGATTTAACACGGCATGCTCGGCGCGGCAGGATACACACCAGGAAGCCCATACATTCAATAACCAGACTTTGCCCTTCATGTCTTCCGGGGCAAACGTCTGCTCGGGTGCATGCAGTTGCGGCAGTCTAAAGGTCGGTACGGGCTTGCCGATCAATGGTGAAGGTACTTCCCGAGGATCCAGTTTCAAGCCGATCCCCAAGAAAACCACCATGACGATAAAAATACCTAAAGGAATTAAAAACCGCATCAGCTTGCTCCTTTCTTGACCGGAACGCGGTAGCGTTTATCCATCGAAGCCATTAAGCCGCCAAAAGCCATAAACAAACCGCCTACCCAAATCCAGCGTATATAAGGTTTGTAATAAACCCGCACCGCCCAGCCACCGGCATTATCCAAAGGCTCACCCAAAGCCACGAACAAATCGCGGGTAATGCCTGCATCGATACCGGCTTCGGTCATCGGCATACCGGAAGCCCGGTAAATCCGTTTTTGCGGATTCAGTTCGGCAATATTCTGGCCTTCGTGAGTTACTGTCACCCGGCCTTGATTGGCATCGTAATTGACGCCCGATTTGCTTTCTACACCATGAAATTTAAAATCATAACCCGCCAGACTGACGGTATCACCCGGTGCCAATTTGATATCTTTTTCGACCGAATAAGTCGAAGTCAGCGTAATACCGACAATGAAAACCCCAATCCCCATATGCGCAACTGTCATCGCCCAAATGCTGATCGGAATTTGCCGCAAGGCTGCCCATTTGTCGGTTTTGTTTTGCAGACGGGTTTGAATACCCAGCCAGGCCGAAACCACCGTCCAAACCGCCAAAGTCAAGCCGATTAACGCACCCCAGCTAAAGGTTTCTTGTAAAAAGGCCAGTATCACACCCGCTACAAGCGCACCTAACAAAGGCAAACCAATGAGTACACCCAAGCGTTGCAGACTATCCTGACGCCAGCGCGCCAACACACCGACACCGACCAATGCCGCCAAAGGCGCGGTCAACGGTACAAAAACGCTGTTGAAGTAAGGAGGTCCCACAGAAATTTTGCCCATACCCAAGGCATCGATCAGAAGCGGGTAAAGGGTTCCCAACAAGATGGTGGAAGCTGCCGCCACCAACAACACATTGTTCATTAATAAAAACGCGTCTTTGGAAACCAGTTCAAAGCTGCTTTCGCTTTTAATACCAGGCGCTTTGAAGGCAAAAAGTGTCAAGGAACCACCGACCACAGTGACCAAAAAGGCCAGAATGAAAATACCGCGGGCCGGGTCGCTAGCGAAAGCGTGAACTGAAGTTAAAACCCCCGAACGCACCAGAAAAGTCCCTAACAAACTCAGTGAAAAAGCAAAAACCGACAATAAAATGGTCCAGCTTTTAAACATGCCGCGCTTTTCGGTGGCCGCCAAAGAGTGAATCAAGGCCGTTCCCACCAACCATGGCATGAAAGAAGCATTTTCGACCGGATCCCAAAACCACCAGCCACCCCAACCGAGTTCGTAATACGCCCACCAGCTACCCAATACGATACCGATAGTCAGGAACATCCAGGCCGTTGTCGTCCAGGGACGCGTCCAGCGCGCCCAGGCAGTATCCAGTTTGCCATTCATCAATGCAGCAATAGCAAAAGCAAATGCCACTGAAAAACCCACATAGCCCATGTACAACATCGGTGGATGTATCGCCATCCCCGGATCTTGCAACAAAGGATTCAAATCCCGACCATCGATTGGAATCGGAAACTGTCTTAAAAAAGGATTGGACGTGA
>CAZJYS010000078.1:5073-8473 GCA_964550075.1 uncultured Methylomonas sp.
AAATCCCGACCATCGATTGGAATCGGAAACTGTCTTAAAAAAGGATTGGACGTGAACAACACAAAGGTCAAAAAGCCTATGCTGACGATGCCTAATACACCTAACACCCGCCCGATCAATTCGACCGGCAGACTTTTACTGAGCAAGGCTACCGCGGCTGTCCATATCGACAGAATCAAAATCCACAGTAACAACGAGCCTTCATGCGAACCCCACACCCCGGCAATTCGATACATGACCGGCAGTTGGGTATTGGAGTTGGCCGCCACATAAGCCACTGAAAAATCATGATTAATAAAGGCATGCGTCAAGCAGTAATAGGCAATCGCCACAAATAATAGCTGCCCGTAAGCCAATGGTCTGGCCATGGCAATCCAGCTGGCAATTCCGCGCTGCACACCCATAGTGGGCACTATCGCCAGCACCACAGCCATGCTCAATGCCAGAATCAGGGAAAAATGGCCGATTTCAGGAACGATCATTGGGCATTCTCCGGCTTATACGGTTTTTTCATACTGCCTTCGACTTCGGGCGGCATATAGTTTTCATCGTGTTTGGCCAGTACTTCCTGAGCTACAAACAGGCCTTTTTCATTGAGTTTGCCGTTGGCGACGATACCCTGACCTTCCCTAAACAAATCAGGCAGAATCCCGGTGTATTCCACATCCACTTGCTTGGCCATATCGGTCAAGGTGAATTTCACCGTCATCCCATCACCGGGACGTTGCACACTGCCTTTGACCACCATGCCACCCAATCTGAATAAATGATCTTTTGGCGCTTTGCCATCAATCACATCTGAAGTGGAATAAAAGTACATCAGGTTTTCGTTGAAAGCCTTCAAACCAAACCAAGCCGCCACAGCCACACCGCCGACCATCAATAAAATTAAATACAAGCGTTTTTTGCGTATGGGTTTCATGATGGTTTGACTTGTTGCTGACGTTGACGTTTAAGGACTAACTCACGCACAATTTTCTTTTGCAGTAAAAATGGCTTAATAATCTCCATCAGCAACACTACGAAACAAATGCCATAAGAAGTCCATACATAAAAGGCGTATCCACCCATATGCCAGAAATCGCTCATAATTTCTCCAATATTTCATCAACCCAACGGTTATTTTGTTCGCGTTGCAAAACTTCATTTCTGCAACGCATTAATAAGGCAATGGCGTAAAAAACCTTGAATGCCATCGCCATCACCAGCAAAGGAATCAACATGTCCGGGTGCATGGAAGGCTTATCGAATTTTGCGACGGTTGCGCCCTGATGCAAGGTATTCCACCATTCCACCGAATAATGAATGATAGGGATATTCACCACCCCAACCAACGCCAGAATCGCCACGGCCCGCGCTGCCGTGCGTTTGTCTTCTATCGCACCGTAAAGGCCAATGACACCCATATACAGAAACAACAAGATCAACTCGGAAGTCAGTCGCGCATCCCATACCCACCAGGTTCCCCACATCGGCTTGCCCCATAAGGAACCTGTGACCAACGCGATAAAAGTAAACGCCGCACCTATTCCAGCACTACTGATAGAAACGATCTCAGCCAGTTTGATATGCCAAACCAGACCGATCGCACCACTGATCGCCATCACCATGTAAACAAACAACGACATCCAGGCGCTAGGCACATGGATATAGATGATTCTGAAACTATCACCCTGCTGATAATCCGCAGGCGCCAGCACCAAGCCGCCATACAAGCCATAGACCAACAACACCATAAACAACGCCGTCAACCAGGGCAGCATCTTGCCACTCAACCAGTAAAAGTAAGGTGGCGAAGAAAACTTATGCAAAAATCTCATGATCATAATCAGCTCAAACTCATTTTTAATGCAGCCGCAGTGGGCCAGGGCGTTAAGGTAATCGCCATAAACAACATGGCAAACATCATATATAGCTGTCCTGATACTTGAAAACCGGCCATGGCGGCATCTACAGCGTTGCTGGCAAAAATCAAAACCGGCACATATAGAGGCAATACCAATATTGCCAGCAATACGCCGCCCTTTCTCAATCCCACCGTCAGAGCCACGGCTATCGCGCCGATCAAACTCAATACCGGCGTACCCAGCAATAAGGTCAACAGGAGAATTTTAATGGCCTCCGCATCCATGTTAAACATCGTCGCCAACAATGGCGCCACCAGCGACAAAGGTGCGCCGGATAACAACCAGTGCGCAACCACTTTTCCCAACACCAATATCGATAAAGGATGCGGGGACATCACCAGCATTTCCAGGCTGCCGTCTTCAAAATCGGAGCGAAACAGTGAATCCATGGTCAACAAGGACGCCAATAAAGCCGCCACCCAAATCACCCCCGGCGCAATGCGCTTCAGCAATTCAACTTCTGCGCCGACTCCCAACGGAAATAAAGTCACCACCAAAACAAAAAAAGCCAATGGATTGATTAATTCAGCGCGATGTCGATAAGCCAGCAGCAAATCGCGCCGCACTATCGCAACAAATGCGCTAAAAGTGGAAGCATCATTCATGGTTATAGTTCTATTTTCTGGACGATTTCGCCGGGCAGGCCGGTGTCATGATGCGAGGTCATCACCACGATGCCGTCTTCGGCCACGTGCTCTGCGATGAATTGCTCGAAGGTGGCAATGCTTTTTTTATCCAACGAAGTAAACGGCTCATCCAATATCCATAGTTTTTTTCTCATGCACAGTAAGCGCGCCAGCGCCAGCCGCCGCCGTTGCCCGGCGGATAGAAAACGAATCGGCGTATCTTGATAACCTGACAAACCTACTTTTCCCAAGGCAGCATCGATACTCAATGTGGATTCGCCCAAGGCACGGGCAAAGCGCAGATTCTCTTCGACGCTTAAGTCATCCTTCAAACCATTGCCATGACTGACGTAAGCAATATCCTGATAATAAGCCGAATCCAGATTTTCAAGCGTCGTACCGCACCAATAAAGCTCGCCTTCATCAGGCCTACGCAAGCCAGTCAGAATGCGTAATAAGGAAGTCTTACCGCTACCGTTAGGGCCTTCAATCAACAAAACCTGTCCACTACGCACGGTAAAATCCAGGTTGGCAAATAACACACGATCATCCCTCACACAGGACAATTGCCGAGCTTCAAAAACGATGGAGTTTGATGGCATGTATCAGGACAGGAAAAACTAGCTGAAACTTGGTTACTGCAGCTGTTTTAAAAAGTTAAGTATCAAAATAAAGGGTGGCAGATTATAGCTTAAAAAACCAATATTTAGAGGACCTTATCCTGCTGCAATGGATTAAAAAAGAATTAGAAACCCATCCAGCCAAGGCCTTTGAATCTAAGCAAAACAGCCGATCAAACCGAACCTACAAACAGAATCCATGCCAGAATAACCAAGCCATTGTTTTCAATAAACACTTTAAATTCAC
>CAZJYS010000079.1:0-8460 GCA_964550075.1 uncultured Methylomonas sp.
GGTTTCGGGCAGTCTGGCCTTGCAGCATGGACAGCGTTCCATCAGGATTCCAGATAATAAATTATGTCGGTCAGTTGTTCGACCGGTTCTTCCAGACCCTGGATGTCACGATGCTCGATACAGTGGGTGATGGTTTCGATCAAATCTATTATGTCTTCCTTGTCAGTATCCGAAATTTGTCCGAACAGGCTTTCCGCTTTGGCGATTAAATCCCGTGCAGCCACTATTTCCGGGGGCGACGATTCGGCGTTCGATTGGTTGTTTTGATGCGCATCGGGATCAGATTCCAGGTGCCCGAATAACGAAGTGATGCGTTGTTGGGCTGTGGTTAACGCACTGCTCTCAAAACGTGACAGTGCGTTTTTAATGGTGATGGATTTCTCCAGACCTGTGGCTTTTTCTTGTGCCGATACTTGCAAAATGCCATTGAGATCCAGGTTTAAGGTCAGCGTAATGATGTTGCCGGCCGCGACATCTTGCAACCCCTCGATTCTGAACTCGCCGATTTTGATGTTATTCAAGGCATCCGGATCTTCGCCCTGATAAATGGTGACTTCGACCGCTTCTTGTCCGTCATTCGTGGTCATAAAAGCTTCGGTCTTGCGTATGGGAATAGGACTATTTTTGTGGATCACTGGTACAAACACAAAAGGATAATACTCGCCCTCCAGTTCACCAATGGCGCTGGTGCCGTAGGTATAAGGGGTGACGTCGACCAGCACGGTGTCGACTTGCTGTCCGCCTATCATCGCCGCCTGAATCGCCGCGCCCAAGGCCACGCATAAATCGGGATCGACTTCGCCATGCGGCTCGAAACCGAACTCATTCAGAAGCCGTTCGCGGATGCAGGGCGTGCGTGTGGAACCACCTACCAGGATGATTTCATCAATGTCCGATGCCGTCAGTTTGGCCCCCTTTAAGGCGATATGCACTGCATCCAGTGTGGCGTTGATGTAATCCTCTATCATCTCCTCATATTCCATCCGCGACAGCTCAACAGATAGGTGAATAGCGGTACCTGCATGTTCCAGTAAATACTCTTCTTCAATGCGCACATAAGGCTGGTCGGATAAAGCCAATTTGGCTTGTTCGGCAGCCCGGGTGATACGCGCTAGCGCCTTACTATTGCTGCGAGCATCGACTTGCTGAGTGGCTTGTAAATGATCGAGCAGGTATTCGACGATTTGCTGGTCAAAATCGTCCCCCCCTAAATGATTGTCACCGTGACTGGATAACACTTCGACCACCCCGGCCTGAATATTCACCACCGAAACATCGAAAGTGCCACCGCCCAGGTCATAAACCAGCATGTGTTTGGCTTCGGTTCGATTGGCGCCATAGGCTAGGGCGGCGGCGGTCGGTTCGTTGATCATGCGCACCACTTCCAATCCGGCAATTTCGCCGGCTTCGTATGTGGCCTGACGTTGGGCATCGGAAAAATAGGCCGGTACGGTAATCACGGCTTTTGTGACTGGGTGCCCCAAGTCTTGTTCTGCAATGGCTTTTAAGCGTTTCAGGATGATGGCTGAAATTTCCTGAGGCCTATAAGATTGCTCAGCCAGCGGAATATGCATGTCCTGGCCCATCAGGCGTTTGATGGATTTGACGGTGCGCTCCGGATATATCAAATATTGATTGCGGGCGGTTTCACCCACCATCACTAAACCGTTGTCGTCAATGCCGACCACAGATGGCAGGATTTTTTTTTCGCCATCGGCAATGATACGAACCTTGCCTTTTTCGACAATCGCCACCTCCGAGTTGGTGGTGCCTAAGTCAATGCCAATAATTGTTTCATTCATAATATGTTTACCTGGTTGGGATTTTGTTGACTTTCACTTCGGCCAGACGCAGGATCTGTTCACGAAACAGAAAGCCGCTATGTAATTCCTGCACCACGATGCCGTGACCAATTCCAGGATTCTGCTCGGTTTCTACGGCTATCATCGTCAAGGGGTCAAAGGGTTTGCCGGTACAATCGATTCTGCGCACTTGGTAGCGTTGCAATAATTGTTCAAAACGGCTGGCAGTCATTTGTTGTCCGGCTTTGAACGATTCGATAAACCGCACATCTTCGGCTCTGGAATGTTTGAACAACGCATCCACTGGTCTATAACGCTCCAGCACCTCAAGCCCGTTATATAACCGGTCATAAATATCAATGAATTCCAGCAGCAGTTCGCGGGTGATTTGGGTGTTTTGCTGGGCCAGATACTCCTGATGTCTGGCTAACTCGGTCGCTAATGATTGATTGTCGTCCTTTAGCGTAGATACGACTTCGGTAAGCGTATCCAACGTATTTTTGAATTGTCTGGATTCGGCTTTGACTTCGGTTTTCAAACTGGCTATTTCAGTCAGCAGGGTGGCTAAGTCAACGGGTTCCGGAATAATCGTAGCCTGCTGATTTTGCTCAAGATAATTCTTGAATTCATCGAGTAGAGCTTGCTGTTGTTCAGTTGTACTCATGGTTGACCGGAGTAGGGCAGGGCATGCAAAAGGGTTTCATCATCAATGCTGATTTTTAGTAGTCGTTCAAACTGCTCGGCATTCAGTGTCACGCTATGGGTTGTGTGCAGCGCATGATTCAGTAACAGTTCAAAGTTGGCTTCGGGTTGGCTGAACAAGGTGTGGCCTAAACGGCTTTTATGATCCTTGATGGCTTCATACGCTTTGCGTATGGCCTGGAATTGTTCCGGGTCGCGATCCGGCGGGGAATCTTTGACTTTTTGCAGATAAGCTAGCTTGATGGCGTCATCGTCGGCATTGATGGCGACATCCAGTAATTCATAAGGTGTTTGCATGGTAAATGTCTGTTTATGAATGAAAATATTATCAAGCGGTTTGCTGGTTAAGGCCAAAATGCCCCAGGATAGCCTGGGCAGTGACCTCTATATCCAGCTTCAAATCATTCGCCGCTTTTAGCAACAAGAGGGCGCTAAATAAATCGGGGTCTTTTTGCATGGCTGTCAATAGATTGGCTGGTGCGCCGGATATTTTCAGGACTTCTTGCAGCAGCCGATCCGGCGGAGTTTTTCTGGCAATCATATCCGCTTTCAGATCGATTTTCTCAAACAGCTTATCGGGTAAATGTCCAAATAGTGCATAGATGGGATCGACAAAATTCTCGGCTGTTTCCTGCTCTGAATATTCAAACTCATTGGGAAATAGCGGGGCGTGATAAGCATCCAGGTACTCACCGATCAAGTTCTGAGCGCGAAAGTCTTTGTCTCGGTAGGCATCGTCAAGATTGATTTGCAAACCGGCCCGTTGTACAAAGCTACAGCTTGTTGCATCGCCGTTGGTTTCGGCGTAAACCTTATAAAAAAACCACAAGGGTTTTTGCCATTGACTTTGTCCTGACTTGGCGCAAGGTCGCATCAGTTCAAAGTGTTGGATGCTGTAGAGGGCTTGGCAAAAACTCAGCTGGAGTTTTTCCGGGTAATTTTTTTGCAGCAAAGATTTCTTCAACGGAGCCTTAATTTTATCCAGCGCTTTGTGCAATAAGACCAGATTGTCCTCGTCCTGAGCGTATTGTTCTATCAAGGCTATCAAACGGGTCAAAGCGGGTGCCGAAACCAGATCTTCATTGGCCTTGGGTAATTCGCGCAAAATTGGTGTTACAGGCAAATCCGTTAACAAGGCTTCCATGGTGGCCTGGAAGTGTGCAGTGGCCGGATCGGGATTGAGTTTGTTTAATGCGGGGACGACTGATTGCAGCACTTGCGATTTGTCGTTATTGGCAAAGCCTAGCAGGCCGCGCAATAAATCAGTTTGCAGCGCATAGGTTTTACCAAGTTTCAGATTTTCCGCCCGTTGGATTTCAGCTGCAACCAGATGCAGTTTCTGAGTTTTCAACAAGCGACGGGCATGATTCAAGTGACTGGTAAATACCAACTGTTTGGCATAGCTGTTCACTGGATCGATTTTCAGGATTCTTTCAGCGTACTGAATGGCTTTTTTATAGGTTCGGTTAGCCGTAGCGGCCTGGGTTGCCTGCATCAATATGTCAATATCTTCTGGAAACTCTGACAGTGCCTTGTTCAGCCAGTCTTTGTAAGCGTTGGTATTTCCGGATTTTTGGTAGTGAGCAAGAATTTGTAAATAGCTGGTTCTATCGCTGGGATCGTATTCCAGGCTGTTGCATAGATGCTGTATCTTTAGCGCTTGATCCGGTTGGCCTTGCGCCATGTGTCGATAAATCAGAGCTATTTTTAAGCTGTTGTCATTGTCTTGTTTCGATAAGGCCTTGATGCATTGCCGCCAGTGAAAGTCGGCGTCGTAGTGATTATCTGCACTTTCATAGCCTAAAGCTTTTAAACGGTTTTGCTCGAACTCATCAATAGCGCCAAATGCTTTGTCAAAATCACGTTGCCCGGCTGGGTAGCTGCTTAGCAAGGCGAAACAGAAGGACTGCACCAGCGTTGAACTGAATAGCGACTGGTTATTTAAAGCCAGATTAAATTTCAGTTTGTCCGGCCAGGGTTGTTTTTGTTTGCTCAACGTTTCAATGAGTTCAATTTGTAACTTATCCAGACCGATGCAGTCGGTTAGTAGTTTGCGTTGAGCGTGGCTGAAGTTTGAACATTGGCTAACCAATGCCGCGCCGGTTTGGTTACTTGCTCGGAGCCATTGGGCAGCTAGCGAGTAAGGTGAACGGGTTGGAATCTTCCCAAGCATCAAGTTGGCGTCGTCAATAGAGCCAGGCATGGTCAGGATGGCTTTCAGCAAGGTTCTGAAATCCCTGAAAGCGGAGCGATACGGTAGCTGTTTCAATTGCTGGTTGACGCCTTCATGGTCATGGTTTCTGAAAGCTTGCAAAGCGCACAAAACCCGACTCAGATGGTCAATAAAAATAGAGTCCTGCGGCAACGCCTGTTGAAACTCAGTGTGACCAGTCAAAATCAGCGCGCCTAAAATCATAGCCAGCTCGGGATAATCATTATCCAGTTGTTCTGCAGTCAGGGCTTTTAGGGATGATTGAATATTGGCGGTTTGCTTGGCCTGGATCTGCCAGACTATAAATCGATCTAGTCGCTGGTAGGGAGGTTCAGCAAATTGTCGGTAGTTTTCCCATAGTACCAAAGCCTCTTTGTACATGCCTTTGAGAGCAAAATTTTCTGCTCGACGCAAATAGCATTCAGCCAACGATTGTTGCCACAAGGCATTATTCGAAAGTTGCAATAACTGTTTGTAAACGGTGATGGCTTCTTTGTATTTTTGGGACTTACAGAGTGAAATAGCCTGATTTTCTAAGACTTCAACTTCTGAAGTAGACGTTAGGTTAACTGGACTGGTCATGAGTGAATGATTAGCTGCTGTTTGCCAAATATTGGGCGATTATTACAGGTTTTGTTAGGCTTGCTCGGAATCAAAAATTGATTATTTTTTTTGCATCATAAAACTGGATGCGATTTCGTCCTAGTGCTTTGGCTTCGTACATGGCTACATCGGCTGCTTTGCAAATATTTTCCGGTTTGAATCCGTGATTGATGAAGACTACCGTGCCAATACTGACGGAACAGTTATGTTCGACTATGGTTTCGATATCATCTTGCATCACGCTTAATCGGTATGGGGCGGATAGTTGGATACGAACTTTTTCTGCGATGGCATTGGCTTGAGCGATGGATATCGGCTCATCTATGCCCAGTTCATTCAATAGCACCACAAATTCATCGCCACCCAGCCGTCCGACGCTGTCCGCTTCGCGAACACTGGCTTTGAGCCGATTGGCAACCTCTATCAACAACATGTCGCCTACTGCGTGACCTTGCGCATCATTCAAGGGTTTGAAGTTATCCAAATCAAGCATCATGAAGGCCGCGTAATGGCGAGTCCGGTTACTGTTCAATAGAACCTGTTGTAAGCGGTCATTAATCAGGCGGCGGTTAGGCAGATTGGTGAGTGGGTCGTAAAAGGCTAGCTGATGAATTTCTTCTTCCAGACGTTTACGCTCGGTAATGTCGCGAACAATACCCAGCGCGTGCCAGGTGTTTTTAAAGGTGAAGGCAGAAATCGACAGTTCGACAAAAAATTCCTGGCCATTTTTATGCATAGCTTGAATTTCTAAAGTCTTGCCAATCACATTGCCAGCCCCAGAGTGTCGAAAACTACTAAAACCAATGTGAGCGAGATCTTGATAACGCATAGGAATGATTAAATCATGTAAGTTTTTGCCTAGAACCTCTTCGGCTGTGTAACCGAAGATTTTTTCAGCCGCTGGATTCCAATATATGACTTGTTCTGTATTGCTGATAATAATGATGCCATCGTGAGCATTCGTGCTGATCAAGCGGAATTTTTCTTCGCTTTCTTGCAATTCGGTGCTTTTGTTTTGTAAATCTGCTGTGCGTTGCTTGACGATTTCTTCCAATTGCTCTTCATGATCTTGTAGCTCTTCGGTTGCCTGTTGTAATTTATGGATCACCAATTTTACGTGCTTGACAAAAGGATGGAAGATTAACAATGCTTCCAAAGCCAGTAGCAACAAGGTAATAGCCCAAAACACCGTTTCTGCCGTTTGTAAACGACTGACCGACGCCTCGCCTTCCAGTTGGTATTGTTTAACCATTCGATCCAGATTGACAACCAACTGGTTGGGAGCGGTTTGTGTAATGTAATGCAATTGAGGGGTGGCGGCATTTAAGGCTGAATTATCCAGCGAGAGTAATTCATAAACGGCTTTGATATAGGTTTCGACTTGAGCATTCAGTCCATTATCACCTTCAAAGTACATAGACCTGACCGTCGGGGACATCTCCGCTGGCAACCCCATTTCAACATCGCCATTCACCAAGCCATGATGTGAACGCTGCATCAATTGAATCGCATCATTCAGTTTTTGGCGAATCACCCCGCGTTCGGTATCGGTGGCGTGCACCAGTAAGTTGGAAAAGAGGGCAGTCCGTTGGCTTAGCATGCGTTGACGCCCACTGACGTTAACTACCGCAGCCGTGCTTTTTTGTTCAGAAATGACCAGATGTAAGCTCAGCCAGGCAGCGGTTGATAACGTGGCCACCAACAGCAAAGCAATCGCATAACGCCAAGTCAAATCATGCGCTACGTGTAAGTCTTTGCTGCAACTGGATTCGTTAGTCATATCGCCTACACATGGAGTCAGTCCTTCTTGTTCAAGAATTTTTTCACAATGACTACTCGTTAAATGCTGCAATCATCTCGGATATTCAATGTAACGATACTAGAAGCCAATAAAATTGGGTTTATGGAGGCTGATGATGAATATTTCTTTACGGCATTTTATGGCGCATCCTTATTGGCATCAAGAGTCATTGAAATCTGAATCTTCTGGATAGCTTGGGCTGCTTGTTAAGTTCGGGTAAAAATGTTAAATACCTTGCAAATTTTAGATCACAATCAGGGGTTGTAAGCAACGTACTTAAGTGCTGATCAGCGCCCGTCCAACCCAAGGAAATGTCCATGAGTTTTCCCCCGGCTCGCTATCAACCAGCCAATAGTCATAAAGACTGGCAACCCCGGCAAGTGTTGCTGTTCAGCGGGCACATGATAGACGCTCCAAATAGAAATCCACCCCGATTTCCCGTCGACAAAGTGCAGTTGGTGGTCGAGCGCATCCTGCAGACGCTGGCTGAATTACAAACCGGCCCCTTGGATTTGGCGCTCACCCAGGGCGCCAACGGTGGCGACATTCTATTTGCCGAAGCCTGTTTGCAACGTGGTGTCAATCTGCAGCTGCTGCAACCTTTTGATGAAGGGGAATTCATTGAAAATTCCGTGACCCCTGCCGCTGCCGATTGGTTGAATCGCTACCAGACCATCACCGCCTCTATCCAACAGCCACCGTTGGCAGCCCCTGCCGAACTGGGCGATCTGCCACCCAACATGAATCCCTACGAACGCTGCAATCTCTGGCTGTTAGACACGGCTTTGGCTTACGGTGCGGAAAAACTCACCCTGATTTGTTTATGGGATGGCGGTGGTGGCGATGGCCCTGGCGGTACGGCGCATATGGTGGAGGAGGTTAAAAAGCAGCACGGACGAGTGGTTTGGCTGGATACGCGAGAAATATTCAAAATGGAAAATTAGTCAAAAACTGCGACGATCTTGGGGTTTCCAGGACTTAATAACAATAACAACAGGAGGCCACATGGCAACTGACAATCAATCCAACTCCAAAGATAGCTTTGCGGCATTACAACAACAGGTTAAAGCCGACAAGTGTGCGCTTAAATTCAGCGATGCTCGAAAGCAGTTGTTGGCTGTAGTCGATCGCTTTACCGATCTGAAACAGGCGACCTGGATACATCAGCAATTGGCCTTATGCACCTACAAGGACGAAGAACTCTATCCGGAAACCCGCTTACAGCAGGCACTGGAGATTCTGGAAGCCGAGCCGCTGAATTTGCGCCAGCCCGGTAATGACAACGCTGAAACTCTGGCGCTGGGTGGTGCGGTCTACAAAAGGCTGTGGGAATTCAAAGG
>CAZJYS010000080.1:0-8406 GCA_964550075.1 uncultured Methylomonas sp.
CGTTGATGACCAATGCGCCGTATCGCCGAGCCTTCGGTTTTTTTTAAAAACTCGCTTTCTGACCAATTAAATAATTCTAATAAAGTGCTGTTGTCCAAGCGATGGCGAGAACGGAAATCGGCTTCGGCACTGAGTTTGGCAAAACGGTTCCAGGGGCAGATCAACTGACAATCGTCGCAGCCGTAAATGCGATTACCGATTAAGGGTCTGAACTCGACAGGAATGCTGCCATGCAGTTCGATGGTCAAATAGGAAACACAACGTCTGGCATCAACTTGATAGGGTGCCACGATGGCCTGGGTTGGGCAAATGGTCAGACAAGCCTGACATTGGCCGCAATGGTTGCTGGCGGCTGAGTCGGCAGGCAAGGGCAAGTCGGTATATATCTCGCCCAGAAAAAACCAGGAACCGGCTTTGCGATTAATCACATTGCTGTGTTTGCCTATCCAGCCCAAACCGGCTTTTTCGGCGATGGCTTTCTCTAACACGGGCGCGCTGTCGACGAAGGCTCGATAGCCGAATGGGCCGATAGTTTCAGTGATTTTGTCTGCCAGCTTTTGTAAACGATTACGCATCAGCTTGTGGTAATCACGGCCCAAGGCATAGCGGGATACAAAGGCTTGAGTAGTTGATTCAAGCAGGGCTTTGCTATGAGTTGGATTTTCCGGCAGATAGTCCATGCGGGCGCTGATAATGCTTACAGTCCCGGGATTTAACAGGGCAGGGCGGCTGCGTTTGAGGCCATGGGCGGCCATATACTGCATGTCTCCATGTCGGTTTTGCGCCAACCAGTTTTGCAAATGTTGTTCGGCGTCATCCAAAACCGTGTCGCTGATGCCGATTTGCTGAAATCCCAATGCCATTCCCCAGGCTTTGATTTGCTGGCTCAGTTGCTGAAAATCGGCGGGTTCGGTTGGGCGCATGCGGTGGCTGCCATATAATGCTAAGACCCAACCATTTTACACAACAATATATGCAGCCATTCTCAGAAGCCCTTTATAGCGTCGCGCAAATTCGTCAGGCCGAGCAATTTGCCATTCAAGAATTGCAAATACCGGGTTTACAGCTGATGCATCTTGCCGGTTTGGCTGGGTTTAATCATTTACGGCAACGATGGCCGGATTGCTGCCAGTTAACTTTTTTTTGTGGCGCGGGCAATAATGCCGGAGATGGTTATGTGATTGCTGCGCTTGGATTGCAGGCCGGCTTTGATATCAAAGTTTATACCTTGATTGATGTGGCCGATTTGCGGGGAGATGCATTGAGCGCCTATCGGGAATTTATTCAGGATGGCGGTGAAGTTTTATCTTTTAACAGCAATACCCAAATCGGCGGCATCATTATTGATGCTTTATTAGGCACTGGTCTAAATCGTCAAGTCAGTGCTGAATATGCGGTGGCGATAGACTTGATCAATCAATCGGCCTGCCCAGTGGTATCGATTGATGTGCCATCGGGTTTACATGCAGATACCGGCTGCGTGATGGGGTGTGCTGTTAAAGCCCAACTCACCGTGACTTTTATCGGATTAAAATCTGGATTGTATACCGGTGAAGCCGCTGAATATTGCGGGCAAATTGTTTGTGATACCCTCAACGTGCCGGATTTTGTGTTAGCGAATTTGCTGCCTGTGGCCAAGTTACTCAAAAAAAATCCGTTGTTGCCCCGGCCTCGCCATGCACATAAAGGCTTGTTTGGCCATGTGTTGTTGATTGGTGGTAATCACGGCTACGCCGGAGCCATTCGTTTGGCGGGCGAAGCGGCTCTGCGCACTGGTGCAGGATTGGTCAGTATCGCTACCCGCGCCGCGCATGTTTCATTGATCAATATCGGCAGACCGGAGCTGATGTGTCATGCCGCTGAAAATGTGGCGGATATTCAGGCGTTATTGGCTAAAGTCAGCGTTGTGGTCATCGGGCCGGGTTTGGGGCAGGATGAATGGGCGCAAGCGATGCTGGACGCCGTGTTGCCAATCGACAAGCCCTGTGTCGTGGATGCCGATGCCCTGAATTTGCTGACCAATAAGCCAGTGTTTAGTGATCACTGGATCTTGACGCCACATCCAGGTGAAGCAGCCCGTTTGCTTGGCTGTAGCAATCAGAGCATTGCTGAAGACCGGTACTCTGCAGTCAGAAAGCTTCAGGCTCAATATGGTGGCGTTTGCGTTTTAAAAGGTTCGGGCAGCTTAGTTGCCGATGCTAATCAAATTCATGTATCCACCACAGGTAATCCTGGCATGGCCAGCGGAGGGATGGGCGATGTGCTGGCGGGTGTCACTGGGGCTTTGTTGGCACAGGGTTTATCAACTCTAGAAGCAGCCAAGCTGGCGGTGTATGTGCACGGTGAAGCTGCCGATCAACTCGCAGAAAAGTATGGCGAACGAGGTTTGCTGGCCAGCGATTTATATCCAAAAATCAGAGAACTTTTAAATTAATGATCATCGAACTAAATAATAGTGACGAAACTGAAGCTTTTGGCGCAGCTTTGTGGCATGCACTCCCCAGTCAATGTGTGGTGTTTTTGTATGGCGATTTAGGTGCAGGCAAGACCACGCTGGTGCGTGGTTTATTGAGAGCGGCTGGACATCTTGGGACAGTTAAAAGCCCGACTTATACACTGGTGGAAGAATATCGACCGAATGACAGGGCGGTATTTCATTTTGATTTATATCGATTGAAAGACCCTGAAGAACTGGAATGGTTGGGTATGGACGATTATTTAAATCAAGATGCTTTGTGTTGCATCGAATGGCCGCAAATGGGGGGTGGGTATTTGCCATCTGCCGATGTGGAAGTCCGACTTGAACATCAGGCAGATGGAAGAACGATAGAAATCAATGTACTAGCGGAAGCCTTAAAAAATACTCTGGTAATTAGCTGGAAAAACAAAGACCTGTTGCTATAATCTCCAAACGTTATTACTTTTGTTGGTTGAATGGCTATGCGTAAGGTTACGAAGTTTTTCTGGATGGTGGGTTTATCAGTGCAAGCGACGCTAGCCTGTGCGGCATCTGCGCAAATAGAAGGCCTGAGCTATTCCGGCCAAGCTAATGGGCGGCTGGTATTTGATTTAAACGCCATACCGCATTATCGGTTTTCGGTACTCAAAAATCCCAATCGGCTGGTGATTGACTTTAAAGACACTATTGCCGCACAAGCTATCCAACAACCCCCTGAAAATCATGCTTTAGCCGTGGGCGTGCGTTCTGCGATGCGCAACGACAAAGATTTAAGAGTGGTGGTGGAGTTGAGCGCGCCGGTTGAGGCCAAAGCCCTCACTACTGGCAATCAACTGCAAATCGAACTCACTGCTGCCCAAGCGATTGAGGCCACCCCAGCGCCCGTCGCCAAAAAAAATAAAACCGAACAACTGGTTGCCACCATCGCACCCAAGTTTGCCAAGCCCCAAGCTAAACCCGAAGCGAAGCCTGAACCCAAGCCGGCTAACAAACACGTCCAGGCCAAAGGCCGAAACATTATCATCGCCATCGATGCCGGACACGGTGGTAAGGATGTAGGGGCGCAAGGAAGTAACGGCACTGAGGAAAAAGACGTGGTGCTGGCTATTGCCAAACGCCTGGAAAGTGCGGTCAACAGACAAGCTGGGATGAAAGCCGTCATGATACGCAACGGGGATTATTTCGTTAAGCTGCGCGAACGGGTCAGAATCGCGCAGGCAGCTCAGGCTGACTTGTTTGTCTCCATACACGCCGATGCCTTTGATGATACCAGTGCCCATGGCGCTTCGGTTTATACGCTAGCCAACAAGGGTGCATCCAGTCAGATGGCGCAGTTTTTAGCAAAAAGTGAAAACGCCTCGGATGCAAGTGGCGCTGAGGCCGACGTGCACAACGAAGCCTTGAATTCCATTTTGCAGGATTTATCCCGCAATGCCTCCAAAGAAGCCAGTCAACATATCGGCAACAAAGTCTTAAAAAGCGTCAAATCGGTTGGCCATCTGCATACGCCTAATGTACAAAAGGCCGGTTTTGTGGTCTTAAAATCGCCCATTCCTTCCATATTGGTTGAAGCGGCTTTTATTTCCAATCCGGAAGAAGAGCGGCGTTTGAATACCCGGGCTTATCAGGATCAAATGGCTACAGCGGTGTTTGGCGGTATTTTGGCGCACTTTAAACAATACGCCCCGGCGAATACCTTATTTGCACAATTGCAAAAATCCGGTCGCTCAGCCACCAAAGTGGCTGCTGTGGAAAAATCGGTTGAACCGGTTGAAAACAAAGTGGTGGTGGCCAAGCTGGAAAAACCTGCAGTTTCCAACTCCCGTGATACCAAACATGTCATCAGCAATGGTGAAACCCTGTCGGATATTGCACAGCAATACGGGGTTTCTATGCGCGAGATTCGTATGGTTAATGGTATGAATGACGGCAATGTCAAAATAGGTCAAGTGTTACAAATTCCTCGCAGTAGTTGATAAATAGTATTAGGCCGTTAATCCCCAGCTCTCTCAATCAGGATAGGACACAAGTTGTCAACGATATGCTGGATCATCTGTTGCGCTGAAGAGTCACAATTTGTCTTGATTCGTTACCAGATTTTCAATCGATATCCCACACCTGATTCGGTCACCAATAATTTGGGTTGGGTGGGGTCAGCCTCTAATTTTTGACGTAGTTGGCTCATATAAATACGCAGATAATGGGCGTTTTCTTTATAAGACGGTCCCCAAACTTCATTGAGAATTTGCTGATGGGTGAGGACTTTGCCAGCATTTTTCACCAAGACCATCAATAGCCGATATTGAATCGGGGTCAGATGAATTTCATCTTCATCAAGACTGACCACACGATTGAGTAGGTCAACTTTAAGATTGCCGGTGATAAACACATCGTTCTGCATTTGCTCTTGCGGTCGCATAGCATGTCTGAGCGCCACACGTATGCGGGCCAGCAATTCGCCGAAGCCAAAGGGTTTGGTCAGGTAATCGTCCGCGCCGACATCCAATGCATCAATTTTTTGCTGTTCGCTGCTGCGAGCGGACAAAATGATGATGGGTACCGTCGACCAGGCACGGATGGCTTTAATCACGTCAACCCCATCCATATCCGGTAAGCCCAAATCGAGTATCAGTAAATCGGGCTTGCGAATGCCAACCTCGATGATGCCTTGTTTGGCTGTGTCTGCTTCGAATACATTAAAGGCATGAGTACTAAGACTGGTGCGCAAAAAGCGGCGGATGGAGGGATCGTCTTCTATCACGATGATCACTGGATCAGATTTAGCCATTTCAAGTCATCCTCAGGATTGGCGCTATTCTTCCGGTTCCACGCTGGGTGGTGTTTGATCAAGCGGCAAGGTAATAACAAATACCGCCCCACCTTCGGCACGGTTGCGAGCGAATATGCTACCACCATGCACTTCGACAATGGCGCGACAAATCGCCAAACCCAACCCAACGCCGCTTTGTGCGGTTTCATGGCGAGTTTGATAAAACTTTTCGAACAGGCGTTCCTCCAGGCCCTTGGGGATGCCCGGACCATGATCTGCCACAGCGATTTCTACTTCGGATTCACGGATATCCGCCACAATTTCCAGCTCACTGCCGGGCGGGGTATAACGCGACGCGTTTTCCAGAAGATTGATCAACACCTGCTCGATCATGACGGCATCGACCAGTATCATCGGTATCCCTTCCGGCAATTTGACTTTAACCGTTCTGTCCGCCAGTTGTTTATGCAACACGGTCAGTACGGTACCGATGATTTCTTCCAGCGGATACCACTGCTTGTTCAGTTCCAGCACGCCCGCTTCCAGCCTGGCCATATCCAGTATATTGTTGACCAGATTGGACATGCGCTCGGCTTCGTCGACAATGCCTTGGCCTAAAGCCAATCTGTCCTGGGGTTTTAACTCCCCCTTGTCCTGCACGATGGCACTGGCTGAACCAATGATGGTGGCTAACGGGGTGCGTAAATCATGGGAAATAGCGCTGAGCAAAGAATTGCGCAAGCGCTCGGCTTCCATTTGCATTTGCGTGGTGCGGGCTTGTTCTGAAAAACGGATCCTGGTCACCGCTTGGCCAATTTGGCGTAAAAAAGTATCCAGCAATTTTTGTTGTTCGGGTAAAAACACCCGACGCAAGTTAACCGGTAACAACGCCAAAACCCCCAATACCTTATCGTCGTTATGAATGGGAAAATAAATGGCCTCGGTTCCCGGCAGCGTATTGGTGCCTTGTCCGGCGATCTCGTTATGGTCGAATACCCATTGCGCAACACTCAAATCGGCTCCACGCAAGGATTGCAGAATACCCGCCGAGAGCGGATATTTCACCCGGCCATGGTCGTCAGGAAACAGGATTACGTTGGGGCTGCTGAATTCCGAATACAAATGTTTAACCGCAGTCAGCACCGCTTCTGCCTCGGATTGCGCACTGCTCAATTCTTTACTCATCGAGTATAAGGCTGCCGCGCGACGTTCCCGGTGCGACGCTACCTTAGCTTGGGAACGTACATTCACCATCAAATTACTGATCACAATCCCGACTATCAGCATCGCCAGCAGGGTTAGCAAATACTGACTGCTAGACACCGAAAAGCTGAAATAAGGTTCTACAAACAGAAAGTCGAAACAGCCCACGCCAGCCACCGCCGCCAATATCGACGGACCACGACCAAACCGGGTCGCTACAAAAACCACCCCCAGCAGGTAAACCATCACTACATTAGCTAATTCAAGATGACCAAACATCAAACGACCCAGGGCCGTGCTCAACAAAGTGATGACACTGGCCCATAAATAGCCGCCATAACGTTTTTGGGTTTTGGGGGGGATGCGCTGTTTAAGCCCCGGCAAAGGGCTTTTTTTGAACAAAGACAACTCGGATTGCAGATCCGTCCGCTCCCGAGTATGTGGGCTGCCGAGCAGATAAATGTTGATGTTATGCGCGTGGCTGATCAAGACATCCACGACCGATCCCAACAACCAACGTCGCCAGCCGCGCCGACTGGGTTTGCCTATCACGATTTTGTTGATATTACGTTCACGCGAGAAGCGAATCAGCGCTTCGCTCATATCAGGTGCGCTGAGCGTGACCGTTTCTGCACCCAGTTGTTCGGCCAAACGTAAAATGCGCAAGACACCGTCGCGCTTTACAGCCGGCATCCGTTGTAATTCAGGGGTCTCGACGTAAGCCACTATCCATTCGGCGCGTAGACTGGCCGCCAGGCGTTTGCCAGCTCGTACCAGGCGCTCGGCCAAATCATTGGGGCCAATACAGACCAGGATGCGATCACTGACTTGCCAGACTTCGCGGATTGCGTTGTGTTCGCGATAATCCAGCATCTGCGCATCGACGCGATTGGCGGTTTGCCGCAGCGACATTTCCCGCAGTGCTATCAGATTCCCTTTGCGGAAAAAATGTTTGACTGCTTCCTGTGCTTGTTGAGGTAAATAAACCTTGCCTTCTTTGAGGCGCAGCAATAGTTCATCCGGTGGTAAATCCACCAACTCCACTTCGTCGGCTTGTTCAAAAACCGTATCGGGCACGGTTTCCCAAACCCGAATTCCGGAAATCTGCCCAATGTCGTCGTTCAGACTTTCCAGATGTTGTACGTTCAAAGCCGTGTAAACATCGATACCGGCATCCAGCAGTTCGTGTATGTCCTGCCAGCGTTTCGGATGTCGACAGCCTGGCGCATTGGAGTGCGCCAGTTCATCCACCAAAATGATGGCTGGACGGCGTTTCAACGCCGCGTCAAGGTCAAATTCGTAAAGAACAGTCCCTTTATAGTTGATTTTGCGTGGCGGTAATATTTCCAAACCCTCCAACAATGTAGCGGTTTCCTTACGACCATGGGTTTCCACCACCCCGATAATTACATCGAGATTTTCATTTCGCCGCTCGCGCGCAGCCAGCAACATCGCAAAGGTTTTACCGACCCCAGCAGCCGCCCCAAAAAATATCTTCAGACGTCCACGCTTGGCTTTCGCTTGATCCCGCTCGACACGGGCTAACAGTTGATCAGGGTCAGGACGTTCTGCAATCATGAAGGTTTTCCATTATTACCATCGGATCATTCGCTAGCAGTCAAGCGCTGTAGCAAATGGATGAATACAGCTAGTGTATGAGTAAAGCCGTAAAAAGATTGTTAATTTTCTCAACTGAAAAATAAACAAAATGTAAAAATTACAATCAGCTGTTGAAATGTGGATTAGCCAATCTCAGCGATTAGATAGCGTAATTGACTTGGTGCAAAGCTTGGACATGTTTTTAGGTGGCGCTGGTCTAGCTGGCAATCATTTTGGGTGTTGTTATTTTTGACAACATGCAAGCAAAGCAACTATTTCGACGTCGCAGTGATTACGCAGAAAATGCATTCGCTGAACTCGTACTCTGTCAACTTCGCAAACCGTTAGCAGGCTTCGTTCATAGCTATAAATATCC
>CAZJYS010000081.1:0-8399 GCA_964550075.1 uncultured Methylomonas sp.
ATAGTCTTTATCGCTTTGCTACTGGATCGTTTCGATAACATCGAAAAAGCCGAATCCGAACATATACGGCACCAAAATGCGCTGATTTTGCTTAAGGATATCCGCTTTCATGTCATTCAAATTCAGCAGTTTTTAACCGATGCTAGTCTCACGCATCGACAAGCAGGCTTTGCAGATGCCAAGCATCACTTTGATGCCGCCAAAACAAAATTGGCCGAACTGGCTGGCATCAACCCGGATATAAAGCCGCAATGCGAGCTATTAACGCAAAAAGTGATTCTGACTTATGAGGCTGGCGTTCGGATGACGGTAAATTATCTGAATAACGACCTTGAGTCCGGGCATGCCAACATGAAGATGCTGGATGCCAATAGTGAAGAACTGGCGCGAAATCTGGACGAAATTCTGATGCATCTTGACGCTGAGCTGCAACAGTCGATAGCTGATAATGCTAAAACCATACAACGTGACCAATTGATTCTGATTTTGTCTGTGCCTGTGGTACTGGGCTTTTTTTGTGTGTTATTGATTCATTTGAGTAAACAACTGAAGCGCCAGATGAACGCTTTGGCTTATCGAACCACTGAGCTCAATACCGTTTTAAACACCGTGGCCAGTGCGATTGTCACCATCGATAAAACCGGGATTGTGAAGAGTTTCAATCAAGCAGCTGAAAGCATTTTTGGTTACAGAGCCGATGAAATTATCGGCCAAAATGTTAGTTGTCTGATGCCGTCAGCGATAGCTTTAAAGCACGATAGTTATATCCAAAAATATCGGGATACTTTGCAAGCAACGATTATCGGCAAGCGCCGAGAGGTGGAAGCCCAACGTAAAAACGGTGAATTGTTTCCGGTAATGTTGCAAGTTAAACCGATGGAAATCGATGGAGACATGTATTTTTCCGGGGTCCTGGATGACATTAGCGAAACCAAGATATTGCAAGCCCAGTTAGGGCAGGCGCAAAAATTGGAGGCGATTGGCCAGTTGGCTGCGGGTGTTGCGCACGAAATCAATACGCCTATCCAGTACATAGGCGATAACCTTTGCGCATTGGCTGATAATTTTGCAGATATTGGTGGTTATCTGCATGCCTTGGAAGATTTGGATGATGAAGCATTAAAACTTCGTATTAACGATCTTTCAGAACAATTTGATCTGGCTTTTATCATGGAGGATAGCCCTAAAGCCATACAGCAGGCGCTGGAAGGCGTTAATCGGGTAACGGAAATTGTCAAAGCCATGAAAACCTTTTCCCATGTCGAGGCCGGGCAGGATGTTCAAGCCGTTAACCTGCATGAGTTACTGACGAACACCTTAACGATTAGTCGGCATCAATATAAAAATGTGGCCAATATTGAAACTGATTTTGCACCCGATGTTGGGTTTATCGAGGCTTATGCCAATGAATTGAGCCAGGTGTTTCTGAATCTGATCATCAATGCGGTGCATGCGATCGAAGAAACCCAAAACCGAGGGTTGATTCGAATAACCACCCGCAAGTTGGATCATTCGGTGGAAATATTGATACAAGATAATGGCTCGGGTATCCCGCCTGCCATACAAGAAAAAGTGTTTAACCTGTTTTTTACCACTAAGGAAGTGGGCAAAGGGACGGGGCAGGGATTGAGTCTGTCTCATACCATCGTGGTGGAAAAGCATTTTGGTCAATTGTTTTTTGAATCCACGCCAAACGCGGGCACTACGTTTCATATTCAATTACCGATAAAACATGCTCCGGCATAGTAAGGCGTTGTTACCGATTAACGAACAACATGGGGCAGCTTAGGTTTCTGTAAAACTCGCCACAGCCATTTTTCCAGCCCAACCGCGCTGTACACCATAAAACCAGCCGCCAAAATTAACAGCCATTCTTCTTTTCCAATGGCTTCGCTGCCGAATAAAGCCTGCATGGGCGGCCAGTATGTAAAAAGTAACTGCAGGACAACCATGCTGATCACGCCAAAAATCACCCATAAATTGGAAAAAACGCCTACGTGAAACATGGAGTAACTTAATGAGCGGCAGTTAAATAGATAAAATAGCTCGCAAATTACAAAGACATTTACTGCAACGGTGCGGGCTTTGGTCAGTGATTCGCCGTGTGATAGCTCCCATTCAAACAAGCCAAATGCGCCAGCTAACAGCAATATGCCCACCAGGATAATCCGAAACACCAAATGGCGGGTCAAGATGGGTTGTTTGGGGTTACGTGGCTGTCGGATCATCAAACCCGGCTCTTTGGGTTCAAAAGCCAGCATCAATCCCAGTAGCACAGCAGTGGTCATATTGATCCAAAGAATTTGCAGCGGGGTGATAGGCAAAGCCACACCCGCAAACACTGCCGCGGTAATCACCAGTCCTTCACCTAAATTGGTGGGTAGGGTCCAGGCAATGAATTTAACCAGATTATCAAACACTCCTCGGCCTTCTTCCACAGCGGCTTCAATGGTGGCGAAATTATCATCGGTCAGTATCATGGCGGCTGATTCTTTAGCAACTTCGGTCCCGCCCAATCCCATGGCCACGCCGATATTGGCCTGTCGCAATGCCGGAGCATCATTGACACCGTCACCAGTCATCGCCACGACGTGACCATTATTCAACAGCGCCTGGACTAGTTGCAGTTTTTGCTCCGGAGCTATGCGAGCATAAACCGCGCATTGTTCAACCAATTGGGAAAATTCGGCTTCGGAAAGATTTTGCAAATCGGCACCACTAATGACCCGATCGGTTTGCCGCATGCCTAATTGGCGGGCGATAGCCAGGGCGGTAACTGGATGATCGCCAGTGATCATCTTGACCTGGATTCCGGCTTGGTAACAGGCGGCAATCGATGCCGCAGCTTCCGGTCTAGCCGGGTCTATCATGGCTTGCAAGCCCAAAAAGGTCAGGCCATCCGTGACTTCATCATGTTGAACGGCATCATCGATATGCTCACAACGCGCAAACGCCAAAACTCGTAAACCCTGGGCTGCCATGGCCACAACCTGGGTGTGTAGCAGTTCTTTATTCAGTTCGACGAGCTGCATTTGTTGATCAAAAGCATTGATGCAGCGTGGCAGTAAGCTTTCCAGAGAACCTTTAAGATAAATATGCCTCTCATCCAGCGCCAGATTATGGTTGAGTGTCGCCATGAACTGATATTGTGATTCAAACGGGATGGCATCGAGGCGAGGATGGGCGATACTGACTTTGCTGTGATGTAAAGCAGCTTTATGGGCAGCAACCAATAATGCCCCTTCGGTGGGGTCGCCCTCAATCCGCCAATATTCGTGTTCCACGATCAAGCGCGCGTCATTGCACAGTAAACCGGCTTTCAAACATTCGAGTAAAGCAGGATAAGCATCAGGCTGGATAATATTGTTTTGGAGTTTAAAATCGCCGTCGGGAGTGTAACCACTACCAGTCACTTCAAAATATTCACCCCCCGTATAGATGGCTTGCACCGTCATCTGATTTTGTGTCAGGGTGCCGGTTTTATCCGAACAGATTACGGTGGTGCTACCCAGCGTTTCTACAGCAGGTAATTTGCGGATGATGGCGTTGCGCTTGGCCATGCGGGAAACCCCGATCGCCAGAGTAATGGTGATCGCAGCTGGCAAGCCTTCCGGAATCGCGCCGACAGCCAGTGCCACCGAGGCCATAAACATTTCCAGTACGGATTGACCTCGCCAGACACCCACGCCAAAAGTCAGCACAGCACAAACGATGATGACCCAAAGTAATAGCTGGCTGAACTGATTGATTTTTTCAGTCAATGGGGTTGCCAAATCCGTGGCGCTGGCAATCATGCGATTGATCAAGCCGATCTCTGTGCGATCACCGGTTTCGACCACGACGCCAAGGCCGCTACCGTAAGTCACCAGCGTCGATGAATATGCCATATTGTTACGATCGGCCAGTAACGTTGCAGCGTTTAAGCTGCCTACTTGCTTTTCGACTGGTACCGATTCACCGGTCAGCGCTGATTCGTCAATCTGCAGTTCACGGCTTTTCAGCAAGCGTATATCCGCAGGCACTTTATCGCCGGATTGCAGAAATACGATATCGCCTGGCACTAAGTCCTGGGCTGAAATCAGCCGACGTTGACCATCGCGTAATACGCTGCTGCTGATATTCAGTCCTTGCGCCAGCGCATTGATGGCTCGCAAAGCATTGGCTTCCTGTATGAAGCCGATAATGGCGTTGATCAACACCACGCCAAAAATCACGCTGCTATCCACCCATTCTTCCAGAAATGCCGTGACCCCAGCCGAAACCAACAAGATATAAACCAGGGGTTGATGAAGTTGAGATAAAAACAAACGGAAAGGGCTTTTGCCTTTGCGTGGGGTTAATTGATTCGAACCGAATTTATTCAGGCGAGCATTGGCTTCGCTTTTGCTTAATCCACGCTGAATATCGGTTTTTAAGTCGTGCAGCAAGGTATCGGAAGCTAGACTGTGCCAGTCGACTTTTTGGAGTTTCATTTGACGCTCGATGACTTTAATGAAAAGCTTTAATTCGGTTGGGTAAAAATTTTACACTTGTTCCTCATGCGTTATGAGGTTATATTCAGACATAAGGTTAAAGCCTTATTTTAAAAAACAAAAACAACAAATTGGAGGGGACTATGGGTGGCGTACTTGAACTTGGTTTTTTTATGTTGGTCATCGCGTGTTTTGCTTTCGCGCCGTTAGGTTATTTCATTTATATGTATACGATGAAAAACGGTGAGCCGTTCGGGGATATCGAACCGCATGGTGATAGTGAATCTGCTTTACTGAATACGGTTGGCAAACTCATCGATAAAGCCAAAGCTGCGATTGGCAAAAAATAAGCGATTTTGCTTAAAGATAGAATGTTGATTTAACCTTACCCAACACAAACGGGTAAGGTTAAAACCAATTGCTTAGGGGCTTTACTGGTGTTTTGAGTAAGTTGACTACTCAAAAATCAATGGAATCAGTACTTCCATTTATCTCAGCGAACCTGCTATTTTTCTTTTGGCTCTTCAGCGGGTGCAGCGTTTTCCACTGGTGGTATTGGCGCCTCAGCAGGTTTTTGTGCCTCAGCCGCTTTTCTGGCTTCTCTTTCTGCGGCCTTTTTTGCCAGTGCAGCTTTTTGGTCAGCAGCCTGTCTAGCAGCAACCGATCCGGTTTCAGCTTCTGCCAATATTATCGTGGTATCAGCCAGGCTTAGGGCCGGTGTCATTAACACGGATATTACGCAAACACATAGCGATAATCTGATTTCGTTTGATTTGATACGCAACATAATCACTCCTCTACTTAAAATAATTATTCCAATTTAGTGCAACTTGATAAGTGCCGAGGATCAATAGCAAACTCAATTGATCCAGTGCTACTCTAACCCGATCTTCAATGCAATTCACCAAATTTTTCTTTGAAATGATTAATTTGGTTAGGTCATATCAGTCGTCTGTTAATAGGCCTCAACTGGCCGGTTCAATCAATAGCCACAGGTCGGACAAAGTGGATTTTTTTTCAACCGCAAGGTTTGCCATTCCATGCTGAGACCATCCAGAATCAGCAAGCGGCCAGTCAGATTTTCGCCGATGTTCATGATGATCTTCATGGCTTCCAGGGCTTGTATGCTGCCGATAATGCCGGTTATTGGCGCTATGACACCGTTACGTGCGCAGTTCTGTAATTCTTCCCCGTCACTTTGATAAAGGCAGTTATAGCAAGGGCTATTATCCGTACCGGGTGTGAAAACGCTGATTTGTCCTTCAAAGCGAATCGCCGCACCCGAAACCAAAGGGGTTTGGTGCAAAACGCAAGCGTGATTGATCGCAAAGCGAGTTTTGAAATTATCACTGCAATCTAGCACCACATCAGCGGCAGACACCTCTTTTTCCAGCAGTTCATCCTGTAAACGCGCCTTGTGAGCCAACACGTTTACTTCCGGATTAATTTTTTTCAGGGTGTTAAGGGTTGAAATGACTTTATCTAACCCTATATCAGGAGTGTTGTGGGCAATCTGACGTTGCAAATTGGTTAAATCCACCTGATCGTCATCATAGATTGTGATCTGTCCAACACCCGCTGCTGCTAAATACATTGCGGCAGGTGAGCCCAGGCCGCCCGCGCCAACGATCAGGATTTTGGCGGCGAGCAGTTTTTGCTGTCCGGCAATATCAACCTGCGGCAGCATGATCTGGCGGCTATAGCGGAGTAATTGTTGGTCGTTCATGAAATTTAGTGTGCTGAATAGAAAGTAGATGATGCCAAAGAGCTTGACAGAGTGCAAAACCCCGATATTATTGGCACTCGTTGCTATAGAGTGCTAATAAGACATTTACACTTAACTTTAAACTACATTAAGGAGATATTGATGAAAATTCGTCCGTTACATGACCGCATTGTCGTAAAACGTGTTGAAGAAGAAACCAAAACCGCTGGTGGTATCGTTCTGCCAGGTTCAGCCGCAGAAAAACCCAGCGAAGGCGAAGTTTTGGCTGTAGGTTCCGGCAAACCGCTGGATAACGGTCAAGTGCGTGCTCTGGAAGTTAAAGTTGGCGACAAAGTATTGTTCGGCAAATATTCCGGTACCGAAGTCAAGGTCGATGGCGAGCAACTGATCGTCATGCGCGAAGAAGACATCATGGGCATCTTGGGTTAACCTCAAGTTATTGTTTATTAATTATTTAATAGATTTAGGAATATAAAAAAATGGCAGCAAAAGACGTAAAATTTGGCGGCGAAGCACGTGCACTGATGGCGCAAGGCGTTAACATTCTGGCTAACGCAGTAAAAGTGACTCTGGGCCCTAAAGGTCGTAACGCAGTATTGGATAAAAGCTTTGGCGCACCCACCATCACTAAAGACGGTGTTTCGGTTGCCAAAGAAATCGAATTGCAAGACAAATTCGAAAACATGGGCGCGCAAATGGTCAAAGAAGTGGCTTCAAAAACTTCTGATGTAGCTGGTGACGGTACTACTACTGCAACTGTTCTGGCTCAATCCATCGTTAACGAAGGCTTGAAATCCGTCGCAGCGGGCATGAATCCAATGGATCTGAAACGTGGTATTGATATGGCTGTGACTGCAGCTGTAGCAGCTATCGAAAAAGCCGCAACCCCTTGCAGCGACAGCAAAGCCATCGCTCAAGTCGGCACCATCTCTGCCAACTCTGACGAATCCGTCGGTGCCATCATTGCCGAAGCGATGGAAAAAGTCGGTAAAGAAGGCGTTATCACCGTTGAAGAAGGCACCGGCCTGAATAACGAATTGGCTGTGGTAGAAGGTATGCAATTCGACCGTGGCTATTTGTCTCCTTACTTCATCAACAAACAAGACAGCATGAGCGTCGAACTGGACGATCCTTTCGTGTTGTTGTATGACAAAAAAATCTCCAATATTCGCGAAATGTTGCCGATTCTGGAAGGCGTAGCTAAATCAGGCCGTTCTTTGTTGATCATTGCCGAAGACGTCGAAGGCGAAGCGTTGGCTACTCTGGTGGTCAACAACATGCGCGGTATCGTAAAAGTCGCTGCGGTTAAAGCCCCAGGTTTTGGTGATCGTCGTAAAGCCATGCTGGAAGACATCGCCGTTCTGACTGGCGGTGTGGTTATTTCTGAAGAAGTTGGTTTGTCTTTGGAAAAAGCTGACATCAGCCAATTGGGTACTGCAAAACGCGTCCAAATCAACAAAGAAAACACCACCATCATTGATGGCGCAGGCAACGAAGATCAAATTAAAGGCCGCGTGGCACAAATTCGTGCTCAAGCTGACGAAGCGACTTCAGACTACGATCGTGAAAAACTGCAAGAACGTCTGGCCAAACTGGCAGGCGGTGTAGCGGTGATCAAAGTCGGTGCTGCAACCGAAATGGAAATGAAAGAGAAAAAAGCCCGTGTTGAAGATGCGCTGCACTCAACCCGCGCTGCCGTTGAAGAAGGTGTGGTGGCCGGTGGCGGTACTGCGCTGATTCGTGCGCTGTCTGCTCTGGAAGGTTTGCAAGGCAACAACCACGACCAAACCGTTGGTATCAACATCCTGCGTCGTGCGATGGAAGAGCCTTTGCGTCAAATCGTCACCAATGCAGGTGACGAAGCCTCTGTGGTGTTGAACGAAGTCAGAAAAGGTACTGGTAACTTCGGTTATAACGCTGCAACCAGCGAGTATGGCGACATGATCCAAATGGGTATTCTTGACCCTGCTAAAGTGACCCGTTCTGCACTGCAAAACGCGGCTTCTGTGGCGGGCTTGATGATTACCACCGAAGTAATGGTGGCTGATCTGCCTGCTGACACCAAAAGCGCCATGCCGGATATGAGTGGCATGGGCGGTATGGGTGGCATGGGCGGCATGATGTAATTGCCGTTTTAAACCCTGCTAGAAAAAAAGCCCCGGCACTTGCGAGTGTCGGGGCTTTTTTATGTTTGATTATTC
>CAZJYS010000082.1:0-4828 GCA_964550075.1 uncultured Methylomonas sp.
CCCAATTTGACGGCTTCTTTCGGCATGCCATAGACCACACAGGTTTGCTCATCCTGGCCGATGGTTTGAGCTCCCACATTGAACATTTCTTTTAATCCTCTTGCGCCATCGTCACCCATGCCGGTCATGATGATGCCCAGCGCATTTTTACCTGCCCATTTTGCTACGGAACGAAACAACACGTCCACAGAAGGGCGATGGCGGTTGACCAGTGGGCCATCTTGCACTTCTGCTATATATTGCGCGCCGCTGCGTTTTATCGACATGTGTTTGCCGCCTGGGGCAATCAAGGCGCGACCTGGAATCACTCGGTCGCCGTTTGCGGCCTCTTTGACTTCGATTTCACAAATACTGTTCAGACGCGCGGCAAACGCAGCGGTAAATTTCTCCGGCATGTGTTGAACGACGACAATGCCGGGACAGATTCGGGATAGTTTGGTTAAAACCACTTCCAAAGCTTGGGTGCCACCTGTTGAGGTGCCGATGGCGACCAGACGATCGGTTGTCGATGCCATAGCCAGTGTATTGATTGTGGCTTCATTGGGGGCGGGTTTGTTGACAATTGCGGGGCGACCCATTGCCATGGTCATGGCTTTCATACGGCGCATATCGGTCAATGCCGCTGCTTTAACAGCCTGGATGATGTCACCGGTATCATCGGCCAGAAAATCTTTTAAACCGGACTTGGGTTTGGTCACAATGCCGACCGCACCAGCGGATAAGGCTTGTAAAGTGGTTTCAGCGCCTTTTTCGGTTAATGTGGAGCAGATGACCACAGGCGTCGGTCTGACCGACATGATTTTTTTCAGAAATGTAATGCCGTCCATGCGAGGCATTTCTACGTCCAGCACCACCACATCCGGCCAGTCCTGATTCATTTTAGCCATCGCAAAAATAGGATCAGATGCTGCGCCGATGACTTCTATGGCGTCACTTTTATTTAATAGTTGTGTTAGCACCTGACGAACAACGGCAGAGTCATCCACAATCAAGGTTCTAATTTTGTCTATAGGCATATGCTTTAATAATCCTAACTTTTTTCGACATGCCGCATCCAGACATGACCGCTCCAGACATCGAATATGACATTGCGATGGCCTGTGCCGCCCAGATGTTCAGCTTTGATGGTGAAGCCATGTTGTTTCAGTAATTCACGACCGACTCGAATGTTGTTGTCAGGTACGCTGGAGCGACTAGTTTTGGTTTGTCCGGGGAACTGGTTGCCGCCACCAAACATCTTGACTTCATACTCTCGTGGCAGGCTATTGGTTTTTTCCAGTTCGATCATAAATAACTTAATGGCGTCATTGGCATAGCGACCATCTAATTCAGTATGCTGATTAGTCTGCATGGGCAGCAAATAATGACACATACCCCCAATCTGCAGACGCGGATGCCACATCGTGATGGCAACACAGGAACCTAGCAAGGTTCTGATGCGCGTTTCGCTGTCGCTAAAATAAAACTCCCCCGGTTGTAGAAAAATATCTATGAAAAAATCGGGTTTTTGAAAGCGATTAATCATGAACCTCTTTTTCGGTAAATCGATGGAGAAATCATCTGGAATTGGCTTTTGATGCCGTTCAGTGATTCTGAATGACTAATAATAAAATACCCACCTGGACGTAAATAATGCTGGATACGCTCAACCAGATGCTGTTTGGTGGTCATGTCGAAATATATCATCACATTCCGCAGAAATATCACATCAAAACTGCCTAAATCCGGCAATTTGTCGATCAAATTCGCGTACATGAATTTAACCCGATTCCGCAAAGCCGAATCGACCAATAAAAAACCATCGTATTCACCTTGGCCTTTTAAACAGTATTTTTTTAACAAGGTTAAGGGAATTTTTTCGGCGGCATTCAACGGATATAAGCCTTGTCTGGCTTTTTCCAGAATCCGAGTCGAAATATCAGTGCCCACAATTTCCCATTGAGACGTTTTGGCGTACTCCGCCATCATCATGGCTAAGGTATAAGCTTCTTCGCCGCTTGAACTGGCGGCACTCCAGATACGCATGGGTGAACCGGCTGGATGGTCGGGTAACACCTCACTTTTCAGGAAATCAAAATGCTTGGGCTCTCTAAAAAAATAGGTTTCATTGGTGGTTAGCAAATCAATTGCCATCAAGGTTTCTTGTTCGTAACCTGCTTTGCCGAGCAAGCGAAAGTATTCGGTGTAAGTCGAGAAACCATAGTGGCGTAGGCGCTTGTCCAAGCGCCCTGACACCAAGGCGTGTTTATTGTCGTTTAAAACGATACCCGCATTTTTATACAGATATTCCTTAATCCAGATAAATTCGCGCTGCTCCAATACCGGTGGGGCATTAGGTGACAGTTTTTTTGCTTCCAGATTAGATTCCCTCATGATCAGAATTGCTTGCGCCGTGCAGGGTCAAATTAGCCATTTCATCAACTGATAGTACACGGTTGACATTCAATAGAATCACAAAATGACCGTTGCGTTTGGCCATGCCATTGATGAAGTCGGGACGAATACCGGTGCCAAAACTGGGCGGTGGCTCGATATCTTGTTGATTGATATCCACCACTTCGTTGACCGCATCGACAATAATCCCAATATCTTGTTGGGTGTCATCGTTATCGCCTTTAGCGGTTTCCACGATGACGATACCGGTGCGTTTGGCGATATGGGTATTACCTTTGCCAAATCGGGCTTGTAAATCCACAACCGGGACTACGCTACCGCGCAGATTAATCACACCGCGCACGAAGTTAGGCATCATCGGGACTTCAGTCAGATTGCCATAGTCGATGATTTCCTTGATATTCAATATCCCCAAGGCATAGATCTCGCCACCTAGCACAAAAGTCAGATATTGACCGGCAGTAGCATTTTCCAGAGTGGTTGGCAGTTTGTTATCTGCCAGGGTTGCGATTGTAGTCATATCAAACTCCTAAAACCGTTCAAACTTGCTTAAGTTGAATTCGTTATCGATTTTATTGCGGCCGATCTGAATGCTGGGTTTGTTCTTTGGCAAGCTTTTTTGCTGGACTGCCGCATGACTGGTTGAACCGTGACTGGCTTCAATTTTGAAAAAGCTCATCAGATTCTGCATCTGCTCGGTTTGCCCGGTCATTTCTTCTGCTGTGGCGGCCAATTCCTCGCTGGCGGATGCATTTTGCTGGGTGATTTGGTTCATTTGATTCATAGCGGTGTTGATTTGGCTGACACCGGCTGATTGTTCCTGCGAGGCTGCGGTAATTTCCTGAACCAGATCGGAGGTTTTGGCGATGCTGGGCACGATTTCATCCAGCAATTTGCCAGCAGATTCGGCTGTTTTGACGCTGGTTTCTGCCAGTTCGCCAATCTCCTGCGCGGCTATCTGGCTGCGTTCTGCCAGTTTTCGTACTTCTGCTGCAACCACTGCAAAGCCTTTGCCATGATCACCCGCACGGGCTGCTTCAATCGCGGCATTCAGGGCCAACATATTGGTTTGATAAGCAATGTCGTCAATGATGCCGATTTTACCGGCAATACTTTTCATGGCTTCAACGGTTTGTTTCACCGCAACGCCACCATCCGTAGCTTCTTTGGATGCCTTGGCGGCCATGCCGTCGGTGACTTTGGCATTTTCAGTGTTCTGATTAATGCTGGCTGCCATTTGTTCAATGCTGGCAGTGGTTTCCTCGACACTGGCGGCCTGTTCACTGGAGGCTTGAGATAGGGATTGAGAAGTCGCACTGATTTGTTCAGACGCATTGCTGATTTGATCCGTGGCGCTGATGACTTCGGATATGGTTTGGGAAAGTTTGGCGACAGTGTTGTTAATAGTGTCTTTGAATTCGGCCAATTGTCCGGCATAGTTACCTTTGACTGAAGTCGTTAAATCGCCTTGCTCGACCTGACTCATGACGGCTGCTACTTCGTTAATTGGAACAACAATACCGTCCAGGATTTGATTCACGCCTTGTACAAGATTTTGGAAATCGCCTTTGTGCTTGCTGGCATCGGCACGGGTTTTCAATTGACCATCAGCGGCTGATTGTATAAGTGTGTTAATGTCGGCGATTACCGCTTTGATGGCTTCGCTCATGTTTTTCATGGCGACCATTACACTGTGGGTATCATTTTCTTTCAATTCGATTTCAGTGCTCAGATCCCCAACAGCAATTTTACTGGCCAGAACAGCGACAAAATCCGGTTCGCCGCCTAATTGTTTCATCAGGCCTTTGGTTACCAGCCAGGCAATCAATACACTGACGATCAATGCAATAAGGGCAATCACAACCATCAAGGTACGACTGGAATCATAAGTTTCATGAGCTTCTGTGGCCGCTTCCGTCATTTTAGCTGCTTGAAATTCAGACAAGGCTTTCATGGCTTTGATCAAAGCGTTGTTATTGGTTGCAAATTCATTCATGACATAATTCACTGCAGCCTGTTTATTTTTCGCTCTGTCTTCTAATAATCCATAAAGCGTGTCGTATTTGGTGCCAAGCTGGTTACGCTGATCTTGCACCACATCAAAAAGCTTCCGGCCTTCAGGTGATTTGACTACATCCTCAAGTTTATCGAGGGTCGCTTTATTTTCATCCCTGTTGGATTGTATTTGTTGTTTGACGCCCTGAATTTTGGCTTCTTCTTCCATTAATAATAGATTACGAACCAGACGGCCTGTGTCCGTGGCATTTTCGACCAGACTATTCGTCATTTGCACTTTGACGTAGCGATCTTCAACGATCAGTCGGGTGCTTTCGGAAATACTGCCCATATTGATGAGGCCGACGGCGACGATAATGCCAAGCAGGGTTAAAACCAACCCAAAACTTAGCGCAAGTTTTACTGCAATTTTCATGTT
>CAZJYS010000082.1:4928-8315 GCA_964550075.1 uncultured Methylomonas sp.
GCAGGGTTAAAACCAACCCAAAACTTAGCGCAAGTTTTACTGCAATTTTCATGTTACTAAACATTTTTGGCTCCCAAAATAGTTAATCGATCTGGTAGGAGGTATGAGAAAAATTTGCAAGATATATTGATCTCATACTACTTACCTTTTGTTCTGTATTCGTATTAAGCATAGGCGAGAATGACTGAATTAAGTCGGATTTAAACGGGTTAAATCAGCAATTGCTATATTCCACCTAGAACCGTTCAAATTTGTTTAAATCGAACTCAGTGTCAGTGCCGCTGCGATTGACCTGCATGCTGGGCTTACTCCTTTCGTTGACTTTGCTGGATTTTGATTTTGTAGGCGTTGATGAGGAAGTGCTGATGGCGTCAATCTTGAAAAAGCTCATCAGATTCTGCATTTGTTCGGTTTGCCCGGTCATTTCTTCCGCTGTAGCGGCTAACTCCTCACTCGCAGAAGCGTTTTGTTGAGTGATCTGATTCATTTGATTCATGGCGGTGTTGATCTGACTGACGCCTGAAGATTGTTCTTGGGATGCGGCGGTGATTTCTTGTACCAGATCGGAGGTTTTGGCGATGCTGGGTACGATTTCATCCAGCAGTTTACCGGCTGTTTCAGCGGTTTTGACGCTGGTTTCAGCCAGTTCGCCTATCTCTTGGGCCGCCACTTGACTGCGTTCTGCCAGTTTACGCACTTCAGCTGCCACTACCGCAAAGCCTTTGCCATGATCACCCGCGCGCGCCGCTTCGATGGCTGCGTTCAACGCCAGCATATTGGTTTGATAAGCGATGTCGTCAATGATGCCGATTTTATTGGCGATTTCTTTCATGGCGCTGACGGTCTGTTTAACTGCAACACCGCCTTCACCGGCTTCTTTTGCGGCCTTGGCCGCCATGCCATCCGTGACTTTGGCGTTTTCGGTGTTTTGATTGATGCTGGCCGCCATCTGTTCAATGCTGGCGCTGGTTTCTTCAACGCTGGCTGCCTGTTCACTGGAGGCTTGCGACAAGGATTGAGACGTTGCACTGATTTGCTCGGAAGCGTTGCTGAGTTGCGATGTCGCGGTGACCACTTCGGAAATGGTTTGCGACAATTTGTTGATGGTGTTGTTGACCGTGTCTTTAAAATCGGCAATTTGGCCTTTATAGTGACCGTTGACGCTGCGGGTCAAATCACCTTGTTCTACGGCTTTCAATACATCAACCACTTCGTTGATAGGCAGAACGATACCGTCGAGGATTTTATTGATACCATCAACCAAGCGGCAGTAATCACCTTGATGTCTTTCGGCATCGGCACGAATATCCAACTGACCATCCGCTGCAGATTTAATAAGTTTGTCAGTGTCTGACATGACTGCTTTGATGTTTTCAAGCACTAATTTCAGGCTTTTTGCCACCAAATCATTTTCGGAACGTACATTCACCGCTACGGTTAAGTCGCCCATCGCAATGGATTGTGCGGTACCGGCTTGTTCGTTGATGGCGTCAATAGCCAGATTCAGGTTGTTTTTGATGTTGTTGAAGTCACCGTTGTAAGCGTCGGTAATTTTGGGCGGTGTATCGCCTTTGGAAATGCGTTCAACGTAATTGGCTGCGACATTCAATGGGCCAATGACGGCTTCCAGCGTGTCGTTGACACCTTTGACAATTTTGCGATAGTCGCCTTGATGTTTGCTGGCATCGGCTCGAGTGGCCAAACGGCCTTCTACGGCAGCAACCGCCAATAAATTCGCATCGTCGATTAAAGCATTCACCGCATCGATGCAGGTGTTCAGGTTGTTTTTCAGGATGTTGAAGTCACCGTTGTAGGTATCGGTAATTTTGGCTGGAATCGCACCTTTGGAGATTTTATCCACATAATCGGCTGCGACATTCAATGGCCCGATCACAGCATCCAGGGTGTTATTGACGCCCATGACGATTTTACGATAATCACCTTGATACTGACTGGCGTCGGCACGGGTAGCCAATCGACCTTCAATTGCCGCTTTTTCCAGGTTCGCAGCTTCGGCGACCATGTTGCTGATGGCTTCGATACAATTATTCAGATTGTTTTTAATCGTGTTGAAGTCGCCGTTGTAATTGTCGGTAATCTTGGCTGGGATGTTGCCTTTGGAAATGTTGTCGACGTAATTGGCTGCAACGTTTAGTGGCCCGATGACGGCATCCAGGGTTTGATTGACGCCCTCGACGATTTTACGGAAATCGCCTTGGTGCATAGTCGCATCCGCTCGGGTAGACAATTTACCTTCTACTGCGGCTTCAGACAGCATCACAGCATCAGCTATTAGCTTATTTACCGCATCGATACAGGTATTCAGGTTGTTTTTCAGGATATTGAAATCGCCGTTGTAGGTATCGGTGATTTTGGCTGGAATCGCACCTTTGGAGATTTTATCCACATAATCGGCTGCGACATTTAGTGGCCCGATCACAGCATCCAGGGTGTTGTTAACGCCCACGACGATTTTACGATAATCGCCTTGATACTGACTGGCGTCGGCGCGGGTAGCCAATCGGCCTTCAATAGCGGCTTTTTCCAGATTGGCGGCTTCGGCGACCATGTTGCTGATGGCTTCAATGCAGTTATTCAGATTGCTTTTAATCTTATTGAAGTCGCCGTTGTAATTGTCGGTAATTTTGGCTGGGATGTTGCCTTTGGAAATATTGTCGACGTAATTTGCTGCAACATTTAGCGGTCCGATAACAGCATCCAGGGTTTGGTTGACGCCCTCGACGATTTTGCGGAAATCGCCTTGATGCATAGTGGCATCCGCTCGGGTAGACAATTTACCTTCTACTGCGGCTTCAGACAGCATCACAGCATCAGCTATTAGCTTATTTACCGCATCGATACAGGTATTCAGGTTGTTTTTCAGGATATTGAAATCGCCGTTGTAGGTATCGGTGATTTTGGCTGGAATCGCACCTTTGGAGATTTTATCCACATAATCGGCTGCGACATTCAGTGGTCCAATAACTGCGTCCAGGGTGTTGTTAACGCCGACTACGATTTTACGATAGTCACCTTGATACTGACTGGCGTCGGCACGGGTAGCGAGTCGACCTTCAATCGCCGCTTTTTCCAGATTGGCCGCTTCGGCGACCATGTTGCTGATGGCTTCAATGCAGTTATTCAGATTGTTTTTAATCGTATTGAAGTCGCCGTTGTAATTGTCGGAAATCTTGGCTGGGATGTTGCCTTTGGAAATGTTGTCGACGTAATTGGCTGCAACATTCAACGGACCGATGACGGCATCCAGGGTTTGGTTGACACCCTCGACGATTTTGCGAAAATCCCCCTGGTGCTTGGAGGCGTCAGCTCTTGTTGATAATTTGCCATCCACAGCCGCTTTGGATAGTAGGCCTGCATCGCTGATCA
>CAZJYS010000083.1:0-8275 GCA_964550075.1 uncultured Methylomonas sp.
GCTTCTGGTGATAATTGCGCCAAGTGCAGGAGTTGATTGGTGAGTCTGCGTGGTAATAAAATTTCTGTCTGCTTCATAAAGGATTCCATAAGCCTGAAGTAACCCGTGGGTTGCCGGATAGGTCTGGGTGAGTAGTTATCTGAGAATAATTAAATTGCTTGAAAATGGCCTGTACGGCATGCTCTTGATTGTAACCGTGTTCGACGAGAAGATGTCCCTGATGTTTTAGATGTTCTCTGGACTTATCAGCTAGGGTGCGAATGTCTTGTAAGCCATTTTCAGCGCTAATCAAGGCTGTTTTCGGTTCGAAACGTACGTCCCCCTGCTGTAAGTGTGGGTCGTTTGCTTCGATGTAAGGCGGGTTGCTGACGATCAGATCAAAATCAATTTCCGTAACTTGCTCGAACCACGATGATTGTAACCAGCGCACGTTATCTATTTGCAGTTGTTTGGCGTTTAGCTGGGCAATCCTTAGGGCTGCATGACTAATGTCGGTCGCCAATACATCAAACTTAGGTCTTTCGGCTGCAAGTGTAAGCGCCAGAATGCCAGAGCCGGTGCCAAGATCAATGATTTTACAGGGCTGATTTTTAGGCAATAAATTCAGACTTAATTCAATAAGCAGTTCGCTGTCCGGGCGGGGAATCAAAACGTCCAGACTGACAGTGAAATTACGCGACCAGAATTCTTTTTGTCCTGTCAAATAAGCAATAGGCAAACCTCGCTGTCTTTCCTGGATTAAGGTTTGAAACTGCTGAATTTGCAGTTGGTTAGGGCTGTATTCCGGCCAAGCTCTGAGAAATGAACGGTTTTTGTTTAAACAGTGACAAAGCAAAACTTCGGTATCCAGCATCGCAGTGTCTGAGCTTGGTCGCAGTTGTTCATTCGCCCAGGACAGTAATGATTGAATCTGATTGATAGATGACTCAAGCATTGCCCAGTTGGGTAAGTAATTCAGCCTGGTGCTCATGGATTAAAGGTTGTATGACCTGTTCCAGGCCGCCTTCCATGATGTCATCGAGTTTATAAAGAGTCAGATTGATCCGATGGTCTGTTAAGCGGCCCTGTGGAAAATTGTAAGTGCGAATGCGTTCTGAACGATCGCCGCTGCCGACTTGCAGCCTGCGGCTTTCCGATTGTTCAGCGTGATGTTTTTCCTGCTCGGCTGCCAGCAGGCGTGCTTGCAACACGGACATGGCTCGAGCGCGATTTTTGTGTTGCGAACGTTCATCCTGACACTCTACGACCACGCCGGTCGGAATGTGGGTAATACGAATAGCCGAATCGGTGCGGTTAACGTGTTGTCCTCCCGCACCCGAAGCGCGGTAGGTATCGATACGCAGGTCGGCGGGGTTGATATCGATTTCGTCGACGCTATCCACTTCCGGCATAATGGCGACGGTACAGGCTGAGGTGTGAACCCTGCCCTGGGATTCGGTTTCCGGCACACGCTGGACCCGGTGGGTGCCGGATTCAAATTTGAGTTGGGAATAGACGTTCTGACCGCTGACTCGCAGGATGACTTCCTTATATCCGCCATGTTCACCACGATTTTCGTTGATGATTTCCGTGCTCCAGCCCTGTTTTTCGGCATAACGTTGGTACATGCGTGCCAAATCACCTGAGAAAATGGCTGCCTCATCGCCACCTGTGCCCGCTCTAACTTCTAAAAAGACATTGTGATTGTCATTCGGGTCTTTGGGTAATAATAAAATTTGCAGTTGCTGTTCTAATTCTTCACGCTGACTTTCGGCGGCCAGTATTTCTTCTTTGGCCATTTCTCTTAATTCGGGGTCGCTATCCTTGGCCATTTCCTGTGCAGACTCCAGATTAGCTTGGTTCTCTAGATAAGTTTTGTAACAAGCGACCAAAGGTTCTATTTGTGCATATTCCTGACTCAGGCTGCGAAACTGATTTTGATTGTTTTGTACTTCGGGTTGCGAGAGCAAGGCAGTGATTTCTTCAAAGCGTTCGCTCAGGTTTTCCAGTTTGGTTTGTATCGAGGGTTTCATTGATGCAGGTTATCGTAATTTGAAGATTTCGCGTGAGGCGGCAATTAAATCGTGGCGTTCATTGGCACCGGCTTCGCGTAATTGTGTGCAAGGAGTATGTATCAGTTTATTGGTTAATGTGTGGGCCAAGCGTTGTAACACATCGTCTGCTGACGCACCGCTATTCAGCTGTGCCAAGGCTTTCTGCAGGACTTCGTCACGAGTCATTTCCGCTTGATTACGGTAGTCGCGTATGGTTTCTTGAGCGCCTTGCGATCTTAGCCAAGCCAGAAAGTGTTCAACTTGGGTGTCTATGATTTCCTCGGCTTGCTCTGCGGCACGGCGGCGGGAATCCATGTTCTGGTTGATGGTGTTTTGCAAATCATCGACGGTGTAGAGGTAAACGTCGCTCAGTTGTCCCACTTCGGCTTCAATATCCCGCGGTACCGCCAGATCCACCATAAACATGGGCTTATGTTTACGTTTTTTGATGGCGCTCTCGACACGTCCTTTTCCTAAAATAGGGAGTTGGCTGGCTGTGGATGAAACCACAATGTCGGCCTCGGCTAGGTGATCCGGGATTTCAGATAGGGCTATCGCAAAGCCGTTAAATTGCATTGCTAAGGCATGAGCCTTGTCATAAGTACGGTTGGCGATGATGATGCGACCGATGCCGTGTTGATGCAGGTGTCGAGCGGTTAATTCAATGGTTTCTCCGGCACCTATCAATAATGCAGTTTGTTCGCTGAGTTTGTCGAAAATTTGTTGAGCCAGCTGTACCGCTGCGAAAGCGACCGAAACCGGGCTAGAGCCTATCGCTGTATCGGTTCTGACTTTTTTGGCGGTTGAGAACGTGTGATGGAACAGCTTGCTGAGGTTTTTGCCCAAAGTGCCGGCTTGATTGGCAGCGTGGTAGGCGGTTTTCATTTGCCCCAGAATTTGCGGTTCGCCTAGGATCATAGAATCCAGTCCACAGGCAACCCGAAACATATGTCGAATGGATTGGATGTCTTTGTAACTATAGAGATAAGGGGTGAACTCAGTCGGTTGTAATCGCTGTATTTCAGCAATCCAGTGGATCAACGGGGATTGATCATCGTTTTGGGTGTGGCAGTAAAACTCGGTACGATTACAGGTAGAAAGTATGGCTGCCTCGGAAACATCCCGGACACTTCTAAGGTTCTTTAGGGTGTTGTCCAGAATGTCAGCAGGGAAAGCCAACCGTTCGCGAATGGCGACTGGCGCTGTATTGTAGTTTATCCCTAAAGCGATAAGAGTCATTTATTCCGATAACAAAGGCTTGTAAAAGTAACGCCATTTTAAGGATTGTGCCGTATTTATCCAAATAGAATGATGCTAGAAACTGAACTAAAGGTTTTTTCTGATAATCTATGTCGATATTTTTCCGAAAAGTGAGTCGTTTGAATTGCATGAACAAATGGATAGCTGTTGCAATAATTATTTCATTGTCGGGTTGTGTGACGACGCCGGAAACCTCTGAAGAGGCCGACAATAAAATCACAACTGAAGAGGCGGCGCTAAAGCCACGGGTCAATACCAATACTGTTATTGATGAGGAAGTCCTGTATTTGCTTATGGCTGCTGAATTGGCCGGGCAACGCAATCAGTATGATTTGGCATTGGATGCCTATTTACAGGCTGCCAAGCGGGTTGATGATGCTCGTATTGCTGAGCGTGCAGTCAAAATTGCCATGTTTCTCAAAGATGAGAAACGCACAAAAGAGGCTGTTGATACTTGGTTGGCAAAGGATTCACAAAATCTTTCTGCACGACGATTTGCGGTTTTGATGGCTATTAAAAATGCTGATCGTAAGGAAGCTGCCGAAAATCTAGAGGCGATATTGCAAGCAGACCCGGCCGGGTTTGAATCGGGAATGCTCGAGATTTTAAAAGTATTGGAAAAAGAGGGGCGGACGCAGTTTATCTACGATGTGCTGGAAGATTTGTCACAAAAACATCCTGAAGACACAGGCGTATTATTTCTGCAGGCTTTAGTGGCCTCGGTTTTGCATGATAATGTTTTGGCGCAACAGAAAATCAGCCAGGTGCTGGTTCTCAGACCTGATTGGAGTAAAGCCATCATTTTCCAGGCTCAATTGGCTGGGCGATCAGGGGATATGGTTAAGGCTCGACAATATTTGGAACAAGCGGTAAAGCAGGCTCCTGAGGATAAACAGCTAAGAAAAATGCTGCTTGAAGTTCTCGTCAATATTGGTGCCTATGATGATGCAATCCGATTTTGTCAAGCACAATTAGTTGACAATCCAGATGATGGCGAAATGCTGTTTACGATTGCATTGGTCTATTTGCAGCAAGATGAAGAAGAGAAAGCGGAAAATTACCTCGAGAAGTTGCTAAGCAATCCAGAATGGGAAGGTCAGGCAAGTTTTTATCTGGGCAAAATTGCTTTAGATCAGCAGCGTCCTGAAAAGGCACTTAAATGGTTTGATCGTGCCATTGAAAGCGATTTTGGTTTTGATGCGGATATGGCGGCTGTTTCTATATTGCTTAATCAAAAAAAGCTTGAGGAAGCTGAAAGTCGAATCAAAAAGATGGATATTAAATATCCTGATCAGCATTTGCGTGTTTTGATGGCCAAAGCAGAGCTTTATAATCAATGGGGTAGGCATCAGGAGGCTTTTGATGTCTTGAGTCAGACTTTACAAGATGCCCCAGATAACAGAGATGTTTTGTATGCGCGTGCTTTAATTGCAGAACGGCTTGATCGACTGGATATTTTAGAAGCTGATTTGCAGAAAATTCTGGCCAAAAATCCTGATGACGTTGGGGCTTTGAATGCCTTAGGTTATACGTTGAGCGATAGGACTGATCGCTACTTGGAGGCCGAGAAATATCTGGCCAAAGCCTTGCAGCTTCAGCCTGAAGAAGCTGTGATCGTGGATAGTTATGGTTGGTTGCAGTTTAAATTAGGTCACTCCGATGTCGCATTGGAATATCTCAGGAAAGCCTATGACAAACAGCCTGAAAACGAAATTGCTGCGCATATAGCTGAGGTTTTATGGGAGTTGGGCAGGATTGATGAGGCCAAAGCTTTTATTTTTCCATTATTTAAAAAATATCCAGACGATGAATATTTGCTGAAGTTCAAGCGTCGATTTATTTCTGACGAATAATGAATTGGAATTGTGGATTTTTGATCGGATTATTGGTTTTGCTAAGTGCCTGCGCCGAGCTTCCTGAAAGAGGTGCTTCAGAGTATCAGCTTGGACAGATGCTGTATCTGCAAAAACAAAGTCAATGGTCTTTTATGGGGCGGTTGGCATTGGTTGGCGAGAAGGATTCCTTATCGGCTTCAATTCGTTGGAAGCATGATGAATTTCTTGATGAAATCGAATTGGCGGGGCCGCTTGATCAAGGACGAATGAAAATCTCTGTCAAGCCGGAAGAAGTGATTATCGATGATGGTGATAAGGTCACTGTTTATGCAGGTTCTGCAGATGATGTTGTTGCGGGATTGCTGGGGGTGGATATGCCGGTGACTGCACTTCGTTTTTGGGTTTTAGGTGTTTATGATCCAGATCTTGGTTATGTTGATCAGTCTGCTGGGTTTTATCAGGGAAAATGGTCTGTTAAATATAGTGAATTGCAAAAAGTTGACGGCAGAACTTTGCCTAAAAAAATGACGGCTGAAAGTGATAAGGCCCGAATCAAGTTAATTGTAGATGAGTGGAATTTGATGTGATTGGTGCAGAGGATTTGTCGTTGGGTTGGGGGGATAAGTGGCCCGCGCCAGCGAAGTTAAACTTGATGTTGAAAATCGTTGGGCGTAGAGCTGATGGTTATCATTTATTGCAAACCGTGTTTCAGATGCTGGATTTTTGTGACTGGATAAGCTTTAGTCCTGCTGGTAACGGAGTGATTCGGTTAAAAAAAACCACTCCAGGTGTCGAAGAGCAAAATGACTTAACTATCAAGGCAGCGCAACTGTTGGCTGAATATACAGGCTGTAAATCAGGTGTTTGCATAGATATCGAAAAAAATCTTCCTATGGGTGGAGGTTTGGGTGGGGGTAGTTCTGATGCTGCGACTACCTTGGTTGTGTTGAATCGTTTGTGGCAACTGGGCTTATCTAAGCAGGAATTAATGGAGTTAGGATTAAAGCTTGGTGCGGATGTGCCTGTTTTTGTCTATGGATATTCTGCTTGGGGTGAGGGTGTTGGTGAGCAATTGCAGTCACTAACCTTGCCTGAGAAATGGGTGGTTATTATTAAGCCAGAGTGTCACGTAAATACCAAAGAAATTTTTTGCGCAGAAGGGTTGACAAGGGATAGCAAACCAATCAAAATAGAGGACTTTATTGCAGGCAATGACTGCAATGATTGTACAGAAGTTGTAAGTGAGCTGTATCAGCCGGTAAGGTTGGCGTTGGAAGCGTTATCTTTGTATTCAAAGCCAAGGTTGACGGGGACTGGGGCTTGTGTTTTTGCGTTATTCGATCTCTTTGAGGATGCGCAAAAAGCTTTTCAATCATTGAGTAACAGTCATAAAGTTTATTTGTCGAAATGCACGAATAAATCGCTTTTGTACACAAAGCTTGAACAAAGTTGAATCAAATCAGAAATTGGGCTGTCGCCAAGCGGTAAGGCACGGGGTTTTGATCTCCGCATACCTAGGTTCGAATCCTAGCAGCCCAGCCATATCATTATTCCTCGGGAGTCCTTGAATGCGAGACGCTTCGATTATGGTATTTTCGGGTAATGCCAATAGGGTGTTGTCTGAGGGTATTGTGAAGAAGCTCAACATGCGCTTAGGTATGGCGTCGGTTGGTCGCTTCAGTGATGGAGAGATATTTGTAGAAATAGAAGAGAATGTGCGTGGGCGCGATGTTTTTGTAGTTCAACCCACATGCTCGCCTACAAATGAAAATTTAATGGAGTTGTTAGTGATGATTGACGCGCTAAGAAGGGCGTCGGCGGCACGAATAACTGCGGTGATTCCTTATTATGGTTATGCTCGCCAGGATAGGCGTTCCAGGTCTGCAAGGGTTCCAATAACTGCAAGACTGGTTGCTGATATGATTGGCCATGCTGGTGCAGATAGGGCTTTGACGGTTGATTTGCATGCAGATCAAATACAGGGGTTCTTTGGTATTCCAGTTGACAATGTTTATGCTTCTCCGATTTTGTTGGGGGATGTCTGGCGTCAAGAGTATCCGAATTTGATTGTTGTTTCGCCGGATGTCGGTGGGGTGGTAAGGGCGAGAGCGCTTGCTAAGCGACTGGGTGATGCGGATTTGGCAATAATTGATAAGCGCAGGCCAAGGCCTAATGTCTCTGAGATTATGCATATTATCGGTGACGTTGCTGGTCGTACTTGTGTAATGGTGGATGATTTGGTTGATACTGCAGGTACTTTGTGTCATGCGGCATCTGCACTAAAGAAGCATGGGGCTCTTAAAGTGGTTGCCTATTGCACTCATCCAGTGCTTTCAGGTAAGGCTGCAGAAAATGTTAGAAACTCTGTTTTGGATGAGTTGGTGGTTACGGACACAATACCATTAACTGAGGAATTAAAATCACTGGGTAAAATCAGGCAGTTAAGTGTGGCTGAAATGCTTGCTGAGACAATACGGCGAATTGCTGTAGGTGAGTCTGTTAGTTCGCTTTATGTAGATTGATTCAATAAATTAAGTATTGTTTGTAGAAAAGGTTTTTGGAGAAGAAAATGGCTAGTGTGTTTGAGTTTGTTGCGGAAGCTCGAAGTGTAACTGGTAGTGCTGCCGCTAAAGTGGTTCGACGTCAGGGCAAGGTGCCTGCCGTAATTTATGGTGGTAATGTTGATCCAGAGATGTTGTTGCTGGATCACAATGATTTGTTGAAGCATTTGGCTCATGAGGCTGTATATTCTCACGTGCTTGATGTCACAATCGACGGTAAAACCGAAAAAGCGGTCTTGAAACATATTCAGCGTCATCCTGCAAAGCCACAAATTTTGCATATAGATTTTTTGCGCGTTGATGACTCTCATAAATTAAAGGTGCATGTGCCTTTGCACTTTATCAATGAGGCTAGTTCGGTTGGAGTTAAGAAGGGTGGGGTTATTACTCATTCGATGACAGATGTTGAGGTGTTATGCATGCCATCCGCATTGCCCGAGTATATTGAGGTAGATATGGCTGCAGTTGATGTTGGGTCTACATTGCATCTTTCGGATTTGGTATTGCCTCAGGGTGTGGAAATTCCAGAATTATCACATGGGCATGAGCATGATCATCCTGTTGTGCAGATTGTTAAGCCTAAAAC
>CAZJYS010000084.1:0-8193 GCA_964550075.1 uncultured Methylomonas sp.
TAACCAAAGAGTTGAATTAACTTGCAGCGTTATCAACTACTTTGATTTGCATAGCTTTGATGATGGCAAGCAGTTCCTGGCGCTGTTGTTTTATCGGGGCTAGTTCGGCTTCCAGCTGACTGATGCTTTCGTTCACTGAGCCTTTGGATTCGTTGATTTTCCTGAGCATCATCAAGCGGTTTTCGATTTGCTTTTTGTGATCCTTGATTTGATGCATCAGTGGGGTTAATACACTATTGCTCCAGGTGGCTGCATCTTTATGCGCTTGTTGCAATATGTTGCGCGCCTTCATGATGAGTGTGCTGTAGAGCTTGTTAACCACCATACTTTGCTCGGTCATGGTGGTTCGGGCGCTGTTACGGAAGGCTTCACCTTCTTCAAAAATCTGCTCCAGCTCGAACTGGTATTGTTTGATCGAAAATAATTGCGGCTCGATTTCCTTGAAACCATATTCATCCTGAAATTTTTTGTGGATGGCTTTGATCAGACGGCGAGTTTCTTCGGTTATATCTACAGAGTCTTGCAGCAAGTCGCGTAACTCGTCAAACAACTTACGCATGTTTTGTTTCATGCCATAGGTTGTAAGGCTTTTGCTCATATCATGCCGAGTGCGCATAATGATTTCGTCGATTTTATCTTTGGAGAAGGAGTCGATCAGCATTTTCGCCTGAACGGCAAACACCTTACGGCTAGCCTGGAAGTTTTCAATATTAGCCATGTAAGCATGCTGGCGGTCGCGGGTTTCAGCCATCAACTTGCCGGTCATCTCTTGATTCTGGAAATCCATTTGCTTGAATTCTTCCAGTTGCTTGCTGGCATTGACGACTTTTGTATCCATTAACTTGATGGATTCAGTGACCAGAAATCCAATATCTTTTTCAACGACGCCGCTCAAAATCTCCCGGCGCTGAGTCAAAATATCTTCAGAAAGATAATTTTCCAGTTTTTTCAAACGGCTTTTTTCCAGCAAAGCTTCGTCACCTTTAACTTTAGCCAATAACGCTTGCTTGGCCGAAACAGGGAAAACCACCTCTTTTTTTAGATTTAAAATGGTCGCGCAGGTATCTATTTGTTTTTGAATAGCCGCGTCATAACCGGTTTCACCCGACAGATCATCCCACATTGAATCGATTTTGTTCATCACCACCGCCAAGCCCTGCCTGCGTTGGCCTCTGGAACTGCAAACATGACTTTTCCACATTTCCAGGTCGCTTTTGGTAACACCGGTGTCGGCAGCCAATACAAATACAATCGCCTGCGCACTGGGTAACATGCTGAGTGTCAGCTCAGGTTCGGTTCCCAGGGCATTGAGGCCGGGGGTGTCGAGTATACATAGTCCTTCTTTCAGCAAGGGATGCGGGAAGCTGATTAAGGCATGCCGCCAGCAAGGGACTTCGACAAATTCGGGGTTGATGATGCCTTGCTCGGCTGCTTCGCGTTCATTCCACAAACCGAGTTTATCGGCAGTTTCCTTGGTGACTTTTTTGGTGGCTACCAACTCGCGAAAGGCTTCCTGCATTTGGGTAGGCGAATCGATATTGAGCTCGATTTGTGTCCAACGATCGACGTTGCGTTTGTAGTCCATCAACGAAATGTCTTCCAGACGGCTTTCGATATTCAACAACCGAATATAACTGCCGCCTTTTTCATCCCAAAACAATTCGGTAGGGGACATCGTGGTTCGGCCTGGCGATGAAGGCAATAGCCGCACACCCGTTTCGGCAAAAAACAAAGCGTTGATTAATTCAGTCTTACCCCTGGAAAATTCAGCGACAAAAGCCAATGTTACGCGATCCTGACTTAAGCCGTGCAGGATGTTCAACAAGGTATCGGTACTTTGTGGATCGCTGAATTTGTGGCGATTACGCCATTCACGATACATTTCGATTGCTTGTATGAGTCGTTCACGCCAATTCGAATATTCGTGTAATTGATCTTTAAATTCCAGATTTCTCATGGCCAGCCTTTCTGCGAACTTTTACTAAGGGATAAGGGCACGTAGCGATTGCTAATTGTAGACGAAATATACATATGCGTAAGCTTCGCGCCGTTGCTAAATCTAAATGCCGTATTGTTGCCGATAGGCACGGATGATCGGTAACTTGTCGGCAAAGCGACTGTCTTGTTCGATAAATTCGATAATTTCTGCCAAACAGATGATGGCAATGACCGGGATATCAAATTGATTGGACACTTCCTGCACGGCAGATAATTCATTCTGGCCTTTTTCCTGTCTATCCAAAGCAATCACAACTCCAGCCACTGTAGCGCCTGCCGCACGAATGATGTCAACCGACTCCCGCACCGAAGTGCCAGCCGTGATTACATCATCCAAAATCCACACCTTGCCTTGTAACGCTGCGCCAACCAGCGTGCCGCCTTCACCGTGATCCTTGGCTTCCTTGCGATTGAAGGCGAACGGTATGTCGCCCTTTAACCGAGAATAGGCAATCGAGGTGGTGCTCACCAGCGGAATGCCTTTGTAGGCCGGACCATACAGCACATCGATTTCCACGTCAGCATTGATCAAAGCTTGCGCATAGAACTGACCCAATTTGTCCAGTTGAGCGCCGGTATTGAATAAACCGGTATTGAAAAAATACGGGCTGATACGACCGGATTTTAATTGGAATTCACCAAATTTAAGCACACCACAATCGAGTGCATAGTGAATGAATTGTTTTTGATAGTCGAGCATGATGAGGATTCCAGTGTGGCAATGGAATAATTATAAGGCTATTTGTATTCTGAGGTTGGGGAAGCGGAGGATACGAATAATCTCACTGGTATTTGCAACTCAACATCATATTCTCTTCAGGTTAATTTTTCGGTTAAGAATTGTTCGATAATTTTCACCTGCGCTTGGTAACCAATCCCAAGGTATTTGTTGTTTTACCAACAGCTATGCCTATCAACAAACAGGTTAAGGCCGCTTTGCTACATTCTCAGTTTTCAACTGGCCGAGTCAACACCCTCTGTCTCAGGAAATAAACCTTTCCAGCACTTCATCCAGAAAACTCCAGCCCTGTTCCGAGCAAAACACTTGCTCACCCTGAAGTATCAACAGTCCCTGCCGGACGCAGTCAGTCAGTGCTGGTTCCAGCGCTGATGCCTGTAGCCCAGTTGCCGCAACAAAATTATCCAGTCTGAACCCCGTCTTTAAACGCAAATGATTCATTACAAACTCCAATGGCAGTTGTGATATTTCGATGGGTTCGACCGAGCTTGCAGTAGGCTTTTGCAGGTATTGTTCCGGACTTTTAGGTTTGGCGGTGCGGATGATTCGATTAGGCAAAGCCTGACTGATTTTGCCATGTGCGCCAGCGCCTATGCCCAGATAATCGCCAAATTGCCAGTAATTGCGATTGTGCCGAGATTGAAACCCGGATTTGGCATAAGCCGAAACTTCGTACTGTAGATAGCCGTGCTGCGCTAACACATACTGACAAGCAGTTTGCAACGCAAAAATGGTTTCGTCTTCCGGCAGCTTGGGTGGGAATTTATAAAAGTAGGTATTAGGCTCCAAAGTCAGCTGATAAAAGGAAATATGCGTAGGGTTCAGTGACACAGCGGTTTCAATGTCAGCCAAGGCTTCGGCTTGAGTTTGTGCCGGTAAACCGAACATCAAATCCAGATTCAGGTTATCAAACCCGGCTTTTGCCGCAATATCCACGGCCTTTAGGGCTTCAGCTGCATTGTGTACGCGGCCTAATTGCTTCAGGTGTTTGTCATTGAAACTCTGGATGCCTATCGACAGCCGATTGATACCAATTTCCCTAAATGCCTGGAATTTGGCGCTTTCAAAGGTGCCGGGATTGGCTTCCAGGGTAATCTCGCAATCAACAGCCAAGTCGAGCTGTTTTTGCACACCATCCAGTAAATACAGAAGCGCCTCAGGTGAAAACAAACTAGGCGTGCCGCCACCCATAAAAATACTCTGAATGCTTCGGGGGCTGTTTAGCAGGCTTAAATCAGTTTGCAAATCCGCCAGTAAAGCCTGCACATATTGCATTTCCGGGATGCCGCTTTTAACGGCATGCGAATTAAAGTCGCAATACGGACATTTTTGTATGCACCAGGGAAAGTGAATATACAGACTCAGAGGCGGCAAGTGCTTGTCCTTACCAAGCACCGGTATTTGGCATGGAAGCCCACGGCTCTTGAATAGGCAACGCCGTGCCCTTTTGCAATAATTCGATGGAAATTTGATCCGGCGAACGGATAAAAGCCATCCAGCCATCGCGCGGCGGACGGTTAATGGTCACCCCCTGATCCATCAGCTTTTGGCAAATGCCATAAATATCGTCTACTTCAAAGGCCAAATGACCGAAATTGCGACCGCCGGTATAGTCTTCGGTATCCCAGTTATAAGTCAGTTCCAGTAAGGGGGCGTCGTTTTCGTTGGCTTGCATAGAGTCGCCCGGTGCAGCCAGATATACCAGCGTGAAGCGTCCGGCTTCGCTTTCCATACGTCTAACTTCCGACAAGCCTAATTTATGGCAATAAAAATCCAGCGATTCCTGCAAATTATTCACCCGAACCATCGTATGCAGATAGCGCATGATCAGTCTCCAACATGTCAAAAATTGGCATTATCAGGGATAATGGCGGGCTTGGCTAACCCAACAGGATACAAAAATGCACGAATACCCCGAAAAGACCTGCGAAATCGATAGACTGGTGCGCCACCCCAAACTGGTTGCAGCGGCATTGAGTGGTCAAAAAACCCAACAACGTCGTGATGGTTTATACGCCTATCCGAATGAAACCTTTGAATTGGACGGTGTGGAGTTTGTCGTGACTGCGGTAGAACGGCGGCGAATTGGCGAGATGACAGATGCCGATGCCCAGGCAGAAGGCTATCCAAACCTCGATGTGTATAAAAACATGATTTTAAGCATGCACGCCAATATGACCTGGAATGATGACGGTCTGGTTTGGGTGCACCATTTCAAACGGCAACAGCCGGAATAAGAATGCCTTTGCTGGCCATGTCTTGCAGGGTATTCAAGGCAAAGTCCAAGACGCTTTGTCTATCCAGCGTATCAGGTAGTTCTGCCGCCAAGATCTGCAGATAATCTTCTCCACTTTTATCGCAGTTTTCTTCAATCAATTGCAATAAGCGATAGGTATAAGGCGTGGTTTGCATGAAATGCACTTGGTCTTCACGATCCCGATAGACAATAAGATAACTGGGTTGATCCGGTGCGGATTGCGGTAAAAACTCCGGCCCGATACGTTCCACAGGGAATTGATAAACCAGCGGCCAAGCCACGGGCGACAAAGCCAGATGTTGCTGCAGTATATTGTTTACAAAATGCGGATCACCGTAATTTGGAGTCGCCTGAGCAATCGATACGGCCATCTCTACCCATTCATAATGCGCCAACTCAAGCAGGAAGGGATAATCATCAACCGAATTACGCTGGTTTTGCAGATAATCCAGAAACTCTTCGGCAATTTCAGAAAAATGCGGGGTTTGGCAACGGTGACTGACGAAAAAGTCCTGCGCCAGTTCCTGCCATTGTTCATCGGTCAAAATGGTGCGTAACACCGGAAAATTACTGCTTAAAAAACTATTGATGTTGTTGAAAAATAGCTCACGGTACATCGCCATGCGCTGCGGATCGACATCATCCGGCACAGCGGCATGCTCAGGATTACGGATATAAGCGGCAAACTCGGCTTGCTTGGCTTTAAAATCAACAGCCATTAAGCCACCTGTTGGCGCAATTGGCCCGCATTGAGCTGTATGTTGCGTATGGTATCCACTTCCTGCAATAGTTCACTGAGTGGCGGCAGGTTGAAATCGCGTTCCAGCAAGGTGGGAAACACACCAAACAGGGCATAGGCCTTGTCCAGCAAAGCCCAGACCGGATCAATAATCGGCGCACCATGGGTATCGACTAGAAAATCTTCGGCTTGTACATAATGCCCGGCAATATGCGCGTAGGCAAAACGCTCGGCTGGCATGGCACTTAAAAAAGCTTCGGCATCGTAGCCATGATTGACACTGTTGACGTAGATGTTGTTAATGTCTATCAACACGTTACAGTCGGCTTCAGCCACCACTGCATTAAAAAAATCGATTTCAGACATTTCCTGACCGGGTGCGGCATAGTAAGAAATGTTTTCGATCGCGATTTTGTGTTCCAGAATATCCTGTACCCGGCGGATACGCGCTGCGACATGTTTGACAGCCTCGGTGGTAAACGGCATGGGCATCAAGTCGTACAGATGACCTTCATGGCTGCAATAGCTCAGATGTTCGCTGTAAAACTTGATGCCGTGTTCAGCCATGAACTTTTTCAAATCACGCACAAAACCTTCATCCAGCGGATCACTGCTGCCTATGGATAGCGACAAACCATGACAAATAAACTCAAAGCGTTCGGTCATGGCTCTGAACTGTTTGCCTAGTTTCCCGCCCAGCGTCATCCAGTTTTCCGGTGCCACCTCGTAAAAATCGACCTGGGCAGGCGGATTCGCGATGATCTCCGTCAAAAAAGAGCGGCGCAAGCCTAAACCTGTTCCACCGACTAAAGGTTGTTGCATGCTCATAAAAGCTTAAAGACGGGCTTATTTACCTGCGTCATCGCCATGTTTCATGTCGCCCATATCACCCATCATGGCACCACATGAGCCTTCTTTCATCATCGCGCCGCAGCTACCTTCTTCGGATTTGGCTTTACCAGCATCATCGCCATGTTTCATGTCACCCATGCCGCCCATCATGCCGCAAGCACCTTCTTTACCTTTCATCATGGCACCGCAGGATGATTCCATACCCTTTTTCATCTTGCCATCTTGCATCATACCGCCACACATGCCTTCGCCACAGGAGCCTTCTGCTTTTTTGGTGTTGGCGGAGCCAGGCTTATTATGATTGGTGATTTTGTTGCCATTGATGTCGGTAACATTACCGCCGCAAGCACCCGCAGGGGCTTTGCTGCTGGCTTCAGCAACCATATAGCCGCTAGATAATTCGCTCATGGCAAATGGATTGGATTCGGCCTGTGCGTTGACAGAAAAACCGGAAATAACAGCCGTACCCATAGCTAGGGTTAATGGCGTTTTGTTAAATTTTTTCATGATTTATCCCCTTAAATTAATTTTTTATTTTTAGCTCAGCAAGCCGAGTCACTCGGACTAACACAATGTCCTTTAGTTCAGTCTCGGTCATTGTAAACTCACTGCGAGGTTTTTTCCTTAAACTCGCATAAATCAGCGATGCAGCAATTTGGGCAATGCGGTTTACGTGCCATGCAGACATAGCGACCATGCAGAATCAGCAAGTGATGAGCGTCTTTTTTATGTGGTTTGGGAACGAACTTCTCCAGTTTTTTTTCCACTTCCAAGACATTTTTACCCGGAGCCAGGCCGGTACGGTTGGAGAGCCGAAATATATGCGTATCCACGGCAATGGTGTCTTGGCCAAATGCGGTATTTAAAATCACATTAGCCGTTTTACGTCCCACACCTGCCAAAGCCTCCAACGCTTCGCGGGTTTGTGGCACCTCGCTTTGATGTTGCGTGATCAGTGATTCGCACAATTTGATGATATTCGCGGCTTTGCTGTTGAATAAACCGATGGTTTTGATATGGCTCTTCAATCCCTCTTCGCCCAGAGCCAAAATAGCTTGCGGGGTATTGGCAACCGGAAACAATTTTGCCGTTGCCTTGTTTACCCCTTTGTCAGTAGCTTGCGCGGATAGCACAACGGCAATCAATAATTCGAACGGAGTGTTGTAATAAAGTTCTGTCGTAGGTTCGGGGATAGCGGCAGCAAGCCGTTCAAAGATCGCCAATCGGGTTTGATTATTCATTCAATTTTCTGACTCAATAGCTTCTTCAGTCTTGCATCTTTAGTTGGCCAGAGGGAGTCGCCTCGCCTCCAGCTTTACAACTACCAAAGCTGTATCTGCAGATCCACGGTTCAAACATCCCCATTGCTGCTGCGCTTAAGATGTATATTCAGACCCAACCTGATGACCCTTTGCAAATAAAAGGGTTACCCTATCCTCCATCCCTATACTTTCAACTACATCCAAAGTTTACGATGAGGATATTTGCTCCCGCTTACTTCAGATTCCGCATTTGCTCTTTATGACTGTAGCCCGCTTAGATTGCAATATATCGTTGCTTTGGAAACCCTTGCCTCAACTACATCTTCCTTTTTCAAATCGTAATTGT
>CAZJYS010000085.1:0-1160 GCA_964550075.1 uncultured Methylomonas sp.
AAAGACTGTGAATTGCTGTTGTCCTTTTGCAACTGAAAGGCCGAGTACTGGATGCATGTTCAGACAACCCGCAACAAGAATTGTTAGTCGCGGAATGCTTTGGTGAGGCTGTCGTTCTAAAGGGCAAGGATCGCTGAAAATCGTAAGTGCTTAGATTTAAAAGATCTTCACCTGACTTAAGATGGCATATACCAGATTTGCCTGTTTCTCCATAGGTATTCATACCAATGTTATTACGCCTAATAAATAGAGTAAATTAGAAACCATGATCTAATCTTAAAACAAGGCAAGACGGATTTTGGTTCGTTTATTGAGTGGTGATAGATCTAAAAAATAATGCTCAGCTAGATGATATGGTTGTATATATTTTAACTTCGGGTGTCATAAAGTCAGGTAGACAATGAACTTTTTAATCATGGTCAATAGAAAATCAGTCGTCTTTTCTATTTTTAAAAGCATAATTAAATGTTATTTAACAATAAAAATGCTTTGATTTATATCGTTGATGACGATTTTTCAATATGTGATTCTTTGAAGACGTTATTAGAATCTAAAGGCAGACTTGTTAAATATTTTCAATCAGCCGAAGGGTTTTTAAATAACTATGACCCTGCTTATCCTGGCTGTCTTTTGCTAGACGTCACTATGCCTTTAATGAGTGGGTTAGAGTTGCAACAGGAACTATCAAAGATAAATATTCATATACCTATAATTTTTATTAGTGGTAATTCGAGTATTCAGGAATTAGCAAAGGCATTTAGAGCTGGTGCTTTGGATTTTCTGGAAAAACCATTTAATTATGCAGTATTGTTGAAACGAATTGACGAAGCAATTGAAAGGGATATCGAAAATAAACAAAAAATGCATCAGACATCCAAGGTACAAGCAGGTTTTGATCGTCTGACAGCAAGAGAAAAAGAAGTGCTGCAACTTATTGTCAGCAATCATTCCAACAAGGAATCGGCTCGAATTCTGAATATAAGTCATCGTACGATTGATGCTCACCGTGCACGCGTTATGGAGAAAATGCAAGCGGAAAATGTCACGGCTTTGGTGTCCATGGTCATGAATAACAATCTTCTGAACTCGCCTTTAAAGCACCAAGAATCTTAAATAAAATTATTTCGTATTGTTTTAGGTGTTAGTACTATGGGTAGTTA
>CAZJYS010000085.1:1260-8047 GCA_964550075.1 uncultured Methylomonas sp.
CACGTTGAATTTAGATTGGACTTTTAAAAGCCTTAATTTGCAAGTCGGGCCTACTTCAAGTTTTGCTTATGTTAATGATCAAGCTGAATTGGTTTCTGAAACTAATTATTTTTTATTGGCTAAGTCTGATTTATTACAAGATTATTTTTCTAAACTTAATGCCGCTTATATTTTGTTTCCAGAGTTATTTGTTGTATTTAATGGAAATAATACCGGAGAGAAAATCAGGAGTCAGAACTTTTATGCTCAGGTAAACACTATTTTGTCGGTTGCTGGCATGTCAAAAAACAATGCCGAAAATATCGATAAACCGAATATTTATTTATTGTTTTTTTGGGGCTGTACAATTTTATTTTTTCACAGCTTTAAGAGGCCTGGTTATAAGTATGCAAGATCTATCAGTCTGTAGATTATTTATTGCAGTATTGAAATACCGTCATTTAACTAACTCTATCCATTAGCATCCTGCCGATGATGCCTCAATCAAACAATGTTTTCAAAATAGCGAGTGCCTTACGGTCATGCCAACCAGCTCGGTTGTGCTTCCGACCTGCATTTTTTCCATGATACGTGCTCGGTGTGCTTCTATGGTGCGGTGACTGACGCCCAATTCTTTGGCTACTTCTTTGTTGCTTTGGTTGTTGATGATCAATTTCAACACTTCTTTCTCCCGATTACTTAGCGTATCAAAACAGGCTTGTATTTTGTTATTGCCAAGCTGCTGCTTTTTATTTTCGATATCTTTGCTGAGAGCTTCATAAATGCGCTCGATTAATAAATGGGTGTCAAAAGGCTTTTCAAGAAAATCCACAGCGCCGGCGCGAAATGCTTTTGCCGAGTCTGGTATTTCTGCATTACCACTGATAAAAATAATGGGTATCTGAATATTTCGCTTTGATAATTCCTCTTGCAGTTCAAGACCATTCATAATAGGCATTCTGACATCAAGAATTAAACATCCTGGTTGATCTGGAATATAGCTGTTTAGAAAACTCTGCGCAGATTCAAAACTATTTATTTTTAATCCTATCGATTCAATTAAAACAGATAAAGAATCTCGAATAATAATGTCGTCATCAACTAAATAAATAACAGAGTTTTTATAGATTACCATTTTTTTCATTATTTAAAGGTAGTTTGAAATAAAAAGTGGTGCCTTTTCCAACTTCGCTATTGAAAAATAAAACACCTTCATGAGCTTCGATCAGTGACCGGCAGATGGAAAGCCCCATGCCCATGCCAGAGTTCTTTGTTGTATAAAACGGCGTTAATACTTTAAGTTTCTGCTCTTCATCAATGCCTGGCCCATTATCTTTTACCCTGACTTGTATGACGTTATTGTCGATTAATTGGGTTTGGATACTTAATCGGCGCGGCTGGTCTTTAGGTAAATGCTGCAAGACTTCAATGCTGTTTCGGATCAGGTTAATCAGTACCTGTTCAATTTGGATATGATCGGCATTGACGGGCGGGATGTTGTCTTCAAGTCCAAATGCCAGCTTGACGTTGTTTTGCTTGATTTCATCTTCGCACAAGTTGGAAGCTTCCCGAACCAGGGTGTTGATCTCGATGGTTGAACGTTGTTTGGGATTAGATTTTATGAACTCCCGCATGCGATGAATAATCTGTCCCGCTCTGAAGGACTGTTGCTGGGTTTTATATAAAATCTCGGCGAGATTGGCCGGGTTGTATTGCTCAGCGTTCAGTAGGTTGATAGCGGCTTGGGTATAGCTGCAAATTGCAGTCAAGGGTTGGTTAACTTCATGCGCAATGCCTGAGGCCATTTCGCCCATCAGTCCAAGCCGAGTGATGTGAGCCAGTTCGTCCAAATGCTTCTTATCTTCGTGTTCCCGCTTTTTGCGTTGACTGATGTCCCGCACAATAATCACAAAATAACAAGCGTTGTTAAACTTATAGACGGTTTTTGACATTTCCAAAGGGATTTTAGAGCCCAGTTTATGCAGACCTTCAACTTCTATAATTTGAGCTTCCCGCTTTTCCAAACTATTATGGCAGTTGCATTTATTTCGGTATTTAACTAAAAATGGAATGAGTGTGCCGATACTGCCACCTATCAGTTCTGCTGGTTGATAACCAAAAATAGTTTCTATGGCAGGATTGGTGGAAACGATGGAGTTGTATAGGTCAAAAGAGATGATGCCTTCCGATGAGGCATCAAAAACGGCATTGAGTATGCCTTCTGTTTTTTTGCGTTGACTAATGTCACGGCAAAATGCGCAATACTGACCGAATTCAGATAAGTACGCAGCCGCAATTTCCACATCGATAATATGTCCGTCTTTATGTCTGTGACTGGTTTCGAATTGATCGTAACCATGCTTCAGCAGCTTGGCAAGATGTGTTTTTATTTGCTCGGCGTCTTCAATGACCTCCAATTGGCTGATATGCATATGACTTAATTCATCGATTGTGTAACCGCTCATTTTTGCATATGCCTCATTGACGCTGATCAAGTTACCCGCCATATCAAATTCCCAAAAACCATCCATGGAAATATCAAACAAGGTCTTCAGTAAATTAGGCATTCGTTCTGACAGTTTACGCTGAGTAATGTTTATATTGGTCAGCAGAGCCCCGTACCGCGGTGCTCTCAAAGGTGAGACAGTCATTTGGAACCAGCGCTGTTGCTTGGCGGTATGGCAATTATATTCCAGCATAAATATGCGCCGCTCACCCCTTAGTACCTCACCAATGCCGGCGTGTATCTGGTCTGCCTGATCACATGAAAAATGATCTAAATCAGTTTTACAGGCATCCAGAAAATTGAACCCAATAACATTAGGATTGAGTATCGGCAAAGCATTTTTATCATCAAAATCCACACATGCGTTGTTGACTGCAATGATGACTCCCTGTCTATCCAGAACCGCAATCTGGGAGGGTAAAGAGTTAAGAATATCGGTGATAAAAGCATTGTTTTCGATGAGATTTTGTTCTTTTTGTTTGCAATCGCTGATATCCAATACGGCCATCAGACAAGACTTTCGGGATTCATCGATTATCGCTTCAATAGCAACATAGGAAGGCTTTTTATTGATTTGAAGCGTAATCTCGATTCTACATCGCTTGCCACTCGGAAAAACCTGTTCAATAAATCGATTGAAAATGGCGCGATATTCGTTGGAAACATATTGACTGAAATATTGACCGGCAAGCGTAGCTCGCTCGCTCTCCAACAAAACGGCAGCACGGAAATTGGTATTTCGAATGATGCCATTCTCTTCAACGATTAAATAAGCCACTGGGGCAAAATCAAACAGTTCTAAATAACGCTGCTGGGCAATTTCCGAAGTTGCTCGGGCTTCTTGTGTCTTGGCAAGTGATTCTCGCAAAGCCTCGTTCTGCATTTTCAATTCAATCTGATGGACTTGCAATTCATGCAATAGACTTTTTCCATCGGTGAACAGTTGGTCTTCCGTTTTATGATCAAAGTGAGCTTCCAGCTTCTGTTCCGCGACATTGCGCAGTTCTTCCGGGTTCGGTAGTTTATTGGTTTGCTTGTTCACGACTTAGTGTTCCGCAATAGGGTTAGCAAATGAGTCATTTTGTATCCACGTGGCAAAGGCCTTTGCCTGCCTGTAAAGCTCCATGGGATCTAAATCGATGTGCATGGCTGATCTCTCATATGGAGTTATTGCGAAATTGCAGTTACAGCAATTTGATTTCGGTGATGTCGATAAAGGTAATCACCACGCCATCGATCACGTTTTCTTGGGTTCGGTAAGGCATGATGCGAACTTTTATATGCTGACCATCGTGGGTTTGGACTTGTTTTTCTATAAATACCAGCGTGCGCAGGACTTCTTCAGCATCCTGGTGTAATTGGGGATACTCCATATCGGTCACGATATCGGACAAAGGCCTTCCCACGTCGCTGGTTATCAGCTTAAATAGATGAGTGGCGTGATTGGTGAAGCGACGAATATTCAGGTTATTGTCCAGAAACACCGAGGCAATTCCCATGCTATTGAGCAGATTCTTCATGTCGTTGTTGGTCCACGACAGATCATTCACCTTGATTTGCAGCTCCGCGTTGACCGTCTGTAATTCTTCATTCAATGACTGCATTTCTTCCTTGGAAGTGGTTAACTCTTCATTGGTGGACTGCAATTCCTCATTAGTCGATTGCAGTTCTTCATTGGAGGATCTGAGTTCTTCCTGCGAGATTTGTCTTTCTTCGCGCATGGTTTGTAATTCTTCACGGGCTTGCTTTAATTCGATCTGCAAGGCTTTTAGTTCGGCATTAGTCGATTTGCGCGAAGGCTTAGCAGGCGGCATATCCACATCCGTAAACACAATAATCGACATGCCGCTTAATTCTTTGGGATCTGAAATTACCTCTACTGTGAGGTTTATGGTTTGCCTGTTACCGTTGGTGCCTACCGATAAACCTTGCACATGTACCGCTTCAACCTGTTGCTGGGCTTTACTTAAAGCGTTGGCCAATTCATAGCGCAAACCTTCGCGGGCCATGGAGTAAACATTTAAATTGGCTTTACCGGCAGCGGGTTCCAGATATTTACCGGTGCGACCGTTGAAATAAAGAATATCGCCTTCGTTATTCACCACCACGGCAGGATGGGAATATTTTTGCAGTATTAATTGATCAATTTGGTTTTGCAGACTAAAGCCCACTTTTGTGGTTTCGGTGTCTTTTTGAGCCAAATTGGCAATAGGGGTGAACTTGGTCGGAAAATAGATAAAGGGGCTTGATAACGTGTGTTCGATGCGCCGATAAAGTCGCGTTGGGTTGTCAACAGGTCCAAACAACGAGCTATAGTCGCCTATGGTCTCGGTATTGCCGAGCAACAGGATGCCGTGATCGCTCAAGGCATAATGAAATAAAGGGATGAGCCTTTTCTGTAATTCCGAACTGAGATAAATCAAAAGATTACGGCAGCTGAGCAGGTCCAGCTTGGTAAAGGGCGGGTCCAAGATAATGTTTTGCTGGGCAAAGATCACCATTTCGCGAATTTCTTTGTTGATTCGATAGCCGTCGCCTTCATCAACAAAAAATCGGCTGAGCCGTTCAGGCGAGACATCCGCGACAATATTGGTCGGATAAAAACCACTTCTGGCCTTGTCAATCGCATCCAGATCCAGATCGGTGGCAAAGATTTTTAACTTAAACCGCTGATGCAGCGAGCTTTGCGTACATAAAACTTCCTTGAAGATGATTGCTAATGAATACGCTTCTTCGCCGGTCGAACAAGCTGACACCCAGGCGCGCAATTCTTTGCCTGCTGGATATTCAGCCAATAGCGCCGGGATGGCATGAGTTTTCAGTTCTTCCCAGATAGCCGCATCGCGGAAGAAGCTGGTGACGCCTATCAGCAATTCTTTGAATAGCAAGTCCTGTTCCTGGGGATTTTCGCGTAGATAACGCACGTAGTGGGCAATGGAATCAATTTGATGTAATCCCATGCGCCGTTCGATACGGCGATAGATGGTGTTTTTTTTGTATAGCGAAAAATCGTTGTGATTGCGATCCCGCAACATAAAAACGATTTGTTCTAATGCGCTGGGTGATTTGAGTAGCAAATCCTGTTCGGACTGGGTTTGATTGCATGCCGGATGATGTTTGAGACAGGAAGCGATCCGATCCCAAAGCTCTTGTGGGCTGGCAACAATATCGACCAGACCCGTCTCAATCGCATTAAGCGGCATGCTATCAAACTTGGCGGTTTCAGGCGTCTGCACAAAGACAAAGCCGGCATTTTCCTTGATGGCGCGTATGCCCAAACTACCGTCGGAACCCATCCCGGAGAAAATGACGCCGATAGCGCGTTCTTGCTGATCCACCGCCAGCGCCCGGAAGAAAAAATCGATCGGCAGACGTAAGCCTCTAACGGCGACCGGCGCCAATAGCTGTAGTTTGCCGTGTTGAATAGAAAGATCTTTATTGGGTGGAATAACATACACCCAGTTTGGTTTGACCTTCATACCGTCTTCGGCCTGCATGACGTTCATCGGTGTAGCGCGCTGCAATAATTCCGGCAACAAGCCTTTGTGAATAGGATCAAGATGTTGTATGACGACAAAGGCCGAGCCGCAAGGGGTTGGAACATGACAAAAAAATGTTTCCAAAGCTTCTAGCCCCCCAGCAGAAGCGCCAATTGCGACGATGGAGGGTGAATTAGTAGCTTTCAAAAGGTGGCTCGTAATTAGATATGGTTTGGATCATTACTTATTGATTAAGCAGTTAAGGTTAAACTGATTTTTCCAGTGAAATTGTTGGATCATCTATCTGCAACTGTTCGAGAGGCTCGTATCCATATTGAGAGCATTGGCAGAACATTTCTAAATACGCTTCTCCCGAGCATGTGGATGCTCAGGTAAATTGCATGCCACTTGATTGATTTTGTGCATTTTCAGTGCCCTTGGAATATATCAGATTCAAGGCTATAACGCTGCCTTTTAGGTATTTATACGGATAGGCTAGCAGCATAAATCGGAGGACTATTACAAGCGAAATTTTCATCGATTAACGGGGATCTAAATGACCTTCTGTTCTGATTGGCAATATCTTAATTCAAGAATCTGATCAAACTGTTGAATTAGTTAGTCCTAATATCAGGGCGGCCAAAAGTAACGCCGCCCAATACCAGATTAGGCAGAATATGGAAAGATTGAATACGCTGGCTGGACTGGCTTTCGATTAAACCTAAAAAATCAGATGAGGCAAACGGGGTTTTAATATGCTCGACTGCGTTAGGTTAAACGCAATTTGAGCAACGATCACGAACTGAATTAATGGCGATTAATC
>CAZJYS010000086.1:0-8040 GCA_964550075.1 uncultured Methylomonas sp.
AACAGGAAAAATCCCAACGTTAAAACCCAAACCTGATGCAATTGGGTATGTTGACGTAAATTAGCCACCCCAACCACAATTGAGAAAAACACCAAGGGTGCCAACACCATTTTCAGCAAATCAATGAAAAGCGTCCCCAAAAGCCCCAACCCAAAAAGGATTTGCTTGACGCTTTCAGTTTCAGCACCCAGTCCAGACAACAACCCTCCTAACGCAATCCCCAGTCCTGCACCCAAAAAGATTTGCGTATTAGTGGTTAATTGCAAAATAGACACCTCTTCTGAATATCGGCGTCTTGATCACTATTGCAGTTGAACATATGCAGAAAACAGAATTTGTGATGTTTGGGATTAGACATTGAGATGACGAGGGGGGACAGGCTTCTTCTGAGCGTACGCAATAACCGCATTGCAGTTTAATACCGCTCAGAAATCAGAGGGTTTGCAGGTATTTCAATACCTCATCAATGTGTGTTTTGACTTGCACTTTGCGCCACTCTTTAATCAACAAGCCCTTCTCGTCGATTAAAAACGTGCTGCGCTCGATACCTCGGACTTGTTTGCCATACATGTTTTTCATTTTGATGACATCAAATAATTGGCAAAGCTGCTCATCCTGGTCGGAAAGCAAATCAAAAGGGAAGTTTTGCTTGCACTTGAAGCCTTCATGCACTTTAACGCTATCGCGGGAAACACCCAGGATTACAGTATTTAAATGATCAAACTGGTCAATTTGATCCCTAAACGCCTGACCTTCCTGGGTACATCCGGGGGTGTTATCTTTGGGATAAAAGTACAGCAATAATTTTTTACCGCTAAAGTCAGATAAAGCCAGGGTTTTATCCCCGGTAGCGGGCAATTCAAAAGGCGGGACAGGCTGTCCTAAAGTCACTACAGTCATAAGCTTATCGTTTAATAGGTTCAAGAATGGCGTCGATATTCAGGCTGTCGCAAAAATCCAGGAATTCTTCGCGTAAAGATAAAATGCGCACATTAGGCGGTACTAATAGCAAAAAGCGCGTGGAAAAAACCTGATTATTGAATAGCACCGCAGAATGTAAACTGGCACTGATTTCATCAATGATGATGCCGCGTTCCAATAAAAAAGCGCTTAATTCAAATAACAAATCTTTTTTTTCCATCGATATAGTTTCCAAGGTGTAAGGTACACCCTTTTCTAATACCGAGGTGGATACCGAATCCTGGGGACGAAAAAAACTTATCTGCACCTGAAACCGGCTACGCATGGCTTCCAGCAAACCTTCAAGCTTGGCGACATGATTCCAGTTGCCGTCTATCAACGCATATACAGAAGTTATTCCGGTCAAATTAGCAGTGCGAAGCTCTAAAACACTACATTGACAGGAACTGAATGCCGACAAAATTTCAGCAATAAAACCTTCCGCTTTGTCCCCCAAAACGCTGATCGCTAGCTGCATAAAAATTCCCCTTGGAATGTATCGGAAAAATTGTAGCACGAGCGAAGTCAAGAATGAGCTAGAACTTAGAACATGGCTATCAGGATACCTTGATTGTCCAAGAAAAAAACAATATCCAAAACAGCCATATAAGACAAAAACTAAAAATAGAAACAATTAAACTGACTTAAGCCTTTGTTTAAATTTAGAAAAAATGCACCCTGGGTAGTTTTCCAGCATTTATTGCCAATTACCTATCAGGATGAAAGGTGACCAGAAAAAGGGATGTTTAAATTTTTTGTTTTTAATCATGTTGATCTGGGCTTCACGCATCGCCTGCGCTTTATTGAGCGAACGATTCAAGCCATCATAAAACAACCGCATAAACTCCATAGTTGCGTCATCGTTGATCGACCACAGACTACCCACAGCACTTAACACATTGCTTTTAACCGCTAAACCACTAAATCCCAGCAACATGCGATCATCGCCTTCGGCAGTTTTACAAGCACTTAATGTCAATAATTCAATGGGCTCTAGTTTGAGACTCTCGGCTTCCAAACTGGCTTTAAAGTCCAACAAACTTAAGTTTTGGTCATAAGCCATAATGAAACTATCTTTGGCATTTCGACCAAAATAACCATGAGAGGCAATGTGCACTTTGTGATATTGGCCGGTTTCAATATCGGCTTTTAAAGCGGATGCGGTAAATTGGTCATTCATTAAAGTCGTACTCGATTCCTTTTGGGCAACCGTGCTAATTTCCTGTTCCACACTGGGCAAGCTCAATTCTTCGATCAAGGCTTCACGTTCGACGCGTTGGCCTGAGATTTTCTCAACGAAATGATTCGGCAACTGATCAATAGAACTTCCGCTGGGCTTACTCAGTCCTGCTAATAGAGTGCGATCAGCATCGTCAATCAGCCGACTTCTGGCCAGATTTTGCAATGACAGACTGGGTAAAGTGACAATAGCAAATTCCTCAACTACAAAAGATTTGCCATCATGCAGAGCCGATAATGGCATAGCGCGCAAAAAACCATCGGGAATAAATAAGATGACTTTTGCATGGGCTTGTTTCAAATCAGCAGCTATGGGTTGAACCAACCACTCATGCAGTTGTTTGGACGCTGCCCGATAATCCTTACCCCTATGCAAAGCTTCTAACAATATCTGTGTCTGTTCTTGTACCCTCTGTTCAGAAACATTCACCACATACCTAGCCAATTTATGATCCGCTTGAGTAATCAACTCTATTCTGTCAGGCAGCACGATGGGGTAGACAATGGTGGTTTCTGGAAAAGTTTGCTCTCGCCAATCGTTGATATTGCTGGAAGAGACTGAACAACGTCCCAAGAAGAAATCCTGCATATCAGCTTCCTTGATGGCTTCCATCGCACGTATGGCTTTAGCCAATGCAGCTTGACTTATCTCTGAGTTTTCATGACCGGCAGTCTGCAGTAATAAATCCACATATTGGCGATGAATGGGGTCGATAATCGTAGCCAATACGCTACGCCCATCAGGCAAAGCGATAGGCATGTCCGCCCTAACGGCATATAAATCATCGACCGCCAAACCATAAGCAGTCAAAGCCCGCTGTCGATCGCCTTTAACTAAAAACAAATCCCCTGACTGGGCTTGAAGTTGTGCCAAAAGCACATGGTCTTGGCTATTTTGCGCCAGACTGATGGCTTTTTCAGTTAAGCTCAAAGCTTGGTCGATTCTTGAATCCAGCCGATTAAGCTGAGCCAGTTTTCCGGTCGCGTCAGCTTCTATTCGATGTTGAGTGATACTTTCAGTTGAATTTAACAATTCATTTAACAGCGAATAACTGAGATTTTGTAGCTCTGAATTGATAGTGATAGGCAATGAACTCGAGAGCAAGTCCAAATACTTTTGTACCAGTTTAAGCGATAACTTAGCTTTAATAATATTGGCAGGCTGTTTATCCACCCGCTTGGCAATATTTAATAGCGCTGCTAATTGCGCTGAGTTGGCTTCATTATTCAGTCCTAGCTTGAGTAACTCCAAACTCAAGCGTAAGTCTTCATGTTCACCCAAAACTAACGCAGATAATCCGGTATTAATATAAATTATCGCCTGTTTATTATCGGAATTTGACAGGTAAAAATAAGCCAGATAAAGATTCGCTAAGGCATGTAAGTAACCACTACCCGCTGTTTTTAGGTAAGCAGATTTTAATAGTTGTTCAGCAGATTCTCTTTTGTTTGATAACAGCAAATTGTAGCCATTCGCCATTTCCACTGCAGCATAATCCAACGACTGTAACTCAGCATTTTCAGCTTTTTTTAATGCCAAATCGAGTTTCTGTTGAGCAGAGATTAAATCACCTTGCTCTCTGGATAACTCGGCTTGAGTCACCAGGCTTTTAATATTAAAAATATTGTTGTCGTCATCCGCAGCCATTACAGGGTTTAAAAAAAACCATACAGCAAGTGCTACGGTTAATTTGCTGCACAGATTATATAAAAAAGCCTGAATTTTCATGAATTAGTGGCCTTTCAGCTATATATAGCCTGAAATTTAAAAAGCATTGAGATTCACCCGAAAATGAATGCCGTCATCCTGAATGTTGCGTTCAGTAGTAGGACTGTTCTTGACAGGATTAAAAGCATTGGCCCAATAAAACTCAGTATTGACATTATAAAACTGCCAGGTAAAACCAATACCGGCAGAAAATAAATAATCCGCTTTTTGATCGCTAATAATGCTGGTATCGTTATTCCAGGCCCCGCCGTAATCCAGAAATGGAACCAAATAAAAATTATTGTTCCCGCTCATTAAGCTGGTTAATAGCGGATAATGCAGTTCCAAGTTGGCATTAAATCCATTATCCCTTACATAGGTATTTTCTCGATATCCCCTCACCGTATAAACCCCACCAACGGCATATCGTTCCAGATTTAATAAGGGTTTATCGGCCAATTGGATATTGCCTTTGACAACCAGTAAGGCCCCTGTGTCCCAAATATTCTGGGAAAACATCCCCTGCCCTAACCAACTAAAAAACTCGCCACTTTGCAGTCCAGACTGGTTGGTGGTGGCCCCCAATACGTCCAAACCAACACTAAAAGTTGACCATAACACCAAACTATGACTATCAGCTTTATGCGAGGCTCTTTGTGACATTCTTAAGACACTGACTTGGGTTTCACAACTGTTTATGCCTATGCCATCGACAGGGATACATTGGTTTTCCAACAAGGTTTTATTCTGTCTGACAGCAAAATTTATTCCTAAGCTTATATCATCAGCAAAAGTCCTATAAACGGTCTGTGTTAAGCCACCATCAAAACCAGTGATGTGATTGGTAATGTTTAAAACATCCAAAGGCTGTTCAACAATGGTGCTATTGGTATCGGTGTAGCTAAAACCAAATCTGGTACCCCGTGCATTCAGTGGCAGATTAATACCCGTGTTATAGCCTAATGCGCCGCCATTGGCGATAAACTGTGCATCAATTCGCTCACCCAAGGTTAATAGGTTATCGACCCATCCACCGATTCGTCCGGTGTACCCGCCGACGGCCGGGGTTTGGTAATCGTCAGCACCAAAATAAAGTTGATAAGGCCTGGCCCGTGTCACATTCACATCCAATATAGCTTCACCTAAATGGACACCGGGGAGCAATTGTCCATTTAATTGTTTGATAAGCGGATCAGCTAACAACAACCTATAACTATCCTGTAACTCTTGGACATTCAGAGGATCGCCACTTCCCACCAGCAATCGATCACGAATATAACTCTCCCGTAAGCGCTCTTGTCCTGTTTGTCTCACTTCAGTCAGTTTGCCTTCAATAAGTTTTAATTTTAAAACTCCATCAGCCAAGGATTGGCTTTCCAAAATGGCACCTGAATTAATATAACCATGATCGATATAATACTGACTGACCTTGCGCCGGATAGCTTCGATATCGGCTGCGCGTACCGACCGGTTTAAATAGTCAGCAGTTAATTTTTCTAGTTCCGCTGGCGGAAATACACTGCCACCCTCAAATACTATCTTTTTTAAATAGATACTGCCACTACCCGGGGCAGTATCAATATCGGATTGAACTTTAGGCAAATCCAAACTTTCGGTTTTTTTTTCATTTTTCAACGAAGGAGAAACAATTGGCTGCTGGGCTTTAGTTCTATCAGGCGTTACTGCTGGTAACGCTTGGGCATAAACATTTTGAGAGGCCAAAACAACGAGCTGAAACAGCAGAATATATTTGGCATAACTAAAAACGGTATAAAAAAGACCATATGTAAATATATAACCAGTATTTATAAATACCCTTATTAAAACCATATTTATAATCCTTTGGAACATCCTTCGGTTTTTGCCGTTTCGGTTGAAATTTTTTCTAATTCGACTTCAACTTCATCCGGCTTTTGTGGCTGCTTGTCAGATTCCGGAAAAACTGAAAAAGACATGACATCGGAAAGGACCGGCACGACCCCATCACTATTTTTAACTTCAAAGGTACTACCTTCTCCACAAGGATCAGGAGGTATGACGGGTAACTCAATCGGTTTTGAAACGACTGTGGTAGTAATATTTTGTAAATTGCCCGGCTGGTCGCTTTGAAAAGCATTTAAGAAAACATTATTACCATTGATTGGATTGTCGATATTTCCTCTTTCAATACCCAGATTAAGCAGATTATCTTTAATGGCTTGGAGATTATCGGGCGCTACAAATAATGTCCCTTTTTTACTACCTATGATATTACCAAATGGACCTGTTTCAGGTAATGTATAAAATACCCGTCCGTCCACACCAAAATTAGCCACAGACGTAATAGATGAGCCGCTACCGGAAAAGCTCAAGCTTAAAGGTTTACCACTTTTTCCCATATCCAGGCTGCCAGCACTTTTAACCGTACCGCGTTGCATGATTAATTGATCGGCAAACAATAATAATTTGCCGTTAATACCCGAAGCAGTTCTGATTTCCGCCCCATTTAAAACAGAAATCGTATCCTCTGCAGAAATTTGCATTCTGCCCACATCACGATCGTCGACAATTTTCGAACCCGAATTTTGCACCACTAAATCACTGCCGGGATTAGTGGGGTCGATGATAAAAAATGTTGAACTATTACCCGTGCGTCGAATAACGCCAGCCCCATCTTCCCCAACGGTTAGATTGTCCGCAACTGAAAGCTTGGCTTCACCACCATTATTGAAAACCAGTTGTGCTCCTTTGTCGATCAGGGCTTTACCCTGAACATTCATATTGGCTAAACCTGGGTTGTTGAAGCTGACTTTGCTGCCTGAACCGGATAAAGTCATATCCCTGTTCACGTTAATATGAGCATCGCCATCCCCCCTGATGCTTACACCGCCATTATTGACATAATCCCGACCGACATCGATATTTCCGCGAATCATCCCTGTTGCAGTATTTTCCAAATCCCCCTGGGCGACAACATCGCCAGCAATGCTGCCACTATTGAGAATATCGGTCCCAGCCGTCACATTGCCCTTGATATTGCTACCGATACCAGTGTTGATACTTAAACCTGCCGAGGCATTTCCATCTATATCACCATCGTTTGATAAATCAGTGCCGGCTGTGGCGTTACCAGCCAGTTGCCCCTGATTCGTCAGACTAACAACCGCTTGGGCATCCCCGCCTATAGAGCCATCCGCTTCGTTGGTCAAATTACCTCTGGTTGCAATGGCTTGCCCCGAAATAGCACCGCTATTTACTAAATCCAGTCCTGCAATAGCTTCACCAGTGATATCGCCGGAATTCATTAAACTGGTGCCCGCCACAGCACCTGATCCGATATCGCCACTATTATTCAATTCAGCACTGGCGGTAGCATTGCCACTAATTTTTCCAAGGTTATGCAACTCGCCATCTAAAGCCTGTGCATCGCCCGTTATCTTAGCCTTTATGTCATTACTTAAATTTTTGGCTGCAGTAGCGTCGCCAGATATGGAGCCTGAATTATTCAGATTATGTGCGGAAATCAAATCACCGGTAATTTTTCCCTGATTCTCGACAGCAGTGTTGGACAAACTTTCGGCACTGTGTTGAATACTGCCTGACTCAAGGTTTTTTAAGCTAACAACGTCGTTTAATACACCCGTTGTGTTTGAAGTGGCTTTTCCTTTAATACTGCCGCTATTTGATAAGCTTTTACCAGCACTGGCATCACCCGTTACCACTGCATTGGTTTGATTAGTTAAATCGCCGGTTCTGGCAATAGCCTGCCCTGTAATGTTGCCGCTGTTATCTAGATCCGTTCCTGCCAATCCGCTTGAGCCAATCCTGCCGCTGTTAGTTAGGCTGGTTGCTGCTATCGCAGTTCCGGTAATTGAACCAGAATTATTCACCGTTGATGATTTAGATTCCGCGTTTCCACCGACATGTCCCTCATTAGTCAGTTCAGTCATCGCGATTGCATTTCCGTTAACCGAGCTATTAATGGATGAATTACTCAAACTACCGTTTGTAGCAGTTGCATTACCGGCAATTTGGCCACTATTTGTGATATCAGTACCCGCTAGTGCGGATAATCCAATTGAACCGGTGTTAGCCAAATTTGCTCCAGCTTTGGCATTGCCGATAATCACGCCGCTATTGACCAGAGATTGGTT
>CAZJYS010000087.1:0-3488 GCA_964550075.1 uncultured Methylomonas sp.
ATAAAGTCTTTGGAAAATTGCAGCTTAAACTCATCAGCCAAGCTAACACTAATAAAACTCCAAGCCAATAAACAGGCAAGCAAACGGTACAAGATTTGATTGCCCATATTGGCCAACATTATGAATGACTGATAGCGGCTATTCCAACAGCCTCGCGTAAAGTCCGAATAAACGGTTTACTGATATCCCTGGCTTTTTCTGCCCCCAGTTGCAACTGTTGTTCTATATGCTCTGGAGCCTGCAGCAAAGCCTCATAACGCTCGCGCGCCGGGGTGATTTCATCATTGATTTTCTCGAACAATATTTGCTTCATCTCGCCCCAAGCGATGCCTTCGGCGTAACGTTTACGGATATCAGCAATGTCATGATGGTTCGCAAAGGCCTGGTAAATCCCAAACAACGTGCAACCCTCTGGATCTTTCGGCTCACCGGGTTCTAACGAATTAGTTTTGATTTTATTGATCAGCTTGCGCAGCTTTTTTTCCGGCTCAAACAAGGGGATGGTGTTATTGTAACTTTTGCTCATTTTGCGACCATCCAGCCCTAGCAATGTGGCCGCATTATCATCCAGCACGGCTTCAGGTAACACAAAGTGCTCTCCATAGATATGATTAAAGCGACTGGCGATATCACGCGCCATTTCTATATGCTGAATTTGATCCTTACCCACCGGCACTTTGTTGGCGTTAAACATCAGGATATCCGCAGCCATCAAGACGGGATAGCTGAATAAGCCCATGGTGATACCCTTATCAGGATCATTACCATCCGCTTCTTCATTTTCTGCAACAGCCGCCTTGTAAGCATGGGCACGATTCATCAAACCTTTGGCCGTTACACAAGTCAACATCCAGGTTAACTCCAAAATTTCCGGTACATCCGATTGCCGATAAAACACTGCATTCTCAGTATCCAGCCCCAATGCCAACCAGGTAGCGGCAATTTCCAGACTGGATTGCTTGACCCTAGCCGGTTCGGTGCATTTGATCAAAGCGTGGTAATCGGCTAAAAAATAAAACGGTCTGACTTTTTCATCTTTGCTGGCATTGATCGCCGGCCGAATGGCGCCCGCATAATTTCCTAAATGCGGCGTTCCCGTAGTGGTTATGCCGGTCAGAACGATGGATTTGCTCATGGTACTACCTGTACATCCTAAAATTTACGTTTAAAGCTCTGATTCTACACAATTCATCCTAACTAGTCAGACAATAAAACAGGCCTTCAATACAAAACCTTAACCCAAATGCGGCCATACAAGGCTTAATTTTTATAGTAAACTTGCCGACGATTGTTAGACGACTCACCACCCGTTATATATCGGAGCAAACCTGATGCTGACCAATGATGAAAAACGCGACTATATCCGTATGGATGTTGACTGTGATGTGACTTATAAACTAGCCAGCTCCGACGAAATTAAAACCGGCAGATGTATCACCCTGAGCGGTGCCGGTGTGTCTTTTATGGCAGATCAAGCTTTTGAGCCCGGTTTGGCAATGGAGATCAGCATTATTCCTAAAACCACTATCACCCCACCCATGACGGCATTTATTGAAGTGGTGCGTTGCAGCAAGCGTGAGTCCAGCCAATTCGAAATTGCCGCCGTCATTAAAAGCATCAAAGCCACCTGAACCTTTCACTCTATACGCAGGGATGAGTTAATTCATGCATATCATCACCAAAGAAGTCTACTTTTGTTACGGCCACAGGCTGATGAATCATCCCGGTAAATGTCGAAATCTGCACGGTCACAGCGTCAAAGCCAGCATTTCAATCAAATCCGATCAACTTAATTCACAAGGTATGGTGTGTGATTTTGCCGACGTGCGGGATGCCGTGGAATCGTTTGTCGATCAGCACCTGGATCATAATTTCTTGCTTCATAAAGACGACCCTATCATTCCAGCATTGCAGGCCAATAATGAACGCTTTCTGGCCATTGACGAGCATCCTACCGCTGAAGTGTTAAGCAAAATGATTTATCAGCATTTAAAGCAGGAAGGATTGCAGGTCGATCAAGTAGTGTTATGGGAAACCGCCAGCGCCTTTGCTTGCTATCGGGAAGATTGATGTGATGAGTCAGCTGAGACCGGTTAATACCTCGCTCTGCCTGGAAAAAATCTGTGAATCCAATTATCAGAAATTATTCAGACTGATTCCAAACCTCAAGCTTCTGGGCCAATCTGCAGTCGGCCATACACCCAACCAAAGACCCGCTCTACAACTGGATGTATTGGAACGTAATCCATATACCTTGACTATCGAACTAAATCACTGCTTTACCCAACCCTTTTCGGAAATGATGGCTCCAGCGGTTAAAATTCGAGTTTACCTGGATGCCCAACTAGCCGAAGTCATTCGTGATAACGACCGCCCAGCGGTAGACAGGGTTTACCAAAATCCAGGTCGAACCCTGGAAATCCAGGAATACAAATGGCGCTTGAATTATTTTCTACAAAAATGGCTGGATCACTGCCTGATAGCCGAATACCAGTTTTGCAACAACAACGATCACATTATCTAAGCCGCCGCTGCAACGCCGCCCGCACACAGCGCAACACACCATAACTGTATTCACCACCCAACTGCTCATAAACCGGTTTTAAAGCATTCCGTTGTGCTTCCGGTAGGGATAATAATACGGCTTCAATATCGGCAATTTCTTGCGGCGCCAATTCCAGCACATCTTCAAACCTAACAGAACCTGCCTCCAGACCTTTGGCTAAATGCGTGTATATGGTGTCTTCTTTCAAACCTCGTTGGGTTGCCACTTTTTCAACACTGAAACCCAATTTGAATAAATCCAATGTTTCAATCACGGTATCGACAGCTGCTGTTTCATGACTGTCCTCGTCAAACTCCGCCAACACGGCTAAAAACTCATCCCCGTATAAATCCAGTTTTCGTTCCCCAATGCCGGAAATCAGGCTTAATTGCTGATGATTACGTGGTCTGGCTTCGACCATCGCCATCAACGTGGCATCGTGAAAGATCACATAAGGCGGCACATCCTGCAGATCAGCCAATTCCCGCCGCTTGGCGCGTAATGCATTCCATAAAGCGCTATCGGCAATACCACCCGGCTGCCGTTTTTCGTATTTATCGCGTTTGGTTTTAGCCACTTGCACATCCTTGCGCAACATCAGGGTTTGTTCTCCCCGTAAAACAGGCCGACAGGCATCAGTCAATTTCAAGCCACCGTGACCTTCAAAATCGATTTCCACCAACGATTTGGCGACTAATTGCCGAAACACCGAGCGCCACTGCTTTTCATCCAGAGATTTACCTATCCCAAAAGTCGATTGTTTGTCATGCCCAAATTGTTTGATACGTTCGTCAGCTTTGCCTAGCAATACGTCGATCAAATAAGTTACCCCAAAACGCTGGCCGGTACGATAAATCGCCGACAAAGCTTGCTGCGCGGCAAGACTGCCATCCCAGGTCGCAACCGGTTCCAGACAGGTATCGCAATTGCCACAGCCTTGATT
>CAZJYS010000087.1:3588-8001 GCA_964550075.1 uncultured Methylomonas sp.
ATCCAGATGCGCCACGAATCGCACGTTGGGCTTGTCTATACCCATACCAAACGCAATCGTCGCCACGACAATCAAACCATCTTCCATCAAAAACTGATGCTGATTCTTCTGCCGCAATTCATTGCTCATCCCGGCATGATAGGGCAAAGCCCGCAAGCCTTTTTGATTCAGCCATTCAGCGGTTTCTTCGACTTTTTTACGGGACAGGCAATACACAATCCCGGTATCACCCGAGTGTTCCGTGCGAATAAAATTCAGCAGCTGCTGGCGGGCATTATCTTTCTGGACAATGCGATAACGAATATTCGGACGATCGAAACCACTGACAAACACCTCAGCATTTTCGAGCGCCAGACGTTGAATGATTTCTTGGCGGGTGCGTTCATCGGCTGTAGCGGTTAGGGCGATGCGAGGCACCTGCGGAAACTGCTGATGCAACACCGACAACAACAAATAATCGGCGCGAAAATCGTGCCCCCATTGCGACACGCAATGCGCTTCATCAATGGCAAACAAGGCAATTTGGCAACGCGCAAACAAGGCTTGGGTACGACTGTTGCTCAGACGTTCCGGGGCGATGTACAACAAATCCAGCTCGCCATTTAGCAATTGCTGTTCGATGACTCGTACCTGTTCCATGGATAGCGTCGAGTTCAGAAAAGCCGCTCGGACACCCAACTGATGCAATGCATTCACCTGATCCTGCATCAGCGCAATCAACGGCGAAATGACGATACCCACGCCCTCCATCACTAGCGCAGGAATCTGATAACACAACGACTTGCCGCCGCCAGTCGGCATCAATACCAGTGCATCACGACCGGCAACGACTTGCTGAATAATATCCTGCTGTTGACCGCGAAAACTGGCGTAACCAAAGACTGAGCGCAAAACCTGCAACGCACCGGGACGTGCGGGTGCCATGGAAGCGATCGATGCAGGTTTGTTATCGACAGTAGTGGGATATTGTTTTTGCAATGAAGTACGACCCTATATAATGTTGAAATTATATCAGCACCTTGCTGGTGCTCATGCCACACCATTGCCGTATTCATGAACAATCAACACAAAGCCCTACCCAAAAGCCTGCAATACTTGACCGATAACAACCTGCATCACCTGTTGCAATTGGGACTAAAAGGCATAGAAAAAGAAAGTCTGCGCATTAATCGCCGTGGGGTGATTTCGCAAACGCCACATCCCAAGGCTTTAGGTTCTGCACTGACGCATCCTTATATCACCACCGATTACTCGGAAGCCTTGCTGGAATTCATCACCCCGCCGTTTGCCGACATCAAACAAACCCTGGGTTATATGCACCAGATTCATCAGTTTGTCTATCCGCAACTGGGCGAAGAAATGCTGCTGGCCACCAGCATGCCCTGCGGCATTGATGGTGATTTGAGCGTACCGATTGCCGAATACGGCAGTTCCAACGTCGGCAAAATGAAACACGTCTACCGTAAAGGCCTCTGGCATCGCTATGGACGCACCATGCAAGCCATTGCCGGCATCCATTTTAACTACTCGGTTCCGCAAGCCTTGTGGCCCATGCTGCACCGACAAGCCGGCAATCAAGGTTCTTTACAAAACTTTATCGCCGCCGGTTATTTTGGCCTGATTAGAAACTTCCAACGTCAGGGTTGGTTGATGCTGTATTTGTTTGGCGCCTCACCAGCCATTTGCAAAAGCTTCTTCAAAAGCCGTCCGCAATTGATGGATGAATTTGAAGAATTCGATCCGCATACCCTGTATCACCCTTACGCCACCTCCTTGCGGATGAGCGACATTGGCTACAAAAGCAAAAATCAGGCAGGATTAAAAATCGATTACAACTCGCTGGACGGCTATGTGGATAGCCTCAGCACGGCGATCAACACGCCTTATCCTGACTACGAAAAAATTGGTGTCAAAGTCGATGGCGAATACCAGCAACTGAATGCCAATCTGCTGCAGATCGAAAATGAGTTCTACAGCACCATGCGCCCCAAACAAATTGCCGAATCCGGTGAAAAACCCACGCTAGCCCTGAAACGACGTGGCGTGATGTATGTAGAAATGCGCTCGCTGGATTTGAATCTGTTCAACCCGATAGGCATCGAAGAAAGTACGGCTCGCTTCATTGAAGCTTTTTTACTCAGTTGTTTGTTGCACGACAGCCCCCCACAAGCTGACGAGGAATTCCAGATTAACAACAGCAACCAGTTATTAGTAGCCAATCAAGGCCGAAAACCAGGACTGATGCTGAATAAAAATGGACAACAGCTTAGCCTGCAGGCATGGGCGCACCAAATTCTGGATGATATGCAACCGATATGCGCGTTGCTGGATCAAGGCAGTCTGGACAAACCTTATCAATTAGCCTTGCAACAACAACAAGCGTTAATCGATAACCCAGCACTGACACCGTCAGCGCATATCCTGGCCTGCATGCAGCAGAATACCCAGGAGTTCGGTTGTTTTGCCAGCAACATTTCCGCGCTGCATAAACACTATTTTATGGCGCAACCTCTGGATTCACAGGTACACCAACAATTTAACGACATGGCGGCCGCTTCTCTACAGAAACAGGCTGATATAGAAGCCGCCGACAGCCTGTCTTTTGATGATTTTCTGACCCGTTATTTTTCGCAATCATGACTGCATTCGACTTAAGCAACGCCCAAACCGAACTTTTGGGTAAAAACCCGCGTACCATTCTTAAAGCAGCGCTCAGCAACTTTGATAATATCGCCATTTCCTTTAGTGGTGCGGAGGATGTGATATTGATCGACATGGCCTTGCAAATCCGCAAAGACATTCAGGTGTTCTCGCTTGATACTGGCCGCTTACACCCCGAGACTTACCGGTTTATCGAAAAAGTACGCAAACACTATCAAATCGAGATCGATATTCTGACACCCAATCGCGATCAACTGGATAGCTTAGTCAAACAAAAAGGCCTGTTCAGTTTTTACGAAGACGGCCACTCGGAATGCTGCGGCATCCGCAAAGTCGAACCGTTGCGTCGCAAGCTGGCCACGCTGGACGCCTGGATTACCGGCCAACGCAAAGATCAAAGTCTGGATACGCGTGGCGATATTCCGGAAGTCCAACTGGACAGCGGATTTTCCGGGCCGGGTAAATCACTGATCAAATTCAACCCTTTGCTGAACTGGAATTCCGCGCAAGTGTGGGATTACATCGAAGCCTACCAAGTCCCGTATAACGATCTGCATCAACACGGCTACATCAGCATAGGCTGCGAACCCTGCACCCGCCCGGTTTTACCCAACCAGCACGAACGTTCAGGACGTTGGTGGTGGGAAGATGGCGCCAAAAAGGAATGCGGTTTACATGCTGACAACATCAAGACCGAAGGCTAAGCGCTGAATGTCGGCTCATCTTTTTAACTAGGTCATGAACCATTACTCTTCAATGCTTGCACCAGCAAAATTAAAATGTTAGCTTCCAAGCACGAATTATCCTTAACCTTTCTACCTGTCCAAGCATTCAAAAATCAGTCCTCTGTTTGCTAACAACAAGATGAGGCGTTGTTAACAAAAGCAACAGCATGAAGGCATTGGGAGAAATTTTAACGATATGATGTCGCGGTTTTTTGAAAAATACACAAAAGGAATTTTACTCATGAACAGATTAAGCATCATTTTTTTACTCATGGCATCAGGGCTATTCCAAGTCGTTAATGCCCGCGAAACCATTGGTGGTTATGGCATACCCTATACGGCTCGCTTGGTTTTTGAAAAATCGGATGTTAACAAAGTCGCCAATAGTAATGACAAAAACCTAACGGTTAAATCCGGTGAGGAATTACTCCCCAGTACTAAACAAGCCAACTCCTCATTAACCGCCCTGACAGTACCCACCGTAAAATCCAACGGCTGGTGTGATACAGCGGCTAATCCCAATACAAACAGCAACGACTGCTATGGCTGGAGCAACCAATCACAATGGTTTCTGCTGGATTTAAGCAAACTGGGTAGTCGTAAAATCTGGCTACAAATCAGTGCTCAAAAAGACGACAGCAGCACGGATGATTATTTAGTACCCGCCCTGACAGTCTGGCGTGGACAACAAAATCAAGGTTTGACAGGGGATTGGTATCCCAATAAATTTCAAGGCTTTGATACCAAAGGCACGCCTGATAACAGCGTCTCCAAAGCTTTTTGGGCCTGGAACCTAAAGCCTTTGAACAATACGCCAGGAAAACTGAGCTGGGCATCAGCCGCTAACAACGACGATAAAACCAAGGTTACCCTGACTCAGCAAGTCACATTAAAAGGCGGCGAGTCGAACTATTTGACTGTCATCTTGGGAAGCGACAATCAAACAACCCTAAATCAAAATGCCAATTTCAAGTTATTGGTCAGACTCAGCAGCAAAATGCCGACTACCGATCCAGGAGACTCGAAT
>CAZJYS010000088.1:0-2858 GCA_964550075.1 uncultured Methylomonas sp.
CTCCTGAAACGCTATTGCCAAAACAATAATTGCAAGGAAAAACGCTTTTCAGCAGACGCCGCGCAAGCTATAGAACATTATGCCTGGCCAGGCAATATCAGAGAACTGGAAAACAAACTGAAACGAGCGGTTATATTATCGAACAGTAATTTTATAACACTAGAAGATCTTGAACTGACCAATCAGCCAGAAGACGCGATGCCATTAAATTTAAAGGCTATCCGAGAATCGGCAGAAGCATCGGCTGTAAAACGCGCCATGCATTACAGCGACTACAGCATCACTGAAACGTCAAGATTATTGGGCGTTTCTCGCCCAACATTATATAACCTGCTAGACAAACATGGGTTACAGCATTTAATTCGCAATCAAATTGATCAAACGTAAATTTATTTGTTTTTAAATCAAAACATACATTCGAACAAATAATGCAGAAACTCGATACCTCAAGTTTCTGCTTTAGTACTTATTACTTAGTTTGAGTTAATAACGGCATTTGGGAAGCGATTTCAATATCCAATATCAAACCCAGTTGGTGTTCAACCTGAATAAATCTGGCTGCAATAATTGGCGTAGTGGCTTTTTTGACTTTTTCATAGTACTTTGCCAACAGCTCAAGCTTCTTTCTATGAATGGCCAAAGCGCGTTCGGCAAGGTTATCAGCAATCTGGTTGTCCATTTTTTCATAATTAAATTCGTAATCACGAATCAATTGAACCCTTTCATCATTCACAGACTTCAATTCTGCTTCATATTGATAATATTCATGCCAGAAAGCTTTGTTATTGGGATCAGCAGGATCTAAATTCATCGCTTCATTAATGACAAGAACTTTATCTTCCCTCATTTGAGCACGACTGGAGGAAACGTAAGCAGCTGCTTCATCACTCAGCGGAGGAGCGCTGGGAGATTTTTGAGCGGCACATCCAGTCAAAAGCGTGCCGATTATTGGGATTAACCATAATTTCGATGTCATATTTTTATCGGTAAGTTTGTTACACACTTGCTTGCTCCAAATTAAACGAAGAACTTAGATTCCCCTCTTCGCACAGGGTCTAACCATGAATATTCCATTTAGGTAACAATACAAGCTTAATAAGCCACTCAAATAAATGGCAATAAGCTCATACCTGATAGTATTCTCGATACCAAGCCACAAAACGTTCGATACCTTGCTCTATCGTCGTATTGGGTTTGTAACCCACATCAGTAACTAGCGCTTCAACATCTGCATAAGTGTCGGGCACATCGCCGGGCTGAAGCGGCAATAAATTCTTTTCGACCGTTTTACCCAGGAATCGCTCCAGCGTGTCGATATAACTCAACAACTCAACCGGGCTCTGATTGCCGATGTTATAGACCCGCCATGGCGCTTTACTGGTACCAGGATCAGGCTTTGCACCGCTCCATTCCGGGTTAGGTCCGGCATTGTGGTCCAGTGTTCTGATCACACCTTCGACAATGTCATCGATATAGGTAAAATCTCGTCGATGTTTACCATAGTTGAACACATCAATTTTTTCACCCGCCATAATAGCCTTGGTGAACAAAAACAGCGCCATATCCGGACGTCCCCAGGGGCCGTATACGGTAAAAAAACGTAAACCGGTCGTAGGCAATTGATACAAATTACTGTAGGTATGCGCCATCAACTCATTAGCTTTTTTTGATGCTGCATACAAACTTAAGGGATGATCCACATTGTCATGCACCGAAAACGGCATCGATTCGTTGGCACCGTAGACCGAGCTACTGGAGGCGTAAACCAGGTGTTCGACATTATTATGTCGGCAACCTTCCAGGATGTTAATAAAACCAACGATATTGCTGTCTATGTAAGCATGTGGGTTTTGAATTGAGTACCTAACCCCAGCTTGGGCTGCCAAGTTGACCACTTTTTGTGGCTGGTACTTTTTAAATACGGCTTCCATACCCGCACGATCGGCAATATCCAGCCTGACATCGGTAAAACCAGGATGATCCTTAATCCGCGCCAAACGGCTCAATTTGAGATTAACATCGTAATAGTCGTTGAGATTATCGATACCAATGACTTCGTCACCGCGCTCCAAAAGCCTTAAGGCTAAATGGTTGCCAATAAAACCGGCGGTACCGGTCACCATGATTTTCATTTTTTATAACCTCGCATCAGTTTGATCAGCAGGAAATAGATATTTCAGATCGTAAATAATGGATTGTGGTTTACCCAGAGCTCTAATTTCGGCAATTGGCATTTCTCTGAATTCTTCGTGGGCAACAGCCAGAATCATTGCATCGTATTTGCCAGGCTTCGGATGAGTAACCGGGTGTATACCATACTCAGCAACAGTTTCCTCAGTGTCGACCCATGGATCATAGACATCGACATGGATGCCGTAGGTTTCCAGCTCAGCGACGATATCGACTACACGAGTATTCCGAATGTCAGGGCAATTTTCCTTGAAGGTCAGTCCCATGATCAATACATTGGCATCTTGTACATGAATCCGCTTTTTCAACATCAACTTGATCAGTTGTGACACGACATAAGCCCCCATGCCGTCATTGATCCGTCGGCCTGAAAGTATCACTTCAGGATTGTAACCAATGGATTGTGCTTTATGGGTTAAATAGTAAGGGTCGACACCAATACAATGACCGCCTACCAATCCAGGGCGGAATGGCAAAAAATTCCATTTGGTACCTGCAGCCAGCAATACTTCCTCGGTATCGATGCCTAGTTTGTTGAAAATCAACGCCAATTCATTAATCAAGGCAATGTTCACATCGCGTTGGGTGTTTTCGATGACTTTCGCCGCCTCAGCCACTTTAATACTGCTGGCCTTATGGGTTCCGGCCGTAATAATGCTTTTATAAAG
>CAZJYS010000088.1:2958-7978 GCA_964550075.1 uncultured Methylomonas sp.
CTCAAAACCATAGCCAGAGTTTGGTTGATAATGCCAAAGAAATAGCAAAACGCCACGGATGAGTCCAGTGATCGAATTTCTCCTTCTTTGATGCCATTCTGAATAATCCGCTGAATTTTCGTGAACGCGGGGGTTTCCATTAATGCGGGTGCATCAGGTAAAAAATCTTTAGTTTTTATAAAAAATAAAAAATGAATAATTTCAGGCGCATCATCAGCCAATTTAAATAGCAGATCGACAATTTCTCTGAGTTGTTCTGAGGATTTACGATTTCTACGCCGAATATCGTCGATGGAGATGCTAAGACTGTCGAGAATATTTTCCCGCAACGTTTGAGCGATGGCTTGCTTGGTTTTAAAAAACTGATAAATGCCGTGGGTTGTTTTTAAACCTACCGCATCCTTGATATCAGGCAATGAAGTATTGAAATAGCCCTTCTGGGCAAATAATTTTAGGGATGCCTGTAAGACGTCGTCTTGCGTCAGGGGCGCTGTTGGGGTCGGCTCTATAACCGGAATGTCTAATTCTTGTTCCATGCTTTTATATACAGCTTTACCTGCTGCTTAATTCTCTGATGTTCGTAGTTATGATCACTACGTTTATTATTGTTCTGAAATAGTCGAAAAAGCAGCCATTAGATAATTGACCATCGACCATAACGTTAAAACCGCTGACAAGTATAACAGCCAGTAACCCATCTCATTGATCGGCAACCCTAATAACTCATCCCGATATAACAGCATGCCAATGGCTGCCATCTGTGCGGTGGTTTTCCATTTTCCTAATTGTGAAACTTTGACTTTAGCACGTTGACCAATTTCAGCCATCCACTCACGCAAGGAAGCAATGGTGATTTCGCGACCGATGATAACGGCAGCCGGTATAGCCAGATAAGCGCTAGCTTCGGCCTGAACAACCAAAACCAACACAAACGCCACCATTAATTTGTCGGCAACCGGATCCAGAAAAGCGCCAAAAGCGGTTTCCAAATTCATTTTTCGAGCCAGATACCCATCCAGCCAGTCTGTAAACCCGGCAAATATAAAAATACCGGTACTGACCAAGCGGTTGTATTCCCACGGCAAATAAAACACAACCGCCAACAACGGGATCATGGCAATGCGTAATAAGGTCAGATATGTGGGTAAATTAAATTTAACTGCCATCTTGATGGTGAAAAGTATCGTAAATTCGTTGCGCCAGCTTCCTGCTAATGCCGTCTATGCCCGCCAAAGCATCAACACCGGCACTGGAAACACCTTGCAAACCTCCGAATTGTTTGAGCAAAACCTGCCGCCGTTTAGGCCCCAATCCTTCAATATCTTCCAAAGCAGATTGGTTTTTGGCTTTGCTACGGCGTTGACGGTGTCCGGTAATGGCAAACCGATGCGCTTCATCCCGAATATGCTGAATCAGCAGCAGTGCACTCGCGCCGGGCGTTACATCCAAAGGCTGATCCTGGTCAGGCAGGATGATTTTCTCCATACCCGCCTTTCTATCCGGCCCTTTTGAAACGCCAACTATCATAACATTGTTTATCGTCAATTCCGCCAATGCCTTTTGGGCTGCTGCCACCTGACCTTTACCACCATCGATCAATAAAATATCCGGCGCTGGATGCTCTCCCTGCTTTTGGCGTTTAAAACGACGCAATACCGCCTGATGAATCGCCGCATAATCATCCCCTCCGGTGACACCTTCTATATTAAAGCGACGGTAATCCGATTTAACCGGTCCTTCCCGATCAAATACCACACAAGACGCCACGGTTTGCTCGCCTTGGGTGTGACTAATATCAAAACATTCCAGGCGTTTTGGCACGTCCGCACAGGCAAACTCTTGCTGCAAACTCAAAAAACGAGCATACAAACCCTGCTTGTCGGCCAATTTGGCAGCCAAGGCGTTTTCGGCATTGGTGTTGGCCATTTGCAACCATTTTAATCGCTCACCACGGACATTTGGACTGATTGCCACGTGATGCTTGGCCTGCTGACTGAGTACCTCAGTCAATAACGCGGTTTCGGGCAAGGCATGGCTGACAATCAGTTCGTGTGGTAAGGATTTATCCAGATAATACTGACTGATAAACGCTTGCAAAATCACTCCCGGATCATTGTCATCGACAATCTTCGGAAAAAACTGCCGATTGCCTAGGTTCTGACCATTGCGAATATAAAACACTTGTACACAAGCCATGTCGGCTTTAGTGGCGCACGCCAAAATATCCACATCCCCTTTTTCGCCTTCAACGGCATGTTTTTCCAACACGGCCCGCAAACGCTGAATCTGATCCCGATAGGCCGCAGCCTGTTCAAACTCCAACTTGGCGGCAAAGCTTTCCATTTTATGGACCAGTTGATCAATCAGCCGTCCACCCTGCCCTTCCAAAAACAAGATGGTATTGTCAACATCGCTTTTGTATTGTTCCTGACTGATCAAACCGACGCACGGCGCGGTGCAGCGCTCGATCTGATGTTGCAAACAGGGGCGCGAACGGGCGTTGTAATAAGAATCTTCACATTGCCTAACCGGAAAAATCTTTTGCAACAACTTTAAGGTTTCCTTGACTGCAGAAGCACTAGGGTAAGGCCCAAAATATTGACCCTTACGTTTTTTGGCCCCGCGGTGATAAGCCAGTTGCGGAAAGTCGTGAAAACTGGAGATGAATACATAAGGATAGGATTTGTCATCCCGCAAACTGATGTTGTAACGCGGCTTGTGGCGTTTAATCAGCTGGCTTTCCAACAGCAACGCCTCTCCTTCGGTATGCGTCACCGTCACTTCGATCGCCACGATCTTGGCCACCATAGCCTGGGTTTTTGGGGAAACCGCATTGCTTCTGAAATAACTGGATACGCGGTTTTTCAGGTTTTTGGCTTTACCTATATAAATGATCTCGCCTTTGTCATTCAGCATTTTATAAATGCCGGGACGCTGGGTTAGATTTTTTAAAAAGCTTTTGATGTCAAAATCGTCGCTGACAACGTCATCAGACATGGTTATACGGCCAGCAAACGTTGAATCGTTACGAACACATCGGCCAGCATCGCCATACTCAGCCGCTTGGTCTGCACGTTGTAGCGACTGCAATGATAGGAACTGACCAGTTTATGTCCGTCGGGTAATTCATAAACCAAATGATGACCAAATTTAGCTGCCGTGATTTTTAGCCCGTAAGCTCGTAACACCGCCTGATGGGCGATATTACCCAACGCCAGAATCACTGATTTTTCCGGCAAGGTTTGAAGTTCTGCAGCCAGATAATGATTGCACTGCTTGATTTCATCGCCAGTGGGTTTATTTTGCGGTGGCAGGCATTTCACAGCGTTAGTAATCCTGCAGTTACTCAGCTGCAAACCATCCTTTAAATCCGTTGACTGCAACTGATTACTGTAACCAAAATCATACAAAGCCTGATACAACAATAACCCCGCATAATCCCCGGTAAAAGGCCGCCCCGTGGCATTAGCACCATGCATACCGGGTGCTAGACCAACTACCAAAAGTCTGGCGTCCGGATCGCCAAACGGCGCAACGGGTAAAGCATGATAATCAGGGTGTTTTGCTTTCACGTCGCCGAGAAAACAGGTCAAGCGAGGGCAAAGTTGGCAGGTTTGATTGAAGTAAGCTGAATGCGGCATAAAAAGATGGAATTCCAAATCATAGCGATTTTACCTGATCAGAAGAACCTTGGGTCACAGCAAAACTAGAGGCAAATAAATGTGAAGGTTTAGTTAAAACCCCGCTTTAAAAGCCAAAAACAGGTATTTTTAAAACCAATTAAACTGTTTTTGTCTCAAATCATGATTTCAGCTGTTCGAATTGATAACGCCTTAAATCTAAAGAATTCATTTTTTTCGCTACTATTGATGTTGACAGTCGTAGCGACCCTCAGTGGCTGTCAAACTTTATCCATCACACAAGAATCTCAACTTTTTGTATCAAATGGTAAAGCGGATGCCATTGAAAGCCATCAATTTCCCATTACTGAATCGCAAGCCATGGTGGGCATGCTGGCCCGTGTAGACAGCCAGAAAGAGGATAGCTTGTCGGATATTGCCCGCCATTTTGGACTGGGTTTTAATGATATCGCCCAAGCCAACCCTGAACTGGACCCCTGGGCATTAAAAAACAACCCCTCCGTGTTATTACCCCTACAGTTTGTTTTGCCTGAAGCCAAGCGAAAAGGCATAGTTTTGAATCTGGCTAATATGCGTATGTTTTATTATCCCGAAAATCAAGACACCGTCATGACATATCCGGTCGGTATCGGACGAGATGGCTGGAATACACCACTTGGAACCACCAAAATTGTCGCCAAAAAAGCAAACCCGGCCTGGACCGTCCCGGATTCCATCCATCGCGAGCATGAAATGTTGGGCGATCCATTACCCAAAGTCATACCCGCCGGACCGGATAATCCGTTGGGTTATTTCGCCATGCCGTTGGGCTTTACGGGCTATCTGATTCATGGCACCAACAAACCCTATGGCATCGGCATGCAAGTCAGTCATGGCTGTGTGCAGTTATATCCCGAGGATGTAGAGGATTTATTCAATCAGGTCGAAGTCGGTACACCGGTGACTATTGTCCATCAACCTTATTTAGCGGCCTGGGATCAAAACATGTTGTACATGGAAGCCCATCCCCCCCTGGAAAAATGGGCGACTCAAAACAATCAGCTGCAAAAAAAACTTAAAACCAGACTGGAAAAACTTGCCGATGAACATGGTGCTGTTATCGACTGGCAACGAGTGGAGGATGCTTTAAAACGCGCAGATGGCATCCCTACCCCGATTTTGCAAAATGCCATGACGTTAACCGAAATAAAATCCGAAGCTGTTCAGGTAAGCAGGCCTGCACAGTTATACGGACAGCCCACAGTCACTGAACTGACTGAGGCTGACTGGTCTGTAGTAACAGAGCGTCTTGACAGTGAAACAGAAGCGCAAAAACTGGCCGCAATGCTGAATCATCAGGGGCCGCAAATCCCGGCCCGAAAGATTGAAAAAGACGGTGA
>CAZJYS010000089.1:0-7911 GCA_964550075.1 uncultured Methylomonas sp.
TCGATTTAGGCGCCGAAGCAGCAGCTTGCACCGCCATATTCTATTAGGGATAATCCAGAAGGACTTGGCCTGATCAAACTGGCCAGCACTGTTTGCCATGCAGCAGCAACTACAACATCGGATTGGCCTTTTCGCGTAGATAACTCCGAAGATTAAAGAGAAACTCTCTTCACCGACAAAAAAACCAATCTAAAATTTACCATGTCACGCCTCCTGTTATTCCTTGCCTGTACCGAATCCCTGAGCACAACTGCTCTAGCGCAACCGGTTTCGACCGAGGAAGAGGAAAAGGCCATATCGCAGATATATGGCGGCGAGGAAATGGTCAGCATTGCCAGCGGCTATAAACAACCGATTTCCAAAGCGCCCTCCATCGCCACTGTCATTACCGCCGACGATATTAAACAAACCGGCGCCACCGACATTGACGAAGCACTTGAAACCTTACCGGGACTGCACATCGAGCGCAACACTATAGGCTACAATCCCATCTACACGTTTCGCGGCATTTTTTCGCACCTCAACCAGCAAGTGCTGATGATGGTCAACGGCATCCCGATCACCAACACCTATACCGACAGCCGTAGCGAAATATGGGGGGCATGCCGATTCGCGACATCGCTCGCATCGAAGTGGTGCGCGGCCCCGGTTCTGCAGTTTACGGTGCCGACGCCTTTGCCGGAGTGATCAACATTATCACCAAAACCCGCCAGGATATCGAAGGCACCGAGGTTGGCGGTCGGGTCGGCAGGTTCGACACCTATGACGGCTGGGGCCTGCACGGTGGTGAATGGGCCGGTTTTGACGTCGCACTGGCCTTGGAATATCACAAGACCAGCGGCCAAGACGCTATCCTCGATGCCGACTTGCAAAGTCAATTCGACAGTCTGTTCGGCACTCATGCCTCGTTGGCACCCGGCCCGGTCAATTTATCGCGGGATAATTTCGACGCCCGCCTGGATTTATCCCGCGACAATTGGCGGTTTCGCGGCGGTCTCCTGCATCGTAGCGATTTCGGCAACGGCTCCGGCTCCGGCGTCGCCCAGGCGCTGGATCCAATTAACCGCTATGCCAGCGCCCCCTGTAACGCCGATCTGACCTATCATACCGATGAATTGTTCGAAAACAGGGATCTGACCACCCAACTCAGCTATTTCGAAACCAGTCACGAAATAAAACACAATCTAACTTTGTTTCCATCCGGCACTACCCTGCCGATCGGCAACAATGGCCAAATCGGCGCAGGGCCTTTTGTCACCTTTCCCGACGGCTACATCGGCAATCCGGAAGTTTGGGAACGCCACGTCCGTATCAACCAGTCCTTAGTGTATACCGGTTTCCAGCAACACCAAATCCGTAGCGGCATCGGTTTTAACTACGACAGCCTATATAAAGCCGAAGTATGTCAAAACTTCGGTACCGATTCGGCCACAGACACGCCAATTCCTTTACTGCCCGGTGTTCCCCTCGTCGATGTTTCCGGCACAGCTTCGACATTTATTCCTGAGGTAGATCGCACGGTTACATTTGCTTTCTTTCAAAATCAATAGAACTTCGCCAACGACTGGAGTCTGACCGCCGGTGCCCGTTACGACCATTATTCTGATTTCGGCAACACCTTTAACCTGCGGGCGGCGCTAGTCTGGGAAGCCCGCTACGATTTGACTGCCAAACTGATGTACGGCTCGGCTTTTCGGGCACCGTCGTTCCAGGAAATGTAAATCATCAACAACCCGACCCTGAAACCGGAAACCCTGGAAAATATCGAACTGGGTTTCGACTATCGCCCCATCGACAGCCTGCGATTAGGATTAAATTTCTTCAATTTTTGGTGGAAAGACATCATTCGCTTCGTACCTAACTCAGACACCACATCGACTGCCCAAAACACCGGCACCCAACAAGGCTACGGCACCGAATTGGAATCGGAATGGCAAGCAATGGAGACCATGAAAATTATCGGCAATTACGCCTACCAGAAGACCACAGACGAAACGCTGAACCATGACGCCGGCTACGCGCCGCATCATCAAGTCTATTTAAAGCTGAACTGGGAGTTTCCCCCCGACTGGAGTTTTAGTCCGCAAGCCAAATGGATCATCGACCGCAGCCGCAGTCGTGGCGACAACCGTCCGCCGGTTGCCGACTATACTTGGGTGGATTTGACAATACGTCGGCAAAATTTGGCAAAACATGTCGAAGTGGCTTTCTCTGTGCGCAATCTGTTCGACGTCAACGCACGGGAACCCAGTTTGGCTGGCAATCCGCAAGCGGCCATCCCCAACGACTTACCACTGGCGTCACGCAGTTTTTTCGGGGAAGTTAGCATTAACTTCTGACCATCCCCATTGATCCGTTTCCGGCCAATATTTAACCATCAAGGAGCCATTTTGATCGGTCGAGCACTTTCCCCGTTATTGTTTGCACTCTATGGTGCTCTGAGTTGTTGTGCCGCCTATGGCACCCCTCCTTCAGTCGCCATCGTTTATCCGGAAGTTCGGGACCCTACCGCTCCATTTTTTTGGAAATTGCCCGCGGCATGGAACAAGAATTGGGCAAGCCGGTTAACCACTATGTGTTGAACGGGCGCGAAAATTCCACCGACAGTTTGATTAACGAGTTAAAAAACAATCATATCGACGTAGTCGTCACACTCGGTCGTGCCGGCTTAGCAGCCGCCAAACCGATTTCCGCCGCGCTTCCGGTGGTAATAGGCGCCACGATGATACGGCCTGAAGAGGTTCCGCAAGGTTTGACCGGCATCAGTTTGACACCTGCTCCGGAGGCCATGTTCGATCATCTGAAAAAACTAGTACCGGAGATCAAAAAAGTCACCGTGATTTACGGTCCCAGACAAACGGCCTGGGAAATTCAGCATGCCGAACGCACCGCCCAGGAACGAGGCTTGACACTGATTGTGCAACCCACCGGCAATTTGCATGATTCCGCCGATCTGTTCCGTCAGGTTTTGATTGAGCTCAAAGACAATTCCATTGCTTTGTGGCTACCACGGGAAAATGCGGCGATGGACGAACAATCCTTACTGCCGGAAGTACTCAGGGAGGCCTGGGAGAAAAACTTCGTCGTATTCTCCAGCAATCTCGACCATGTACGCAAAGGTGCACTGTTTTCGCTTTACCCGGATAATTTCGGCATGGGGCGCAGTTTGGCCATCCTGGCCCTAAAGCAAATCGAACCGGGCAGTAAACTTGAATCCGTCAACCTGTTGCGAGATTTACTGGTCGCCGTCAATTTACGCACCGCAGAGCATTTGGGTTTACGTTTCTCCAGTCAGACACGGCGCGAATTCGCCATGGTTTTCCCGACACCGTAAGCAGTGATGAAGCAGCTATCATGGCCTCGTTTCAAGGGAGCGGGTTTTCAACAACAGTTGACGATCATGTTTGCGTTTGGCGTGCTGGTGATGTCACTGCTATCTTCGTTCGTCATTTCCACACTGTCTTACCACATCGTCCGCGATAAATGGATCGCACAAGGCCGACAATCCACAGAAGCTTTTGCAGCCCAAAGTACGCTGGCTCTACTCTATGCCAGCCAGGAAAATGCCGAGGAGCCGGCGCGACGATTTATGTCTTTCCCGGATGTACAAGGTGTAGCCATCTACAACAACATCCACGAGCCGTTGCTCGAACGCGGCGAACCCGCCATCCCCGCCAATAACCGTGAGTTGACATGGCCGGACACTTTGCAACTGACTCAAGAGACTGATCAAGCTTGGTATTTTACAGCACCGGTGTTTACGCGTAACGGCGGCGAACAGAAAGCATCCCCTTTCGAGACACAAATACCCGACCCCGAATTAATCGGCCATGTCCGTCTGACCATCGGCAAACAAACGCTGAATATCATGAAACGACAAATTTTATGGACGACGTTGATGGTTTCCGGGATTTCGGCATTACTGTTTTTGCTGTTTTTACTGGCGACGTCTCGCCGTTTGACTTCGCCGATCAAACAGCTGGCGGCCCGAATGCGTAAAGCATCGGCGGGTGAAAAAAATGTGCGGGCCAAACTGTCGGGACCACGTGACATTACCGAAATGAGCGAGGCGTTCAACACCATGATGGCCGTGCTGGAAACAAGGGAAAGCCAGTTAGAACACGCCCGTGATGCCGCTCTGGAATCCGCCCGGCTAAAAGGCGAATTTGCCGCCAATGTCAGCCATGAGTTGCGCACCCCGCTGAACGCAGTACTGGGCATGCTTGAGCTGCTTCAGGATATGGGTTTGACACCCAAGCAATTGGAATATTCCATGGTTGCCCGCAATGCCGGCGAAGCCCTGTTGAAGTTGATCGAAGATATTCTCGATTTCTCGCGTATCGAATCCGGCATGTTGAAACACCAACCGGTCGACTTCGTGTTGCAGGAGACAGTGGGTAAAGTGATCGAATTGATGTCCGGCCAAGCACATCGCAAAAATCTGCAACTGAACTATACAATTGCCGACGACATTCCCCTGGTATTGCACGGCAAAGCGTCACGAGTACGGCAGGTCTTGATCAATCTGGTCGGAAATGCGCTGAAGTTTACCGAACAAGGCGCCATCGATATCAGGGTCGATGTCGATACCATTGACAAGGAAGTCATCTTAGTGCGATTTAGCGTTACCGATACCGGCATGGGCATACCTGCAACAGCGCAAACCTCGATTTTTGATGCCTTTGTCCAAGCCGACGGCTCCAGCACCCGCCATTACGAAGGAGCAGGTTTGGGCTTGGCGATTTGCCGACAACTGGTACAACTGATGGGCGGAAAAATCGGCGTTGACAGCCAGCTAGGACAAGGCAGCAAATTCTGGTTTACGGCGCCGTTCGGGCCACCGTGCGGCACTCAGGCTTTATCGCAAGCACGACAGGCCTATTTCGCCAACCTACGCATTCTGATCGTCACCGAAAGCACTAAAATGCGGCAGTTTTTGACCCAAAACCTGGAATGCTGGCAAATCCATTACGGCCACAGCGGCTACGGCATGAAAGCTGTCGATATGCTGCGCTCCGCTCACGACCAGGGCGAAGCTTATCAATTCGCGATCATTGATCTAAAGGATGCCTGGAATAACGACTGGGTAGACAGCATTACCCACGACCCATCGCTTGCCGAACTCAAAATCATCCTGCTATCCAATCCCGACCACACCCCCCATTTATTCGGTTTACCGAATGTGGCGGCCAACCTAAGCAAACCGGTACAGGTTTCCAAACTTTATGATTTTATTCTGACTGTCGGTCAAAATTTTCAAGAGCCTGAATCAGTCTGTTTGTCCACCGAATCGTTACAGCCTGAAGTTTTGGGGCGATGCATCTTGATTGTCGAAGACAATAGAGCCAGCCAGATGGTGGCGGCCGGCATGCTGGAGCGACTCGGTTGCAGTTACGAAATCGCGGCTTCCGGCATCGAAGCTCTGGAATGGTTGAAACGCAAAGCCTTCGATTTGATCCTGATGGATTGCCACATGCCGGGGATGGACGGTTTCGAGGCGACGCGCCGCATCCGCTTATTGCCCGAACCGATTGGTCTTTTGCCGATTGTAGCAATGACCGCCAATGCCCGGCAAGGCGACAGCGATTTATGCCAGGCTGCCGGCATGGACGATTACTTGGCTAAACCAATCAAGCTACATCCATTGCGGAAAAAACTAATGAACTGGCTAAAAATCGAATGGCAGGATCAAGTGGCAACCTTCGTGCCGTCACCCAGCATCGTCCCCACTACACTGGATAATCAGGTTTTGCACAAGTTACGCGAAGAAATCGGCCAGGGCTTCGTCAGAATGGTGAACTTTTATCTGGAAGATTCGCCGGTGCAAATCGAACATATCGGCTTGGCTCTGTTAGCTGCGAACCTGGTACAAGTGCGCGAATTGTCTCACGGCTTGAAAGGCGCCAGCCGTAACTTGGGCGCTGAAAAACTGGCGGCCATTTCCAGAAGACTGGAAGAAACAGCCAGCCAGGGCCATGTTGAAGACGGCGATATCTTGCTACGACAACTGCGCGAAGAATATCAGCTTATCGAGCAGTTATTGAGACGGGAAATTGCCGACGAGGCCGCCGACGCTTCGTCCTCGGCTCAACAAGTGTCTCGAATCCTGATAGCCGACGACTACCGGACCATGCGTTTTGCCTTGCAAGACATTCTGGAGAAAGACGGCTACATCATCGATTTGGCTGGTACCGGTCAACAAGCTGTGACAATATGCAAACGACAGATGGCGGATCTGATTTTAATGGACGCCGTGATGCCGGAAATGGATGGTTTCGAAGCCTGCAAGACCATTCGTTCCCTGCCGCATGGAACCGAGGTACCGATTTTGATGATCACCGCTTTGGAAAACGAACATTCGGTGGAATTGGCATTTTCGATCGGCGCCAACGATTTCATACCCAAACCCATTAATTACACGGTATTGTGCAAGCGCATCGCCCACCTGTTGAAAGCCAGTCAGAGTCAGCGGACGCTGAATCGCCTGGCCTACCACGACCCATTGACCAATCTGGCCAATCGCCCACAATTCATGGAGCACTTGAATAGGGTCATCAAGGCAACCGGCCATCAACCAAATCTCCACGCCGTTTTATTTCTCGATTTAGACCGATTCAAACTGACCAACGACACCATGGGCCATGATGTCGGCGATCAATTGCTAAAAGCCGCATCGGAACGTATCCAGGGCTGCGTGCGAAAAGAAGATATGGTGTCGCGTTTCGGCGGAGACGAATTTACCTTGCTATTGGCGCATATCGCTAATCCGCAAATCGTCGCGGCAGTGGCAGATAAAATCTGCACAGCCATCTCCAAACCGTTCGCGCTGATGGATCAGGAGTTTTACATCAGCTCCAGCATCGGTATTTCTTTATATCCCGCCGACGGCACTGATAGCGGTTTGTTGATCAAACACGCCGACACCGCCATGTATCGCGCCAAGGAACAGGGCAACACTTACTGCTTTTACGAAGAAAGTATGGAATTTGCCGTGTCCTCCAAATTGCGTCTGGAAAGCGACTTACGGCGCGCACTGCAGCGCAACGAGTTTTTCCTGCATTATCAGCCTCAGATCGGCTTGGGTGGCAACCGGATTATCGGTGCCGAAGCTCTAATCCGCTGGCAACATCCCGAGTTGGGTTTGATACCGCCAGATGAGTTTATTCCCGTTGCCGAGGAAATCGGCTTGATCGAAGCAATAGGCGACTGGGTGCTACGCGAAGCCTGCCGACAGAATAAAATCTGGCAGCAATCCGATTTTCCGCATCTCACCATCGCCGTCAAAGTCTCGGCACGCCAGTTGGAACAGGACAGTTTTGCCGATCGCGTCATTGAAATCGTCAACCAAGCTGGCCTAGCCCCCCAATATCTGGAACTTGAATTGACGGAAAGTTTATTCATCCGCAATCCGGAAAAGAAACGCGATTTACTGGCCCGGCTAAAAGAAGCCGGTATGCAAATATCGATCGACGATTTCGGCACGGGATATTCGAGCCTCAACCAAATCAAACATTTTTCCTTCGACAAACTGAAAATCGACAAGTACTTCGTCGCCAATATCATGCACGATACGGACGCTGCAGCTATCGTCCTGGTGATCATTTCCATCGCCAAAATCCTGAAATTCAAAGTCATTGCGGAAGGCGTGGAAACCACTCAACAAGCCGAATACTTATTGCGTAACGATTGTGACCAGGCTCAGGGGTATTTGTTTGGCAAACCGATGTCTGCCGAAAAGTTTTCGACCTTACTGAAACAGGCATAGTTATTGAGCTATCGCGGAGCAATCTAGTGCCGGACCTTCACAGAATAAATGGAGCCCCTTTTGAACGCACAGCAGCCGCGTTAACCCTATGCAAAATAATTGATAAATCAGCATGCTATTGCGCTAAAACCGCTGTCGACCGATTT
>CAZJYS010000090.1:0-7756 GCA_964550075.1 uncultured Methylomonas sp.
TGTATTGGCAGAAAAAGAGCCCTGCATATCCAGGTTAGCATTCGAATAGCTGTCCACACCCGAGGATGTCCAGTCTAATGCAGTGACATTAATCGGCAAACCGCCTAATCCATCAACGTATTTGGCGATTTGGGTAGTTTGACCTATCCAGTTGATAGTAGGAACAATTCCATCATTTAAATTGGTATCTATAACGGAAAGCTGAAACGTATCCCAGTCAACAGTGACGCTTCCGACAGCAGACTGAGCTACATTCGGCAACAGAGAAGTTAAAACTAAAGCTAGGCCTACAGCTTGGCTGAAACGTTTGGATTTCATGAAATAGCTCCCGATAATTGGAAATTCACACAGACAGTAATCACGCATCACCTTACAAAAAACAAAGCCTTAATCTACACCTATCCTGAGTGTGCAAAAAACATACTTAATCAATTTTTAACTTTTCAGCCGAGAGAGCCATTGAATCAGGGACATCTAACCCTAATCATCAACGACAAAAAATAGCATGCCTCTTGCCCCCTAGTTTTAATGTTTGTTAATTAAGCTGATTTACCCACTCTAACCATTACCGTCCCACCAACCAACCATTCACCAACTCCAAATCGCCCCGCACCAACATACCGGCAGCCTGTTTCAGAGTCAGGCAATTGACGATGTAATCGTATTTGGCTTTGGCGTGATCGCGGCGCACCCGAAACAGATTGCGATTGACCAGTAATAATTCAGACATTGAGCGGTTGCCTACCTGCAAGCCTTTCTGAAAGGCTTCCACGGTAATCTCGGTTGAGCGTTGCGCAGACTCCAGGGCCTTGATTTGATCGATGGTGGACACTATGCCTTGAAAGGCATCCTGGGCTTGCCTTTCGGCGGCCCGGCGTTGTTTATCGATATGTTTACGGGCAGCTTCGAATTGATGTTGTGCCTGCCTGACTTTTGAATCCACCGATCCGCCCAGATACAACGGCATATTCATCTGCACGCCTATGGTTTGCGAATTGGCCTCGACACCTTGAGTTCGATCGGTATCAGTAGTGGCCAGATTACCCACCAAATCCAGGGTTGGCAAATGACCGGCAAACTGGATTTCGATGGTTTTTCTCGCCACTTCCGCCCGATGCTGTGCCGCAATTAAAGCGAGATTATTCTGTCTGGCCAGATTCATCCAATCTTCCAACTGGTCCGGTTCCGGCAGCAGCGGCTTGAGATCGGGGCGTAAAGAGTTTAACTCATGATCGGCAGGGCCAATGATTTCGGTCAATGCCGTTTGCGCTGCTTGCAACTCCCGTTGTGCCTCGATGCTGATAGCGCGCGCCTGATCATAACCCGATTGAGCTTCTTGCAATTCATCAATGGAAGCGGCGCCCAGCGTCAAACGCCGCTGCATTTCCTGAACCTGTCGCTCCACCGTTTGCTGTTCGGCATTGGCGTATTCCAGACTGTTTTGCGCCAGTAATACTCCAAAATAGGCTTTGGCAGTGCGTAATAAGAGGTTTTGCTGCTCGGCCACATATTCGGCTTCGGCCTGGGCAATTTGATTATCGCTTTGATCCAGTTGCACCCAATAATCGTGATGATAGATAGGCTGGGACAATTTTAGCGAGACATTGCTATCCCAGAAATATTGCAGACCGAACTGACTCTGGGCAAAGGTATTGGTGGTATCGTAACGATTGGCGTTGATGCCACCCACCAGCGACAGCGATGGCAACAATCTGGCCAGACTTTGCGGCCTGGATTCCAACACCGCATTACGGGTTTCTTCGGCTTCCTGTAGCGTCGGGTCATTTTGCATGGCCAGATCATAGCTTTCCAGCAAATCCATGGCCTGAACCGACATCGAGCAGGCGAGCAAACTCAGCAGCAGAAAGCGTTTTTTCTTCAGTAATAAGGCTTTCAAAATTTCCAGCACCCTGCCCTAAAGATTCGACAACTCGATTTGGCAGCTGATGCCAGCCGGAATCTTGCGGTCCGGATTGGCGGCTTCCAGTCGAACCCCCAAAGTACCGCTGGCCGCATCCAGCACGGGATCAATCACGGCGACTTTGGCGGTAAATGCAGTCATACCTTCAGCTTGCGGGGTGATTTGATATGCTTCCCCCACATGCAGCTTACCCAGCGCAGCAACAGGCAAAACCACCTCAATGAATAGAGGGTGGATTTTTGCCAGTTTCAGAATCGGTCTTTGATCGGTCGGCTCGGCTACTTCGCCGGGGTGATGGGATCGTTCAATGACAACCCCATCAAAAGGACTTTTCAGAGTTTTAAGGCGTATCAGTTCCTCGTATTCTCTTACTTCCAGTTCGGAGACTTTGTTATTGTCTCTGGCGGCCAATAAATCCGCCGCGGCTTCTTTTTTACCGCTTTCAGATTCATCCAGGGTATTGGAGGACACGTATTGATCTTTATGCAGTTCGTGGTCGCGATCGTATTTCTTGCTGGTAAATTCCAGGCGACTTTGTGCCGCCATTTGCGCGCCTCGCATGGTGGCTTTATATCTTGCCTGCTCGTAGCGGGCTTTCTCTACGCCTACATCCAGACCGATCAAGATCTGATCTTTTTTGACCGTATCTCCTCTGTCCACCGTGACTTTTTCAATCAAGCCTTCGATCGGCGAGCGAATTTCAATAATCTGACTGGGTTCTATCAGGCATTCCACCGGCTTGGCGAACACAGGCAAACTCAGCAAAAACATCCAGCTGATCAGTGCCATCACCCCGTAAGGGTTAAGCAAAAATTTCAAGCAGACTCCTTACCGGCAAAAGCCAGCATACGATCGATTTGACGGTCGGAAACCAAAGTTTGCTCGCGAATGCGGGCGTTCCGGCGCTCGGCGCGGGATTGCGCCAAATAAGTCAGCATACTCACCCAAACAGAATTAACCAAACCCAATTGCAATAAAAACCGCAAATTTTCCGGCAAATTTTGTACGAATAACTCATCATCCATAGCCACGATGGCTTCGGCGCTCCCCGGATCACCCTGCCGCCCTGCTCTACCATATAGCTGACGATCAATGCGGCTGGATTCGCTGAACGCAGTCAAAATGATATGTAAACCGCCACGCTCGGCAATCCCAGGCCCCAATTTGATATCCGTACCTCGCCCAGCCATATTGGTAGCCACCATCAAACTGCCCGCTTGTCCGGCAGCCGCCACCATTTCGGCTTCTTCGGCATCCTGGCGGGCATTCAACACCCGATGCGGCAATCCGGCTTCGCTCAGCAAACGGGATAAATATTCGGATGATTCCACCGAACAAGTGCCAATCAATACCGGTCTGCCGAGCTGTTGGGTTTGCATGCGAGCGGATTCGACCACGGCACGCCATTTTTCCAATTGGTTACGGAAAAGTTTGGGTGGTAATTGTATGCGCTGCACAGGGCGATGCGTGGGAATTTTTGAAGTCCGCAACCGGTAAACCGACCAGAACTCCGCGGATACTTCCTTGCCTGTACCGGTCATGCCGGATAAATGCAGATATCGGCGAAAAAAACGCTGATAGGTAATCCGTGACAAAGTGATTTTTTGCGGGCTCAAAGGACAGCTTTCCTTTAATTCAATCAATTGGTGCAAACCGTATTCCCAACTGCGATCCGGCATCAAGCGTCCGGTGTATTCGTCGATAATCTGCACTTTGTCATCCTTGACCAAATAATGCCGGTCTTTTTGATAAAGGTGCAGAGCTGCCAAAGCCTGGGTCACTAAATCCATCCAGACCGTTTCCAGCTGTGGCATGACGCCCGACTCAGTTCTGATCGATTGCAGTTTTTCCATGCCAGCGGACTTTAGATGCGCTGAGCGTTGTTTGTGCAGCAACTCAAAATCGCTGCCTTCAGTTAATTGCTCTGCAGCAGCAAGCACCGACTTGAATACTTCTTCGGTTAATACACTGGGACCACTACCGGAGATGATCAATGGCGTCCTGGCTTCGTCGATCAACACGCTATCGGCTTCATCGATAATGGTAAAACACAATCCACGCAACAATAATTTGGCGGCGGGTGTATCGCCACGTAACAAGCGGATCAATTTCAGCCGACTGGCACTCAGCCAATCTTTTAATTGCAAGCGATCCCGCAGATAATCAAAGCCCAAATCCTTGTTGGTACAATAAGTGATATCCGCTGCATATGCCTGTTGCTTGTCCGCCGCCGATAAATCGGTTTGCACCACCCCCACCGTCAAACCCAAAGCCTGATAAAGCGGCCCCATTTCCTCGGCATCACGTGCCGCCAGATAATCATTCACCGTCACCACATGCACCGGCACTCCACTCAGTGCTGCCGTAGCTGCGGCCAACGTAGCCGTCAAGGTCTTACCTTCTCCTGTAGACATTTCTGCAATATGTCCTCGAATCAGCGCAAAGCCACCTTGCAGCTGCACAGCATAATGACGCTTCCCCAAGGTGCGTTTGGAAACTTCCCTGATCAACGCAAAAGCTTCGATCACAACCGCTTGTTCAAACCCTAGACGACGCAATTTACGGCTGATCAAACTCACTGCTTGCTGCAATTGAGCTTCGCTGCATGCCTGCAAGCGTGTCTCACAGGCTTCTACTGCTGCTACGAAATGTCTCGGGCTGCGATCCCATTGTGAAAAACCGGAAAAAAACCACGCCGCCATGACTCTTAACCAGCGATCAATCGGAAACTCCTGCGTATCGGCTCGTTCCGGATAAGGCCCGTTAGCAAACGACTCCACCGGGCGGGTCAGTAGTCTGGACATCGCCTAAACCGCCAATCGCGATAAAAATAGTTGCCGAATGCGCCGCCACACCTGATTAAATATCGGCTCGGCTTGATGCACAAAACGCACATGCGCCCGCGTACCATACGGCAGCACCAACGATTCATCAAGCTCATCCTCAGCTTCTCGTAATAACATCAGATCAAATTGAAACAATCGATTCATGGCTTTGGTATGGCTTTGCTCGCGCGGATCCAGTTCTTGTTGACCACCACCTTCAGTCGCCAATGCGGGACTGGGTAATTCGGTATCAGCTGCCGGAACTTCACGTAACAGACGGGCCGGGATGATGTGTTGGGGATTTTCCGCCAGCCTGACCTGGATGGATTCGACATTGCGCCGTACTAAATCAATATCATCCTGGGATACCACAATACGCACAATATCCCTGGAGCGATCGACGACAAAACCCACCAGATCGCCTTGTTTTAAAAATCGCCCGGGTAAATCGAATTCACGATCCAGGAAAAATCGACCACTGCTATGACTACGAATGGTGAGCTGTTCTGCCTGGACTTGCGCCCGATTTAAATCCGCTTCTGCCTGCATCTGGGCCTGCCGAGTGATTTCAGCCTGATTACGGTCGGCTTGCCATTCCGACAAACGTTGGGCTTTGATTTCTTCGATGCGCGCCTTGTAGACTTCGATTCTGGACATCAACTGGGCATCTTCGCATGTCAATAGCACGTCGCCAGGTTTTACAAAACTGCCGGAAGCGCTGACGATGTTACGAACAAAACCGGCACTACCGGCTCTAACCTGTGCCTGCGCTGGCAACCAGATCACACCTTCGAACTGGGTGCGTAAGGGCAAGGGGGTAAAACCGATCAAAATCCCGATGAGCAACAAAAAACCGCCACTAACCCCTAAAGCTCGCTTGCGCGTAGCCATCAAAGCGGGATTGGTCAACAAATAAACCCCGGCTTTATAGGCTGGAACTATCAGCAAGCTATAAACGTAGATCAAACCCATGACCATCCCTATCAACAGGTATTTTTCCGCCAGATATAACGCGATACCTAACATGACAGTCAACCGGTAAACATAAGACAGTGGTGTATAAACTAAAAACCAGCGCCGTTCACTGATTGAGGCATCAAACCGTTCAGGTTTCAAAACCCCAAAGCCATGGCGATTGATTAAAAAATACCAGTATTGCGGGCCACGGCCTGCCAGATTGGGAATCTCCAGCCAATCGGACAACATGTAATAGCCGTCATAACGCATCAACGGGTTGCCATTGAATATCAGCGTAGACACGCTGGCGATAATCATCACATTATATAAACCCGAGCGTAACGCTCCTGGCTCCAACACAGTCCACAGCATCATCGCGGTGCTGGCCAACATCAGTTCCACCATCATTCCGGCGGCACCCACCAAAAATCGCTGCCATTTACTGCGAAACCCGGAAGAAGCGCTGGCTTCCACATAAGGCACAATCATGCCCATCAATATCATCACGCCCATTTCATGCACAGGCCCACCCAACACCCGGCAGGCATAGGCATGTCCTAGTTCATGCAAAATCTTCACCACCGGAAAAGCCAGCCACATCATGAAAAGATTATGCGCAGACAGTACCCGGTCAGCCACATTATCAGTCAACTCCTGCCAGTGTTCGGCTGCCAATAACAGACCCACACTGATCCAGATTAACCAGATCAGTAACCCCAGACGAGTGAAGCAAGGCCGCGCCAGTCCCAGAGTCGCCCGTAAAAAGGCATCGGGATCAAGCAAGGGAATCCGAATCGACAAGGGATTGCGCAGATTTTTCCAGAACAGGCTGCGGGATTGTTTATCAAAGCGGGCAAATAATTCCGCACTATCCGGCGCCACATTGCACACCAGCAAATCATTACTGTGTAATTGACCCAGTAACTGTATGACCGCAGTCTGACCCGGTGCATCGGCACCCGATTGCGCGACGGAATCTTGCCAAATCTTATCCATGGTTAATTTTCCATCCATGGCCTGGATCAACTTAAAGGCGTTAGGCGTCAGTCTATGAGTACGTCCATGATGCGGATCCACCAACACATACCAGGGCTTGCCGCGATAACGGTGTTTCTGCACTTGAACATGATCGGCTAAGCGTGGGGTCAGATTGGCGACACGATGCCAGGAAGCATCCAGAAAACGCGACATCTCAGGGCATCCATGTCCACAGACTGATACTCAGCCAATCGAAGAAACGCCGAGTCCAGATTCGCCATAAACTGTCTTCGCCCACCGAAATTTTCCCCACCCCTTCCATGCCTGGACGCAAGATAGGCTTTTCGCCGACCAGTTCGGCTTCCACCCGAAAATAGTTCATCCCATCTTCAGCCACCGCCACCGGCGTGACTTTTTTAACATTGAAGGCCAATTTATCGTTGGTCAGGCCAGTCAGAGTCATCTGTCCGGTTTGGCCGGGCTGGATGTAACTGATATCCCGTTCATCGACTTTAAGAATGATACGGTAAGCATCCAGTGGCGTAATTTCGAACAACACATTACCTTGTTCAACCGGTGCACCGAGTTTTTGGCTGAGATCGCCGGACACCACAATACCGTCAAACGGCGCTTTAATGTCGGCACGTTGCAGTTTTTCAGTGACCAAAGCCAGTTCCGCTTCGGCTTGATCCAGTTGCGCAGCAGACACACTGGCCACTGCCCTATCATGCTTGACCAGTGCGTCACGGTATTTACGGACATTTTGCGCCACTTCGCTATCCAGTCTGGCTTTCTCCAGCAATAAATCCCGATTATCCAAACCGGCAACCAGCTGCCCGGCTTTAACATGATCACCAGCCCGAACCGGCGCTTGCGCGATAAAACCATCAAACGGTGCCACGGCAGCCCGTTGCACCAAACCCTCGATCACCGTCTTGGCAGTAATCCGAAAGTCGGCCTGCACCAGAAACAGCAGAGCCAACACCAGCAGCAATGAAACTGCAGCCAATTTGTATACCGGATGCTCGTCCCCCAACAGCATGGACTTGAATTTTTTAACTTTGGCGTCAAACTT
>CAZJYS010000091.1:0-7723 GCA_964550075.1 uncultured Methylomonas sp.
TAACAAGTTGAGCATCATTTGCCGTCCATTCATCAAAAGCATGTTCGGAGCCTTTGTAGCTAAGATCGGCGCTATAAAGTTCACTTTTGTTGCTCAAATCTACCAGTCGATAGTGGCCATTCAAGAAAAGTGCAATTGAAGGGTGACTACCTTCTCCACCAGCAAATCCTATTTCATCAATGCTAATTTCTAGTGCAGCATCAAACCCTTGGTTCTTCAAATTATCGTAACCAGAGTCAGTAAGAGGGGTTGGAATAGCGTTTACTAATTCAAAATCATAATCCGCCAGCATCGATTGTCTGGCTTGCATGACATGCTGAGTAAAAGTTTCTTGAACGTTGAGATTGATGAATAAACGTGGAACAGATTCGTCGATTTTTTTAGCTTCCTCTGCAGGTATAGCTTTAATTGCACCAACGATTGGTGACAATGGAAAATAGAGTGCTGCCGCTGCCGCACCGAGAAAAGCTCCAGACATCGAACCACCAGGTCCGGCAACTGCTGCGCCCACAACACTACCTGCCAAAGGACCGCCAGCTAATAAACCAAAGCCGATTAATAAGCCTTTACCTGCCCCTACCCACCTTCCTTTCGCAAAAGTATCTAAGCTTGCCTTAGGTATGGATTGATTAGGAACAATTGCAATTCGTTTTGCCAAGCTAATTTTGGCTGATTCAGTTGCTAATTTTTGATTGGTTGCACAGCCAGCCAGCAGCGTTATTAATATCCCAAGAATTACATATCTAGCTAGACAGAAATTTGATTTGAAATGCATATGAAGTAATAAATATGCTCAGCATTTATGGAGGTGAAATCTCGGCAGACTGTTATGGGTCGAAATATACAATTCCGTCACGACCCATCACCCAGAATTCCTAACATGGTTCACACAAAATAGGCCGCCATAATAAAAAAATGAATCAACCCACACGCATAAAATGGACAGTAAATCCAGTGTTGGAAACGGGATATGCAAACATTGCCTTTACCAATTAATCAATTCAACATCAAGCGGATATGTTCAATTTCCTCTTTAACTTGATCCAGGATATTGATACTCAAATCTGCATCCAGATTGCCGGCAGCGAGTTTTTTATAGGCGGGTAATTCGTCCATTTTCGGCATTTTTTTGATATCAACTTTGCCGATAAAGCTGTGCAATTGCGAGATCATGACAATATCGCTGTAAGTGGCATGCGGGCCGCTATCACGGTACCAATCTTCCGCGTGCACAACCACTTCTTCGAAATCCGAAGGAAAATCCCATTTATGTACAATTTGCACGCCAATTTGACTACGCAATTCCTTTACCGTTTCAGCCAGGTCATTAGGGGATGCCAGAATGTCGGGTTGACGATCGGCATAACCCAGGATGGGCACAATGCCTATGTCATGAATCAGACCGGCCAGCATGGCGCGATCCGGATCGAAACCGGGGGTTTTATGTGCCAGTACCGCGCTGATAGCGGCGACATGACTGCTATGGGCCCACAGCTCCTGCATTTTACGGCGAATAATCCCAGAGCGAGCATTGAATACGGCTTTCAGAGCAAACACGGTGATAATGTCTTGCGCGGCTTTTAAACCCAATCGAGTGATGGCTTCCGGGCAGCTTTCAATTTTGCGTCGTCCTCGATACAGCGGGCTGTTGGATATTTTGATCAGCCTGGCCGTAATACTGGGATCGACCTGCACCACGCGGGCAATTTTACTGCTATTGGCATTGGGCTCGTTGATGGCGCGGCGGATTTTTATTGATACATCCGGGATGGTTGGCAAGGCCAGTTGGTCGGATTGCATATATTTGTAGCAATCCAGATATAAACGGTTTTTTGCCAGTTTACTGTTGTTGGGGTCGGGCGTGGCCTCAGTCATCAGAGTTTGTTTATTCGGACAAGCGGATGGCTATTGGTTTAAAATTCGCTGCCTATTCATCTACAGACAGCACAATGACTACTAGTTCGCCTGATGTTATCACAACCTTGACCACGATCAGAGACTATATTCGCTGGGGCGCTAGCTGCTTCGCCGAACAAGGAATTTTTCTGGGGCATGGTACTGTCACCCCGCTCGACGAAGCGGCTGCCATCGTGTTGCATACCCTGCATCAACCTTACGATTTGGCCGAATCCTATTTGACTTGTGTTTTAACGATACCGGAGCGACAAGCCATTTTGGCCTTGTTTGAACGACGGATTCTTGAACGTAAGCCCTCTGCCTATCTAACGCATGAAGCCATTTTTGCCGGTTTATCGTTTTATGTCGACGAACGGGTTTTGGTGCCTCGTTCACCGATTGCCGAGCTGATTGCCGATCGATTTGAGCCCTGGATACATGAAGATCAGGTTTTCAATATCCTGGATTTATGTACTGGCAGCGCCTGTATCGCGATTGCTTGTGCTTATGCGTTTCCTGATGCGCAAGTGGATGCGGTGGAGTTGTCGGAGGATGCCTTGGCTGTTGCCCGGATGAATGTCGAAAAACACCAGTTGAACGATCAAGTCGAATTATACCCATCCGACTTATTCAAAAACTTGCCCGTCAAACCCTACGATATCATCGTCAGCAATCCGCCGTATGTGGCTATCACCGAATGGCAATCGCTGCCGCCCGAATTTCACACAGAACCTGAAATGGGCTTTACCGGCGGTGAAAACGGTCTGGAGTTGGTGATACGCATTTTGGCTGATGCAAAACATTATCTGGCGGAGCAGGGTATTTTGATTGTCGAGGTGGGTAGTAGCGCCGAGACTTTGCAAGACCTATTCCCCAACGTACCTTTTCAATGGCTGGAATTTGAGCGCGGCGGCGATGGCGTGTTTTTGCTGACCGCCGATCTGGTTAATCACTATCACACTTTATTTTCAAAAGCGGTTGTTTAAGTATGTCAGGAAATAGCATAGGCAAGTTATTTACAGTCACCACTTTTGGCGAAAGTCATGGCCCGGCAATCGGTGCTATCGTCGACGGCTGCCCTCCAGGAATGGCTTTGTCCGAGGCTGATTTACAAATCGACCTGGATAGACGCAAACCCGGTACCTCTCGTCATACCACACAGCGCCGCGAAGCGGATGAAGTCAAAATTCTATCGGGCGTGTTTGAAGGCAAAACCACCGGTTGTCCGATTGGTTTGTTGATCGAAAACACCGATCAACGCTCCAAGGATTATTCCAAAATCGCCGATAGTTTTCGCCCCGGCCATGCCGATTACACCTATCAGCAAAAATACGGTTTCAGAGATTATCGCGGCGGCGGTCGTTCGTCGGCTCGGGAAACCGCGATGCGGGTGGCGGCGGGTGCTATCGCCAAAAAATATCTGTTTGAGCAGTATGGCATTCAGGTGCGTGGTTACTTGTCTCAATTGGGGCCGATCAAAATCGATCAATTCGACTGGAATGAAATCCCCAATAACCCGTTCTTTTGCCCGGATGTGAACAAAGTCGCCGAGATGGAAGCTTACATGGATGCCTTGCGTAAGGAAGGCGAATCCATAGGCGCCAAAATCGAAGTGATTGCCAATCTGGTGCCGCCAGGACTGGGTGAGCCGATTTTCGACCGCCTGGATGCTGATTTGGCGCATGCCTTGATGAGCATCAATGCCGTCAAAGGCGTGGAAATTGGCGATGGATTTGATTGTATCGATACCAAAGGCACTCAATTTCGGGATGAAATCACCCCGGAAGGTTTTTTAAGCAATCATGCAGGTGGCATTTTAGGTGGCATTTCCAGCGGTCAGGACATCGTCGCCCGCATCGCCTTGAAACCGACATCCAGTCTACGTTTACCGGGGCGCAGCATTAATAGCAAGGGCGAGGTTATCGAAGTGATTACAGAAGGTCGGCATGATCCGTGTGTCGGCATACGCGCCACACCAATCGCAGAGGCCATGATGGCGATTGTCTTGATGGATCATTTGCTCAGGCATCGGGCGCAAAATCTGCATGTTGATTCCGGATTAACTGTCTTGCGTTAATTTTTTCAGAGGACCCAAGCATGAAATTTAATGTTACTTTGGATCGAGATGAAGATGGGGCATGGGTTGCTGAATGTCCAGCCATTCCTGGCTGCGTCAGTCAGGGATCAAGCAGGCAAGAGGCTTTGGATAATATTAAAGAAGCCATACACGATTGTTTACAGGTACGCGCTGAATTGGGTTTTCCGTTGACAATTGAAACCTGTCAAATTGAAGTGGCGGCCTGATGTCACCCATACTGCCGTTGCTGTCTGGGCGGGAAGTCGTCAGTATTTTTGAAACTTTTGGCTGGCAAGTTGCCAGGCAGCGAGGTAGTCATATAGTTATGATTAAAGCGGGTGAAATAGCTACTTTGTCGATACCTGATCATGAAGAAGTCGCCCGAGGTACCCTTCGTAGCTTGATACGCTCGGCAGGCTTGACGGTGGATGTGTTTATTGATGCCATCCGTTAAACAATGTCCGCCGCAGACTTACCTTACTGGCGCTTATCCGGCTTTTACTTCTGCTACTTTGCAACCCTGGGGGCGTTTTTACCCTTCTGGAGTTTGTATCTAAAACAAATCGGTTTTTCGGCTGCCGAAATCGGCGAACTGACCGGGATGCTGCTGGCGACCAAAATCATCGCGCCTTATTTATGGAGCTGGCTGGCGGATAGAACTGGTCGCTGTTTGCGTTTGATACGCCTGACTTTGTTGTTTGCCGTGCTGATATTTTGTGGTTTTTTATATCGCCACGATTATCTTTGGGTGGCCGCTGTGACAGTGGGTTTCAGTTTTTTCTGGAATGCGACGCTACCGCAATTCGAAGCGGCCACGTTGATGCATCTCAGAACCGAACCACAACGCTACAGTCGGGTGCGCTTGTGGGGTTCGGTCGGTTTTATCGCCGCTGTGCTGGGCATAGGCCGGTTTCTGGACGATTTCAATATTGAATATTTACCCTGGATCATTGCCAGTCTGTTGCTGAGTAATTGGCTGATGGCATTGATCACCCCTGAAGCGCTTGTGCATCACGACGGCCAGCCGGTTGATAGTTTGTTAAAACTAATATTTAAACCCGAGCTGCTGGCGTTTTTTAGTGTCTACTTGCTGCTACAAGTGGCGCACGGGCCGTATTATGTTTTTTACTCGGTTTATCTGCAGCAACATCAATATACCGCCACGCTAACCGGTCTGCTTTGGGCCTTGGGCGTGTGCGCGGAAATTCTGATTTTTATATGGATGAAAGGCTTATTAAACATTATAAGCTTGCGCAGTTTGTTGCTGGTCAGCTTGGCGTTAAGCATGCTGCGCTGGCTAATGATTGCTTATGGAGCAAAATGGTTATCAGTGATTGTGCTGGCGCAATTGCTACATGCCGCCAGTTTTGGCGTCGCGCATGTGGTGGCCATCCAGCTATTGCATCGTTATTTTGGATCGCATCATCAAAGCAAGGGACAGGCTTTGTATAGCAGCATCAGTTTTGGTCTGGGCGGCATGATAGGCAGCTTTTACAGTGGCTATTTCTGGGATGTATTGGGCGGTGAGACGGTTTTTGTCATCGCTGCTTTGGCGAGTGGCTTGGCGTTATTGATGGCCTTTATCGGGGTGGCCCGGCAAAAAACCAGCTAGTAGGTTAAAATCCCCGCATTGAATTTTGAGGAAGTCTTAGGTGTTTGAAATCATTAAAAGCGGTGGCTGGATGATGCTGCCGATCCTGTTATGTTCTATCGCTGCGATGGCTATTATCGGTGAGCGATTCTGGTCTTTGCAACGCAAACGCATCATTCCGGTGGAACTGGTGCCGTACATTTGGCAATTGCATCGCGATCATAAACTCGACGAAGCCGCGATTCGGCGTATCAAACTCAGTTCACCATTGGGACGCATTTTGGCGGCCGGATTGGCCAATCGCAAACATGGTCGCGAGATGATGAAAACCAGCATCGAAGAAGTGGGGCGTCAAGTCGCGCACGAGCTGGAACGCTATCTGAATGCGCTAGGCAGCCTGGCTTCAGTCACGCCATTATTAGGCTTGTTGGGTACTGTAGACGGTATCATCCGGGTGTTTTCCGATATTGCGGTGGGTGGCATGGGTGATCCGGCTATTTTGAGCGCCGGGATTTCCGAAGCCCTGATTTGTACAGCGTCCGGTTTGACGGTGGCGATTCCCAGTTTGTTTTTTCATCGTTATTTTGAGCGTTTGGTAGACGACCATGTGGTGCGCATGGAAGAAGAGTCGCTACGCCTGATCGACATTATGCAAGGCCAGCGCGAGGATATCTGATGGAATTCCGTCGCAAAAAGCGCGCGCCGGTCGAAATCGGTTTGATTCCGATGATAGACGTGTTGTTGGTATTGCTGTTTTTTTTCATGCTGGCTACCACCTTTCGCCATCACACCGAATTAAAAATCAATTTGCCGGAAGCCAGTGGCGAAGAAGATGCTCACGCGACAAAAGCCATCAATTTATATATCGATGCGCAAGGTAAATATGCGTTGGCGGGCGATGATGGCAAACCTCAGTCACTGCCAAAACAAACCCTGGACAGCTTAAAAGCAGCCTTGGCGGCTTTTCCGGAAGAGTCCAGGCAACTGCCTTTTATCATCAGTGCCGATGGTAAAACCCCACATCAATCAGTCGTCAGTGCACTGGATGTCGCTAGTCAACTGGGGTTTCATCACATCACGTTTGCGATCAATCCACCGGAATAATCATGAAAAACTCTTTGGTTCGCTGGTTTGAAGATGCCTGGTATAAGGAAATGTATATTTCCGCCTGGTTCATGCCCTTATCGATGCTGTATGTCGATGTCATTCGTTTTCGGCGATTTTTGTATCGAGTGGGCATCAAAAAATCTGTGCGCTTGCCGGTGCCGGTGATTATCGTCGGCAATTTGACTGTCGGCGGTACCGGTAAAACCCCACTGGTAGTTTGGATGGTGGCGTTTCTCAAACAGCATGGCTATAAGCCCGGCGTCATCAGTCGTGGTTACGCAGGCAGCAGTCAACAAACGCCGCAAACCGTCACTTCCAACAGTGATACAGCTTTGGTGGGTGACGAACCCGTGTTATTAGCCCGTCGCTGCGATTGCCCGGTCGTGATAGGTGCTGACCGACCTGCCGCCGCCAAAAAATTATTACTTGAACAGGATTGCAACATCATTATTTCAGATGATGGTTTGCAGCATTACGCCTTGCAACGGGACATTGAAATCTTGGTGATTGATGGCGAGCGCCGCTTTGGTAACGGCTATTGCCTGCCGGTGGGGCCGTTGCGCGAACCGCCGGAGCGGGTCAATAGCGTGGATTTGGTCGTCGTCAACAGCCCAAAAGAGTTGCTGGAAGGTGAATTTGCCATGCAATGTCAGGGTAAGCATCTGATAAACCTAAACACAGGCGAAAGCAAATCGTTGTCGGATTTTGCAGGTCACGCTTGTCATGCACTGGCGGGTATCGGTAATCCGCAACGATTTTTCTATCAATTGCTGGCTGCCGGATTGAAGTGCGATACCCACGCCTTTCCCGATCATCACGCTTTTACAGCCAAAGATTTGCAGTTCAAAGACACGAATCCGGTGATCATGACCGAAAAAGACGCCGTCAAATGCACGGGTTTTGCGCAGCCGCAGCATTGGTACTTGCCTATCGATGCTCAATTGCCCGAAGCCTTTTCTGAACAATTACTCTCATTACTTAAAAAGAAAACTCATGGACACCAAACTACTTGAAATACTCGCCTGCCCATTGTGCAAAAGCTCCTTGCTGTA
>CAZJYS010000092.1:0-7613 GCA_964550075.1 uncultured Methylomonas sp.
TTACTACTCTTCTTTGAAGCACTCGCGTATCGAAATAATTTCATCAATATTTTCCATAAACAAATCCACCAATTCAGGGTCAAATTGCACAGATTTATTTTTATTCAAATAATCAATGATTTCGGCATCAGTCCAAGGTTCTTTGTAAATACGTCGACTGCTCAATGCGTCAAATACATCCACTAGACTGACGATTCTGGCTTCGATGGCGATATGCTCTCCAACCAAGCCGGTTGGATAACCCAATCCGTTGAAATATTCATGATGCTCATGAGCTATCGTTGCAGCCATTTTAATTAGCGGCTTATCCAGTTTGTTTAATAAGCGATAACCCAATTCAGCATGTTTTTTGATGATTTGATATTCATCTACAGATAGTTTTCCCTGTTTATGCAAAATATCGTCGGGTATACCTACTTTACCAATATCGTGAAGTGGGGAGGCCAGCTTTATCATAGTTGCGTACTCCTCACTAAAACCATATTTTCTAGCCAATAATTCAGAAATCAAAGCAACACGTTTAATATGCAAGCCTGTTTCATGGCTGCGATTTTCAACCACTTCACCCAAAACATAAATTAAGTCTTTCTGATTTTCGATGATATCTTCGTTCAAATTAATGGTTTCGCTGATATCATGACACAAGTTCATTAAGGAATGAATATCACCAGCTTGATTGTGAATTCCCACAACAATAATACTAAGCGTTCGAAAACCACCATTTTTGGTTAATACTTTTATAACTCTGGAACTAAAGCCATGATTAATTACTTTTCTTAAAACGCGCTCCTTAAAATCAACACCATTTTGCACTAAATCACACAAAGATAATCCATTCAACTCTCCAGGTGTATAGTTCAGAGTAGCACTGAAATTTTTATTAGCGCTAATAATCTGACCATCGGTATTAATAATGCATAGTGAAGTCCCCAGTTCAAATGCGCGTTCATATTCCTGTAGATAATGCTTTTGTTCGCTAAGATCTTGTTTCAAGTTGAGTGATAATCGCTCGAACTTTTCATAGACCTCAGACATATCCACCATCAATGCAACAAACTCGGAAATTTTATTTAAGGCATCGATAATCGCAACCAGTGTTACGTCGACAACGTAAATACTGCCAGACTTGGCTCTTTTCTTGAGTATTCCTTGCCATTTATTGTTTTTCTCCATGGATTGTTTTATGTCGTTTAATACATCCTGTTGACCATCCTCGTCCAGACTAAACAAGTAATATTGGCCTAACAACTCGGCTTCTGAATAACCTGATATTTCACAAAACTGCTGATTCATATAGATAATATTGCCATTTTTATCCATTTTAACAACAATGGCTTTTTCATCGACCAGCATTTTATATTGTTCCAGCAAGCGACGATTTTCCTCAACTTGCTTGAGAAGTTGCATACGCTCAGTGAGCTCAGCTAGTTTGTTCAGTAGCCGTTCGATGCTGATAGGTTTGGTAATATAGTGTTGTATACCCAGTTCTAAAGCCCGAAACAAATATTCAACATCGTTATAGGCACTTAAAATAATAATAGGCTGTTGCGAGTTTAAAACCCTGATATCAGCAGCCATGGATAATCCATTCATTTCCGGCATTTGAATATCAGTAATAACGATATCCGGAAAATATTTTTTATACAAATCCAGACCTTCCCGGCCATTTTTAGCAATATATAATTCGGCTACATATAACTCCAGAATACTTTGTAATTCTTCCCGGGTTTCTGTGTCATCCTCGGCATAAAGCACGCGAAGATTAGATAAAATATTTGAATTTTTGAATATGGGCATTTCGGTGGTCTAAGTTTCCAGATGCCAGCAAAACTGACGTTTACCTTTGGCTTTGGCTTTATACATAGCCTCATCCGCGTATTTCAGCAACAATAAAGGATTTTTACTATCTTGCGGATAGAGCGCAATACCAATACTGGCTGATACCTGTAATTCCTTTTGTAAATTTTTTACGCTTAATGTCAAAAAGTCGATGATACGCTGAGCTGTCAAACAAATCATGTCTTTTGAAGTCCCATTTAAAATGACGACAAACTCATCACCACCCAGACGCGTGACGGTATCGACTTCCCTAACACAGCGCTTGAGACGTAATGCAACCTCTTGCAACACCTTATCACCTTCGCCATGCCCAAAATGATCGTTCACTTGCTTAAAACCATCCAGGTCGAGAAACAATAAAGCTATTGTGTATTTAAATCGCTTGGCTGAGGCAATAGCGGCATCCAAACACTGAAATAAAGACTTTCGATTTCCTAGGTGAGTTAATGGGTCAATTTCAGCATGAAAGCGTAATTCATTTTCCCTTTGTTTCTGCTCGGAGATATCCAACATTAGCCATACATAATAACTGGTTATATTCTGTGAATACTGCAAGCCATTAATAAGGACTTGCACTGGAAATGCCTGCATGTCTTGGCTGGTAATGACCAATTCACCGCTAAATTCATTGGAAATACGCAGATTGGTTTGAATTTCTTCGTATAACACAGAATTTAATAAGTCTTCACAAATCATCGTGACCGATTGACCCTTCAATGTAGCCAGATTAAAGTGAGTAGCCTGAGTAAACGCCGGGTTGATGCTAACAATGCTGAAGTCATGATCAGTGATCAGCATTGCCGCACCCGACTGCAGGTAAATTTGACTGGTCAAGGCTGTTAAATCGACAGCCGCTATAACTGGATCGTGACCATGGCAACTAGTTTCTGAACTTAATAAATGAGTTAACTCGTTCATTCTAGCCCCAACGGTAGAAATCTGACCAAAGCACATTGATTAAAAACTGCCTTCAATTAATAAGCTTTTAATGTCAGTTTTAAATACCGGATATTATTAAAAATGGTTTACTGTCAACTCAAATGATACTGGCTAACGTAATACACCACTCGCTGGTGTATAACTATCCAGTACGTGAATATAATTTGCCCGCTCATAAAGACTGGGGTCTATACAGTGTTGCTGACTGACACTACCTTTTAATTGTTGAATGGATTGATATTCATATGTCTCCAACCATTGTGCCAATTCAGTGCGAATATCCGTCAAGCGGTTAACCCCCTGCTCAAGCAGCACACTACAGAGGTGAACTACATCGGCGCCTGCCAACAACGCTTTAATCACATCAGGTGTTTTATGGAAACCACCAGTGACCGCCAAGGATAATTTTACCCGCCCAAACATCAGCGCAGTCCAACGAATCCGCAACAAAGCCTCCTGTGCCGTCGATAATTCCAGTTTTGGAACCACCTGTAAGGTTTCCAGATCGATGTCGGGTTGATAAAAGCGATTAAAAATGGCGATGCCATTCGCCCCTGCCGCTTCCAATCGCAACGCAAAATGTATCGGGGAACTAAATTGTGGAGATAGCTTCAAGGTGATGGGTATACTGACTTTGCCTTTAAGCTCCCGCACGATATCCAAGTAACGATTTTCGACTGTCTCGCTCGATTCTGCAGCATTTGCCGCCAAATGATAAACATTCAGTTCCAGCGCATCTGCTCCGGCTTTCTGCAAGGCTTGACCATATTCTATCCAGCCACCCAACGAGGTACCATTCAAACTGGCAATCACTGGAATATCTAATGCTGCTTTGAGTTGCTGTAAATGTGCCAGATATTGTTCCTGATAAGTCAGGATTTGCGCTGGTAACGGATGAAATGAATCCGACTCACCATAACCTATGCTTTGCCCATAAAAAAACCGTTCCATTTGCTGTTCTTCGGCTTCAATTTTTTCTTCAAACAAGGAGGATAGCACCAATGCAGAGGCACCGGCATCTTCCAGTTTGCGCGCGCTATCCAGGGATTTGCTCAAAGGTGAAGAAGAAGGCACCAAAGGGTGAGCCAGCTTTAAACCTAAATATTCTGTACTTAAATCAACCATGTTGAGTCTCCTTGGTCGCTTCGTTGGCTAATTGCACTTTTACCGCCGAAACACTGGTGGCTTCATTCCATTCCAGTTCGGATAATTGTTTGTAGTATCGATAACGATTTTTTACATCCTGTTGCGCTTGTTTCAGGAAGCCTTCAGCCGCTTCAGGATTGGACTGCCAAAGCATACTAAACCGGGTCTCACTCATCACAAATTCCCGATAAGGAATAGAGGGTTCCGCTGAGTCCATTTGCATGGGATTTTTGCCTTGCGCAATGCGGTTAGGATTGAACCTGAACAAAGGCCAGTGACCACTTTTCACAGCCAGATTTTGTTGGCGATGATTATTGGACATATCCACACCATGAGCAATACAAGGCGCATACGCAATAATAATCGATGGGCCATCATGGGCTTCGGCTTCCAAAAAAGCATTCAAGGTTTGAATATCCTTACCAGCGTAGGCTACATGCGCCACATAGACATTGCCGTAATCCATAGCCAGCAAGGCCAGATCTTTTTTAGCCGTAGCTTTACCACCAGCCGCAAATTTGGCGACAGCACCTAACGGAGTCGATTTAGAGGTTTGCCCACCCGTATTGGAATAAACCTCAGTATCCAGAACCAAAATATTCACATTCCGGCCACTAGCCAACACATGATCCAAACCGCCATAGCCAATATCATAGGCCCAGCCATCTCCTCCGATGATCCAGACGCTTTTCTTGCATAAATAATCGGCCAGTTCCAACAACGTAGCGGCATTAGGTTCATTCAGGGTTTGCAGTTTCAACTTAAGAGCGGCAATCCGTTCTCGCTGCTCATATAAACCAGGTTCATCGGATTGATCGGCATTGAGTATCGCATCCACAGATTCGCTACCCAGCACTTCACGCAAACTTTCCAATAATTCAGCTGCAAACTGGCTTTGTTTATCGATGGAAACCCGCATGCCCAAACCAAACTCGGCATTATCCTCAAATAATGAGTTGCTCCAGGCCGGTCCCCTGCCCTCACTGTTTTTTGTCCAAGGTGTGGTGGGCAAATTGCCGCCATAAATCGATGAACAACCGGTTGCATTGGCTACAATCATCCTGTCACCGAATAATTGCGAAGCCAATTTGACGTAAGGTGTCTCACCGCAGCCCACACAAGCCCCGGAAAATTCAAACAAAGGCTGAAGAACCATGGCACCTTTGATGGTATTGAGTTTCAGTTGTCGTCTATCGTATTCCGGTATCGATAAAAAGAAATCCCAGTTCTCCCGCTCAGGTTCGCGTAATGGCGCCTGAGGCTGCATATTCAAAGCCTTACGACTGGCATTGCTCTTATCTCTGATCGGACAAATATCGACGCATAAACTACATCCGGTACAATCTTCGGCCGCGACTTGATAGGTCATTGCCAATCCGGCTGGAAAATCTTTGCCTAGCATGGGCGCATGCTTAAAAGTTTCGGGGGCGTTTTCTAATGCCTCTACCGGGTAAATCTTGCTGCGTATCGCTGCGTGCGGACACACCATCGCGCATTTACCACATTCTGTACATAAATCGGTTTCCCAAACCGGAATTTCCAACGCCAGATTGCGTTTTTCATAGGCCGTGGTGCCTGTTGGGAAAGTACCATCGACAGGCATGGCGCTAACTGGTAGCTGATCTCCACGACCGGCAATAATTTCTGCAGTGACACGTTTGACAAAATCAGGTGCTGAATCAGGAAAGCGATTGCTAATGTCAAAATCACTACTGATTTGTATTGGCAAACTGACCTGATGTAAACCGGCCAGAGTCTCATCTATGGCTTTAAAATTTAGTTCGACTATACGTCGACCTTTTTTACCGTAAGTTTTTTCTACCGCGTGTTTAATAGCCTCTATGGCCTGATCTTGTGGCAACACCCCGGAAATGGCAAAAAAACAAGTCTGCATAATAGTGTTGATGCGCTTACCCATACCGCATTTTTCTGCCACTGCATAGCCGTCAATCACATAAAAACGGATATTTTTGGCCAGCATTTGTTGCTGCATGGTTTTAGGCAGGCTGTCCCAAACCCGATCCACCGGCTCAGGCGTATTCAATAAAAACACCGCATTATTGGCGGCATTGATCAGCATATCGTAACGCTCAAGAAAGATAGTCTGATGGCAACCGATAAAATTGGCGTCATTTTCACCGATCAAATATGTGGATTTGATCGGGTTTGGGCCGAAACGCAAATGTGACACTGTAATTGCGCCGGATTTTTTTGAATCATAAACAAAATAACCCTGGGCATAATCTTCAGTTTCTTCGCCAATAATTTTGATAGTGTTTTTGTTGGCGCCAACTGTGCCATCACTACCCAGGCCGTAGAACATGGCTTGAAAAATTTCGTTATGAACGTCTGTGCGAAAACCGGCATCCCAGTTTAAGCTGGTATGGGAAACATCGTCATAAATACCGATCGTGAAATGATTTTTGGGTGATGCCTGGCTAAGCTCATCAAAGACGGCTTTGATCATGCCCGGAGTAAATTCCTTGGAAGACAAACCGTAGCGACCGCCCACCACTTTCGGCATCACGGTAAACTTGCCCTGCCCACTGCAGACATCTTGAGCGATTGCACCAAGTACATCTTTGTACAACGGTTCGCCATCTGCACCAGGCTCTTTAGTTCTGTCCAAAACAGCGATTTTACGACAGCTTGCTGGCAATGCATTGATGAGATGCTCAGCCGAGAAGGGTCTGTACAAGCGGACTTTCAACAAGCCTACGCATTCACCCTGGCGATTGAGGTAATCCAGGGTTTCTTCTGCTGCTTCAGCACCTGAACCCATCATAATCATGACGCGCTCAGCATTGGTTGCTCCGATATATTCAAATAATCGATAAAATCGTCCGGTTAATTGCGCAAAACGATCCATGGCGTTTTGCACGATTTGCGGGAGCGCTTGATAGTAGGGGTTAACGGACTCCCTGGCCTGAAAGTAAACATCCGGATTTTGAGCCGTACCGCGAAGTACAGGCTTATCAGGCGTTAACGATCGGCTACGAAAGGTTTTAACCCATTCCTGATTGACCATTCCCTTGAACACTTCGTCATCAATGGTGATCAGTTTGGCTACTTCATGAGAAGTCCGGAAACCATCAAAAAAGTGCATGAAAGGTATCCAACCTTCGAGGCTGGCGGCATGACTAATCAATGCCAAATCCTGAACTTCTTGTGGCGAATTGGAACATAACATGGCAAACCCTGTCATGCGTGCCGACATGACATCGCTGTGATCGCCAAAAATAGACAAGCCCTGGCAAGCCAACGATCGAGCGGCAATATGAAAAACGGTTGGCGTCAGTTCGCCAGCAATTTTATACATATTCGGCAACATCAATAACAGGCCTTGAGACGCTGTAAAAGTGGTTGCCATAGTGCCAGCTTGCAAGGCGCCATGAATCGTTCCTGCTGCCCCGGCTTCACTCTGCATTTCAATCACATGCGGCACAGTACCCCATAAGTTAAGCTGACCGCGTGACGACCACTCATCCGCCCATTCTCCCATCGGGGATGATGGCGTTATGGGATATATGGCTATGACTTCATTTAATTTGTGGGCGACCATAGCCGCCGCCTGATTGCCATCAATAGTGAGTGTCAACTGGTTTTGCATAGAACAACCCTTTGTAACTTTGAGAAAAGACCGGAAAGATGGATATTGTCGCTTTTAGACTTGGCCTATGTTGCTGCTA
>CAZJYS010000093.1:0-7582 GCA_964550075.1 uncultured Methylomonas sp.
GTTCTAGTGATTAAGAGAAAGTTGAAATGTTGATCCAGTGGTACCCCGGCCATATGCATAAGGCCAGCAAAGAGATCAAGCAGGCCTTGCCGAATATTGATTTACTGATAGAAATATTGGATGCACGTATACCCTTTAGTAGCCAAAATCCGATGTTGGCAAGTTTACGTGGCGATATACCGACCATTCGTGTATTGAGCAAAATTGATCTGGCCGATCCTGTTCTCACTCAGCAATGGCAAGTTCACATGGAACAGGAGCAAGCGGTTAAAACCCTGGCGGTAACAACGCAACACCCTGAAAAAATCAAACAGATCATGGATTTGTGCGGAAAAATGTTACCGGAGAAAACTGAAGCCAATAAAGTTATACGCACCATGATCATGGGGATTCCCAATGTGGGTAAGTCAACCATTATCAATGTATTGGCAGGACGCACCATAGCCAAAACCGGTAATGAACCAGCGGTAACTAAAATGCAGCAGCGCATCAATTTGAAAAACAATATTGTGCTATCCGATACGCCTGGGGTTTTATGGCCTAACGTGGAAAATCGCCATAGCGGATATCGTCTGGCTGTGACTGGAGCCATCAAAGATACCGCTTTTCAACACGATGATATTGCCTTGTTTGCACTGGACTATCTGCGCAAAGCCTATCCACAACTATTACAGCAACGCTACCAGTTGGATGAACTGCCCGTAGATGCAACCGATTTGTTGCAGGCCATTGGTAAAAAACGGGGTTGCTTGAGAAGCGGACAACAGGTGGATTGGGATAAAGCCGCCAAACTGTTTTTAACCGAATTAAGAGCCGGAACCCTAGGTCAAATCAGTCTGGAAACCCCGGATATGATCGCAGCAGAGATGGTAGAACTGGCCGCCATTCGCGAAGAGAAGGCGGCCAAAAAGGCCTTAAGGAAACGGCGTTAACGGTTCAGGAGGCCAACAACATATTGTTCAGGGCTTTTTTGGCCAATACGGTTTGTTCCTCAGAAACCGAAACCTGATTCACTACATGACCGGCAGCCAGATTTTCCAATACCCAGGCCAAGTGTTGAGGATCGGTGCGGAACATGGTGGAGCACATGCTCAAAGTCGGTGCCATAAAGTGCACGTTCTTGCCTTGGCTTTTGCACTCCTGATTGAGTCGGTTAACCAGATTGAGCTCAGTGGCGACCAACCAGCGGGTATTGGCTTCCGCTTCCCGGACAATTTTTAAGATCATCTCGGTTGAGCCGATGTAATCGGATTTCTGGCAGACTTCAAAACAGGCTTCAGGGTGTGAAATAACCAGGGTCTCGGGATGTTTTTCTTTAAAGTCATCAATTTGTTCTGGTTGGAACGCTTGATGCACCGAGCAATAACCTTTCCATAAAATGATTTTGGCATCGCGAATTTGCTGTTCGGTCAGCCCACCCTGAGGTTTGTTGAAATCCCAGGTGACCATGTGTTCCAGCGGAATGCCCATCCGATAGCCGGTATTGCGCCCCAAATGCTGATCAGGAAAAAATAACACTTTTTCCCGTTTGGCAAAGCTCCAATTCAAGATTTTTTCGGCATTCGATGACGTGCAAACGATGCCGTCATGCTGACCGCAAAAGGCTTTCAAATCGGCGGCGGAATTGATGTAAGTCACCGGTGTGACGGCATTTTCCACGTCGATAATCTTGGCTAGTTCATCCCAACATTGTTGGACTTTGACTTTGTTGGCCATGTCGGCCATTGAGCATCCGGCGGCTAAATCGGGCAATATGGCGATTTGCTCCGGACGCGACAAAATGTCGGCCACTTCGGCCATGAAATGCACGCCGCAAAATACGATGTATTCGGCTTCCGACTGAGCCGCTTCTCGTGATAGTTTCAGCGAGTCGCCAAAAATGTCCGCGTGTTTAAAGACTTCATCACGTTGATAATGATGCCCCAGCACGATGCAGCGTTTGCCGAGTTTGGCTTTGGCTGCCTGGATGCGAACATCGCATTCTGCATCATCAAGCAGGGCGTAATCATGTATGGGTAATGCGTTGGCCGTCATATTCAAAAACCTACTAATTGATCGATATCAAGCTCAAATCCGGGGACCCTTAATAAAGAGCGTTTTGCAACAAACTCATAGCACCGGCACCGCCTTGACCTTGAACGTATTTTAAAACCACAGGTACAAATTGATTGATCATGGATGAGTCCATGCCCAGCGATTGAAACGAACCCGCCAGGTTTGCCAAACTTCCCAGGCTGCTGCCTTCACCCATTAATTCAGCTGCCGAACTGAATAGAGAGTTTGATGATTTTTTGGTGTCCGGAACCGCTGATAAATACTGATCCATGTCCGGTACACTGCTGCTGAGTTGCATGAAGTCGCCTGGTTTCATGCGTTTTTGCGCCAAAGCAAAAATGGAACCCGCGCCACCCAGCGCTTGTTGTTGATTAACGCCTAACTGATTGGTAAGCATGCCGGTCAAGTCTGACTGCGATGATTGGCTTACGGCATTTGATGCACTTGAAATTGCCGATGTTGCAGCTGAGTCTGAAGCTAAGGTTTGTTCGCTGAGTTCCTTGGCGGGCGCACAGGCAACAAGTAAACAAACAGTACTGATGGCAGTCATTGATCTTAATGTGCTCATGTGCATTGCTCCGTATGAAAGTAAGTTAGAGCTGCCTTGAAAGGGCAGGTTATGTGGGATTGGTCCTAAGTCGCTCAAACCTAGCATGTATTAGCTGCAAGGCTTATACATGCTCAATTAAAATAAATTGTAACTATTCAGCGTTTAGCTCTTTATGAATCAAACGATGCGTTTATTTAGTAGGCCGGATGCGCGAACGCTTATCCGGTCTACGCAGGGCTTTTGAGCTAGGGCAAACAAGTTAAGCGTCTTGCTTATCTTCCTTACCCGCCGGTTTACGCAATCTAATACCCAATTCCTTCAGTTGTTCATCACTAACCAAGGCTGGTGCATTAAACAATGGACAAGCCGCAGTCTGGGTTTTTGGGAAAGCAATCACGTCACGTATCGAGCTGGCTCCGGTCATCAACATCACCAATCGATCCAGACCGAAAGCGATACCGCCATGTGGCGGCGCGCCATATTTCAAAGCATCCAGCAGGAAGCCGAATTTTTCTCGGGCTTCGTCATGGCCGATACCCAGAATGGCAAATACGATTTGCTGCATCTCAGTGCGATTGATCCGGATCGAACCACCGCCTACTTCGGTACCGTTTAGCACCAAGTCATAAGCGCGCGATAGCGCTTTGCCGGGATCGGCTTTGAGTTCTTCCACCGAGCAACTGGGGGCGGTAAATGGATGATGAATTGCGGTAAAGCGTTGGGCTTTGTCATCCCAGGCAAACATCGGAAAATCCACGACCCACAACGGTTTCCAAGGACCTGTTAACAGGTTGCGATCCAGACCTAGTTTGACCCTTAGTGCTCCCATCGCTTCGTTAACAATATCGGCCTTATCCGCACCGAAGAACACCAAGTCGCCATTTTGTGCGCCGACTTTTGCCATGACTTTGGCCCAGACTTCATCTGGCGCAAACTTGACGATAGGGGATTGCAAACCTTCCGTACCAGCAGCCAGATCATTAACTTTGATATAAGCCAAGCCCTTAGCGCCATAGATACCAACGAATTTTGTTAACTCGTCAATCACGCTACGGCTCATTTCGCCGCCTTCAGGGACACGCATCGCTACCACGCGACCATGCGGGTCATTGGCAGGCCCGGAGAATACTTTGAAATCCACTGCGCGCATTTCGTCGGCGATATCCACCAACTCTAGCGGAATGCGCAAATCTGGGCGGTCTGAGCCATATCGGCGCATCGCTTCCTGATAGCTAATCACTGGGAATGGATCGCCCAAGTCGACATTGATAATATCTTTAAACAAGCGGCGGATCATTTCTTCCATGATGGACATGATTTGCTGCTCGTTCATGAACGAGGTTTCAATATCCAATTGGGTAAATTCCGGCTGGCGATCCGCACGTAAATCTTCATCACGGAAGCAGCGTACGACTTGATAATAGCGCTCCATGCCAGCAACCATCAGCAATTGTTTGTAAAGCTGCGGCGATTGCGGCAAGGCAAAGAACGAGTTGGGATGAGTGCGGCTAGGCACGATGTAATCGCGCGCACCTTCAGGTGTGGCTTTGGTCAAATAGGGGGTTTCGATCTCGAAAAACTCGTGATCATCCAGATACTGACGCAAATGACGGGTTACATCGCGGCGCACCTTCATTTTTTGTTGCATCGACGTCCGGCGTAGATCGATATAGCGGAATTTCAGGCGTGTTTCTTCGTTGACTTCGATTTCACTTTCAATAGGGAATGGCGGGGTTTCCGACTCATTCAAAACCTCAATGTGTTTACCCAATACTTCGATTTCTCCGGTAAACATATTGGCATTATGCGTACCTTCAGGCCTTGCGCGAACAATACCTTCAATACGTAACACGTATTCACTCCGCACACTCTCGGCAATCGCAAAGCTATCAGCAGCATCAGGATCAAATACCACCTGTACCAGTCCGGCACGATCACGTAGATCAATAAAAATAACGCCACCGTGATCGCGGCGACGGTGAACCCAGCCGCACAGAGCGACGGTTTGACCTAAAAATTCGGTATTCAATTCTCCACACTTGTGGCTACGCATAATGGTTCTCGGATTAATCAAAAAAGTAACTATAGAAGAGGTTTAAATCGGTTAGACGCTGAAAACTGCCGACTTAGTGATTATGGTTGGGGCAACCCGTGCAACTGCTGGCCTTTTCGGGTGCTTTATTTTCACCGGCGACATTTTTCTTGGCACCGCTTTTAAAATCAGTTTCATACCAGCCACTGCCTTTCAGGCGAAAGCCTGCTGCAGAAATTTTCTTTTTCAGCTCAGATTCGTTACAGGCCGGACAGATCAACAACGGTTCAGCACCCAGCTTTTGTAGGGCTTCATGCTCATGACCGCAGGCATTACATTGATATTCATAGATGGGCATATCGACTCCAAAAAGATCTAAACAGATAACTAGTAGGGGCTGGTATATCAAAATACAAGGCCCGTGGTGCTAGAATTGCTTTCATTTTAATCGAAAACGGCATAAAAATGGACAAATTGACGATTACTCAGCCTGATGACTGGCATTTACATGTGCGTACCGGCTCGGTTTTAAACACCGTGATTGCCCATACCGCCAAACAATTTGGTCGTGCCATTATCATGCCCAATCTGAAGCCGCCGGTTACCAAGGTTGAGCAGGCTATGGGTTATAGAGAAGAAATTCTAGCGGCATTGCCGGTAGGCTCAGCCTTCCAACCATTGATGACGCTTTATTTAACAGGTAGCACGAGTGTCGAAGAAGTTAAAAAAGTTGCCGAAGCAGAGCATGTATATGCTTTTAAACTTTATCCTGCTGGCGCTACGACCAACTCGGATGCAGGGGTTGCAAATATCGAAGCGGCTTATCCAGTGTTTGCCGCCATGGAAAAATTGGGCGTGCTGCTTTTGATACACGGTGAAGTGACGCACGCCGAACACGATATTTTTGATCGTGAAAAAATCTTTATTGATAATCAATTGACGCAAATCACTCGCCAATTTCCTGACTTAAGAATAGTGGTCGAACATTTGACTACGCAAGAGGCTGTGCAATTCGTCGAGTCTGCAAATGCAAATGTAGCCGCCACCATCACCCCACAACATCTTTTGTACAACCGTAATGCGATATTGGCGGGTGGTATAAGGCCGCATTTTTATTGCTTGCCAATACTAAAACGCGAGCATCATCGCCTGGCTTTACTTAAAGCCGCAACCAGTGGCAATCCAAAATTCTTTTTGGGAACCGACAGTGCACCCCATCTCACAACGCTGAAAGAAAACGCCTGTGGTTGTGCGGGTTGCTATAGCGCTCATGCAGCCATGGAATTATATGCTCAGGCTTTCGAGCAAGTCGGTGCTCTGGATAAACTGGAAGGCTTTGCGAGTTTTTTTGGGGCGGATTTTTATGGATTACCCAGGAATAGCAAAACACTAACCTTGGTCAAGAAAACCTGGATAGTGCCGAACCATTATGGCCCAGAAGACCATTGTGTTACCCCGTTAAAAGCTGGTGAAGAACTGAATTGGCAAGTGCTTGCTTAACCAGCAAGAAAAACGGATTTTCGGTACGGCGCTTTATTAATACTATTGTCGTCAGACAATTCTGCCTCAGGATACCTATGAACTGGTTTACGAAGTTATTCTCAAGAAAGCCCAAAGCCTCTAAATCTGGCGAAAATAGCGCTTCAACCAGCTATCAATTCTCCGCAACCACCGTTACCCAATCCGCGACCCAGCCGCAAAAGCTGTTACAACAGCATTTACAGCTGGAGCAACTTAAAAGATTAATTCCACTGCGAGATTTGGATGATGCCAGTCTTACGGCGATTCATCACGCTTCGCTGTGGTACAAAAAGGGCGCAACCCTTTTTAACCTGGGTCAACCCAGCGACCATGTATTTTATCTGCTCGACGGTCATATTCAAATGCAGCCGGATGGAGTCAATGGTTACGAATTGGATTCAAGAACCACGCTATATAATTTGCCATTGAATAGTGGCAAGTTTTTTGGAGCTACGGCTACAGCGCTCAGCGATGTGGTGATTTTGCAAGTCTCTGTCGATCTGAATTATTTGTGGGTAGAGCATAGCCGGAATCCTGCTACTGAAATAGAACTGATCGATATCGAACTACCCGATCAAATCGCCAACACCCGCTTTTTTAGAAGTTTTGCCGATGCCTATCAAAATAACAAGCTACGATTACCTTCACTCCCCGATGTAGCGCTGAAGCTTAAAGAAGCCATGAGGCAGGATATAGGGGTGAAAGACGCGGCAGAAATCATCCATATGGATCCACCCATCGTCACCAAACTGATTCAGGTTGCCAATAGTGCTTTATATGCCACCGGTTTGCCCATCACCAACTGCAACGATGCCATTTCCCGGATAGGCCTGAATGCCACTAGAAATCTGGTGATGAGCATTAGCCTGAAACAATTGTTCAATAGTGCGAATCCCGAATTGATGAAGATGATGCAAGCCCTGTGGAAAAACAGTCTTTATGTGTCCAGTTTGAGTTTTGTTTTGGCGCAGGAATCCAAGGTCATTAATCCTGAAGACGCTTTATTGGCTGGTTTGATCGCCGATATTGGCGCCTTGCCGTTACTGCATTTCGCCGAGCAACTAGCTTATGAACTACCTACTTTTGATGAATTGGAAACTTCAATACATTATTTGAGGGCGCCAGTAGGTGCTTTGGTGTTGCATACCCTGGGTTTTTCCGAGCAACTAAGCAACATTCCAAGGCATGCTGAAAATTGGCTTTATGACAGCGGCCCTGCTATCACCGTGGAAGATATTGTGATTTTGGCAAAGCTGCACAGCTATTTTGGCGCCGGAAAAGCTCGAGGTTTGCCCTATATCAACTCCGTTCCTGCCTATAGCAAGCTTAAGGATGGTGTTTTGAATCCGGATTTCTCATTAAATGTCTTGAATAAGGCGCAAAACCGAATTAATGCTGCTATGCGTATGCTGTCTTGATGGCTG
>CAZJYS010000094.1:0-7497 GCA_964550075.1 uncultured Methylomonas sp.
GATAGTGTGTTGTAAAACCAAGTATGTAGAGACATTTCAGACCTCCAGCGCCGGACTGTAATACAAAATGCCCTAATTCCCTGGTTAAGTCTGTACGCTTGCGCACCCGGCATAAGTAAAAAGATTTGCCCAAGCGCTTGGCTGAATTGACTCATTCGTCGCTCCTCACCCAAATTCAAAATATGCTCAGCAATTCATCTTTTACTGATTAAACATCTGTGTTTATAGATAGGGCTTGCAATTTGAGTGGTGGAAGCTTGCTAGAGCGTTGATAAAGGACTATTAGCCCATCATACCTATCCTTTGCTGCCTTAGTTTTAGAGGGCCCTGTATGGATGGGCTGGATGCGCGTCTAAACGCGTTCAATACCTATGGAGGAAACTATCATGGCATTTACAAATCCCAAAATCGAAGACATACCCATCTGTCAGGTAACTGACTTCACCATTTTCACGACAGTCTCTAAACAACTGGCCAGTATCCTGTTAATCGCTGCAGCTTTGCCAATTTCAGCCTATGCAGCTCCCAATTACCCACTTGACCTTGCGCCGCCGACCACACGCCAACAAACCGTAAGACCGATTGCCATAACGTCACCTTCTGCGCCGGAACTCAATCTGAGTGTAGTACCTGACTTTGCAGCCGCGGGTTACACTTCATGGCTTTGGGGTGGCCCAGCCCTTGACGCTGGCCCGATATTACCTGGGCCGGGGGCGTTGGGGTCTTACACAGCCGAAGAAACGCTGTTAACGTTTTTTTCTATCACCGACGTGCATATCACCGACAAAGAATCACCGGCTCAAATTCCTGGTGATGCGATGGATGGTCGCCCGGATGGTGCTTTTGGAACAGCAAATACCTCATCGTATTCGCCTGTGATTATGTCGACAACTCAAGTGCTGGATGCTGCCGTTCAAACGATCAACGCACTGCATGCGCAAACGCCTTTTGATTTTGGCATAGCCTTGGGGGATGCGATCAACAATACCCAATACAACGAACTGAGATGGTACATCGATGTTCTGGATGGAAAGATGATAACGCCCAGTTCTGGGGCACATCGGGGTGCGAAAAGCATTGATTACCAAAAATCGTTTAAGGCCGCGGGACTCGATAAATCGATACCCTGGTATCAAGTGCTGGGTAATCATGATCAGTACTGGTGTGGCACCCTCAACTATAACGATTACGCCCGAAAAGCCCTAGTCGGAAAATATGTCATGAACATGGGATTTGATGAAAATGATTTTCCCACGTTTGCTGCTCGTGGCTTCTATGTGGGGGTGGTTGACGGCAAAACCGAGTACGGCAGCGTCATAGATTATGGTGATGAGACAAATCAGCCAACACCCACGGTAGCGGCCGATTCAAAACGCCATTCGCTATCCACGCCAACATCGAATTCTTTAAACTGGATGAAGGGTTTTTTTAACACTACCTCAAAACCCAAAGGCCACGGGTTTACCCAAACCAATCTGGATAACGATTTTGCTTCCTATACCTTTGAGCCTAAAGCCAATTTACCGCTAAAGGTGATTGTGCTTGATGACACTTGCAAACCCAACCCTTATGCGGCAAAAAGTGCTTATGCGCGCGGTTGTCTGGATCAGGAACGTTACGACTGGCTGGTGAATGAACTGGACAAAGGTCAATCTGAAGGCAAGCTGATGATCATTGCAGCCCATGTACCCGTCGGGCCGATCATGAATAATTCGGACATCCCTGCCGGTGCACTGCCTAACGATACTGTTGTGCCATTATTCATTGGCACCTGCAATAGCAATCCTGACCAACCGGGGAATCATTGTCCGTATTCTCAACCCATAAGCGACAATCTACCGATTCCACCTTACTCCGTTGTCACGGATGCAATGCTGCTGACCAAGCTGCACAACTATTCAAATCTGTTGTTATGGATATCGGGTCATCGTCACCAAAACACCGTGACCCCACAACCATCGCCCTCCAGTGATCATCCGGAATTTGGTTTTTGGGAGGTGGAAACCGCTTCGCTACGGGATTTCCCACAGGAGTTTCGCACCTTTCAGTTAATCCGCAATAGCAACAACACGCTGTCTATCGTCATCACCAATGTCGATCCAGCTGTTCAAGCAGATCCCAGTTTGCCGCCAGCTACGCCAGCTGCAAAATCAAGAGGCTATGCGATTGCTGCAAATCGGATAGCCTCAGGTAATCTGACTGACACAGGCTCACATGCCTACAATGCCGAGCTGATCAAAGTGTTGCCCGAGCCTTACACGTTGACCATGACTGTTGTAGGAGAAGGCCGCGTGACCAGCAGTCCTTATTCAGGACTATCTTGCACAGCTGAAACTTCACCGTGTACAGCAACATTTCTGCCGGGCACCACGATCAGCCTGGTTGCCACGCCAACAGCCGAAGGCGCCAGTTTATCCGGATGGTCAGGCACTTCTGGTTGCTACGGCACATCGAATTGCACGATCACCCTAAACGGTAGTACGGATGTTCAGGCAACCTTTTTACAGGCACCTATTTTGGCCGCGTCACCCGATTACAAAAACTTTGGTAATAAGAAACTCGGTAAAACAGCCAAGGCTACATTTTCCGTCAAGAATATTGCTAAACCAGGTGCTCCTGATCTGATCATCGACACGGTCAGTATCGACCAAACCGATCCAGCGCAATTCACAGTAGTCAGTGATAAAGATCTTTGTTCCGGCAAAACGCTAAAACCTGGAAAAAGCTGTCGTTTTGATGTGGCTTTTTCCCCCAGTTCGGTCAACACCCAATCAGCAACGATTGCCATCACCTCAAACGATCTTGATTCGCCACAAGTCATCCAACTAACTGGCGTCGGTAAATAAGCCAATCATTTGATCCGGCAGTCATGCCGGATCAAACCCTCTTTGCCAAGCCTCATTTTTCATTAACTACAGAATTTTATCCAAGCGATTGGTAAATGCTTGAAACCAATCCATGTACCAAAATATGAGGCTTATGATTTGTTCTATCAGGTGGTTTACCTCAATGGCAACACAAGCTATCTAAACCGCAAGCATATCCCGATAACCTGTTGCGACATGCCGATCAGGCCATGTATCAAGCCAAACAGGCCGGGCGGAATCGAGTGTGTTTGTTTAGCCCCGATATATCTTAGGTTATCAAGGGGCTATTCTAATTACCGTAGTTGATTTTTCTCATGTTTAGTTTTTGATTACATTGAAAAGTCGGCATGGCGTTCCAATTGTTTGCCGCCGTAACGAAGTGATAAGGCATGTCCATTCACGCCGAAGAATAGAAATACCAAAATACCCAACACAAAGATGCTGGCTTGGGCTAACTGTAATTCGTGGGGAATCGGGCTGATGCTCAACAAAAGAGCTAGCACCACTAGTGATGGGACTAAACCAAATACAATAATCAACGCGATAATAAACACCGGTTGTTCTGCTCCAGAGGGTTTGGTATGCGCAAATCCTGATACCACTTTAATAATGGTTTGGCCAAAAAGCACGGCGGAACCAAACGACAATTCCGGGGATTCGATGATGGCAAAAATGGATCTGCCAACGCTGACATCGACAATGGAAATCACGACTAAAGGCAGTACGATAAATAGCAAATCCCCTAAAATGGCATATAACGCAGCCCTTCGGTGAGTTTTATGCGTATCAACGTCGTTAGTTCCGCCAATAAAGGTTTCTTTGATCATTGATTCAAACCGTCTGGAAAAAGCATTGCCATAAACTGGTTTTGTTCAGAAAATCTCCCCCGGCCCCTCTTTTTCAAAGAGGGGAGAAAATTACTCACGATAGAATTAATTTCCTTATTTTCCAGCCAATACATCATTGATGGTATGCCTGGATTCCTGCTTGGATTTTTTCTCTGCCTTTTTTTCTTTTTGAGTCAGTAAGGGTTTTTTCTTATCTTCTTTATTGCTTTTCTGGGCTTTACTCATGGCGCTTTCTCCGGTTGGATGGCTGATTCAAATAATCAGCCCGTGTTGAACACTTTCTTAGCATAAGGATTTTTCATGGCAAAGTCGGTACGGCGGGACACATAGGTAAGCCCATTCGACAATTTGCAAAGTCAGCCTAGCAAAGAAGCTAGGCTTCAATACTGGAAGGGTTGTTCCTATATAAATCTTCAATCAGTCTTCTTTCTTCCTGAGTCAGGAGAATCGGAGAATGTTTGATTTCCGAACGGCGTTGTTCTGAAAATTGTTTTAATCGACGCTCGGCTTCACGCCTTTCATTCTCGCGCCTACAGCCTTCACGCCGTTCAGTTTTTGGCCAGGCCAAATAATTGTTTTTGATATTGTCTATCCATTCCGTTGATCCGAAACAATAGGGTGTGACACGTCGATCTGATTGCCGCCTAGTGATAGATGTTCGACGAGAATCCTTGCGCAAATCATAGGTGCTCATCTTTTTTGCCCCTTAGCTTTTAGTCAAAGTACCACAACTTCAAAACCTTCTTCTTGAGCATTATTCACATTGGTTACAGGCTTGTTTGTTGGTTGCCGTACATAGCCGCTGAATTCACAGGCTGATGATAAATGCACTTAAATCTGCAATGTGCGTGAACGTACCGACTCCCTTGGTAATTTCCAGTAGATTTCCTTTTAAGACATCAGTGAATCAAGACACTGTTCATGGGCTTTTCAGATTGGATTATTCACATGAAAAGGAAAGTCGATAGGGTCGTTATAACTATTTTTTTATCCATGAAAAAAACTAAGGGGGCTTCGATGCCTACACGATTAACGTTAGCGGTGTTTGTTTTAACTTCGTTGGCTGGCCCAGTTCACGCTGAACAGTCTTCAACTATCAATTTGGCTGAAAATTCTGTAGTAGAAAATACCCATCAAAATGAGCGTGACAAAGGTAATACAACCTTAACGCCTGAGGATCAACTTGAGTCCAAAGCTGACATCAACATCACGGCTCACATCCGTAAAGCCGTCTACAAAAATAAAGACTTATCGGCTAATGCCCATAACATCAAAATTATCACCCGTAATGGCCTGGTGACGTTGCGTGGCCCCGTGGAAACAGAAGCTGAAAAAATGAAAGTGCAACAAGTCGTCCAACATACCCAAGGTGTGGTGCAGGTCGATAATCAACTAGAAATTAAAGCGCCTTAAAGGCTCAGGAGTATGTCATGACTAAAGCCGTATTTTGTATCGCCCAAACCATTGAGCAAACCGAAAGCATCGTAAAACAGTTAAAAGCCGCCAGTTTTGCCAACAATGATATTTCGGAATTGCTGCCGGATAAAAACACCACCAAGGACTTTGCACATGAAAAACACACCAAAGCCCCGGAGGGCACCGCCATTGGAGGCACCGTTGGCATGGGTACAGGCGCAGTATTGGGCTGGTTGGCGGGGATTGGTAGTCTGGCTATTCCAGGTTTAGGGCCATTTATTGCTGCCGGGCCGATTATGGCTGCGTTGAGTGGCGCAGCCGTGGGTGCGGCAGCAGGTGGATTGACAGGTGCTTTGATTGGTGTCGGCATTCCGGAATATGAAGCGGTTCGGTATGAAGGCAAAATCAAAGGCGGCGGTATCTTGATCTCTGTACATGCCGCCAGCAGCGAAGCTATTGAACAAATCAAGAAAATATTTGGGCATGAGCATGCAGAAGATATTGCCTCGACAGATGAATCCGCAGTACCTGCATAAGCCTGCTGGATCACACACACATAGAAAATACCAAGCATTTAGAGTTCGAATATGTACATCCTTGATACCATCAATCGATTGCTGCAAAACGAATTATCCGCAACGGAAACCTATCAACAGGTTTTTGAAAAATTCCGGGATAATCATGAAATCAAAAGTTCTGAACAGTTAATCCCAATTTATAAGAGCCATCAAGACGCAGTTTTAGTTTTACAAGCTCATATCCGCGAACTGGGCGGCACCCCCGCTGAGCACTCAAGTGTCTGGCAAACATGGTCGAAAATTGTGCAGGGTGGCGCTCACAAGCCGGGTAAACAAACGGTATTAAGCATTTTGCAGCAAGGGGAGAAAATAGCTGCGGAGGATTATCAGAAAGTACTTTGGAACACCCAGTTACCTTCGTCGATACGTTGTTTGATTGAATGGAAGCTGTTGCTGATCCAAAAATCGCATACCCGGGTTCTAGATCGACTGCTGAGCACGACACCGGGCTAACGATTGCATTAATAAACACTCTCGAGTTTAACCACTAAGTGCCCACCGTTATGTATTTCGGACCGGGCACTTTTTTTCGGAACCAGCATTACTATGATTTTATGCTGAGTCCGAGCAGCTACTCTCTTGCTCCAAATCATTCAATGCTTCGACCAAGCCCAACACCCGATCAACCGATGCATGCCACTGGGCGATGATCGGCATATTGTTGGCGGGCCAAGATAAAGCGGCCGCCATTTGTTGGAAGGCTTGTACCGACTGCATCAACGCGCCCAGGGTAATAATCCCCGAAATATAACGTGGCGCAGTAATCAGGATAGGTAAGGCCATGGACAACACGGCATACCCGGAACTAAACAGGATAATGTGTTCCCAGGCGCGGGTCTGCAAATCATAAATTCCGTTAATATCCTGAAAAAGATTTAAAAAGCGCTTTTGCTCGCGGGCTTCACCATGATGCTGAGAAATGGCCTGGGCGTTTTCCCTCGCCTTGACCAAGCCAAACCGAAAATTCGCTTCAACGGTCTGCATGGCATTGGTCGTTAGTGTGAGCGGACGTCCGGCCCACCAACCCAAGACTGAAGCAAAAAACGCATACAACAAGGCTAACCAGACCAGGTGTCCATAAATGGGTAGCTGAAATTCACCCAAATCCAACCTCACCACACCCGAAAGTGTCCAGAGGATTTCGGTAAAGCTGCCAAGCAACAGCAAGCTGTAAATCAGCGTGTAGCAAAGATTCACGGCTTCATCTGTGGCAATTCGAATATCTTCCGCGATACGTCCGTCAGGATTATCGTGGCCTACGGTTAGTATCTGGGCGATTTGGTAATGATGACCTTTGTTCATCCAGCGACCAATTACATTGGCAGTCAACCAGGCCCGCCAGCTGATTTGAATATCCCGCTTCACTTTTAAATGCAGCACAATAACGATCATACTGCCAGCAAAAATCAGCGCAAGATGGTCAATTTGAATCAGCAATCCCGACATATTGTGCTGTTCAAGGGCATCGAAAAGCGCCGCACTCCATTCCGTGATAATGACGGCTATGACGATCTGCAACACTGTCAGCACCAATAAACTCAAGGTCCGCCTGAGAATTAAGACCTTATGTTCGGATCTCCAGAAAGGTCCTGCCAATTTCATGAATTTGATGAAAAAGCCCGTTTTACCTTGTTCAGGCGTGACGACTTGTTGCGGCTGCTCGGATTCATCATTCTGAATATTTTTTGGCTCAACGGGGGGAGGGCAGATTTGATCGGGGGTTGTTTTATTCATAGAGTAGTCTAAACACGATAGCTTTAAGCCGATTAAGTTTTTGTCATTAGGAAT
>CAZJYS010000095.1:0-7353 GCA_964550075.1 uncultured Methylomonas sp.
CCAAGCCTGTTACCTTGACTGACATTGCAACTCGGCAAACCATATCACTGTCTTACTTAGAGCAATTATTCGCTCGCCTACGCAAAGCCGGGATGGTGAAAGGGGTACGTGGCCCAGGCGGTGGTTACTCGTTGAGTCGGAACGCTCGCGAAATCAACATTGCAGATATTATCGAGGCCGTTGACGAAACCGTTGACTCCACTAAATGCGGCGGCAAAGCCAATTGCCATAATGATCAACCCTGTATCACCCATGATCTTTGGATGGGCTTGAGTGAACAGATTCGTGCCTATTTGAAAGAAATTTCGCTTGGTCAACTTTTGGAACGAGAACTAGTCAGCGAAGTCGCCAAAAGACAAGGCAATCAAATTGAACAAGTTATCGATATTCATCCTATTCAGGAAAGAAAATCCGCTTAAATGATCTATCTTGATCACAACGCCACCACCCGAATTGATGAGCGGGTGGTGGACGCCATGGAACCGTATTTACATCACCTCTACGGCAACCCCTCCTCTCTATATCGACTTGGCAGAATCGCCCGTAGCGCCATAGACACAGCCCGGGAACAGATAGCCGCGCTAATTGATGCCCCTGCCGCCCAAATCATTTTCACCAGCGGCGGTACCGAAGCCAACGCGCTGGCGTTAAATAGCGCCCAAGGCCGAAAAATCACTGTTTCTGCCATCGAACATCCCGCTGTGCTTGAAAATATCGAATGCCAGCCTGAACGCTATGCAGCCATTTCGAAGTTGCCTGTAGCAGCGTCCGGACATGTTTGTATCCCAAAAATCCCCGCCAACGCCCTTCAAACAGGCGATTTTATATCCCTCATGTTGGCAAACAACGAAACGGGAGCGATTCAAGATATCTCCGGTTTGGTTGGAAAATTCAACAATCAAGGTGTCATCATACATACAGATGCTGTTCAGGCCTTAGGCAAAATGCCAGTGAGTTTCAGACAACTAGGCGTTCAACTGATGAGCCTTTCGAGCCATAAAATATACGGCCCTAAAGGTTGTGGCGCGCTGGTTTTCCAGCCTCAAGCTGACTTTACTTTAAAGCCTCTACAATCTGGCGGCGATCAGGAACAGGGAATAAGAGCAGGCACTGAAAATGTTGCCGCAATTGTCGGTTTTGGGAAAGCGGCGGAATTAGCACGCCTGGAACTTGATCAACGGATTCATCATCAACAAATGCTCAGGAATCGACTTGAACAACAATTAAAAACCCTTCCAGGCCTGGTGATTTTTGCAGAAGAGTCTTTAAGGCTACCCAACACAGTGCAATTTGGCATGCCTGGTATCAATGGTGAAATGTTGTTGATGCAACTGGATCAACGCAATATCGCTGTCTCAAGTGGCTCAGCCTGCGCAACAGGTTCGGAAAATATAAGCCCTGTCTTGGCAGCCATGGGCGTTAAACATAGCCTGGCCAAATCCGCTATCCGCGTGAGTCTGGGCAAAGATAATACGGAAGCAGACATCGATGAATTTGTCTGCGCTTTAAACGCCTTGCTATAGATACGCCCCCCCTCCCAGCCTGAATTCAGTTTAATCACTGTTTTTTCAGTCTTTAAAAACTAAGCAAATAACTGAGAGTCTAATCAGATAAGCTCACATATAATCACGCTTATCCATTTACTTACTTAAAACCTGCATCAACCTCCTAATTTTTCACCTTTCAACTTGCCATGACACTTAAAACTTTAACAGCAGCTATCGCTTTGAGTCTGTTACCTGCAATTCCGATGGCTATTGAGATAGAAAAATTGCAGTTGCCGGAAATGGGTGATTCTGCAGGTGCTTTGATTTCGCCACTAGAAGAAAAAGAGTTTGGAGCTTCTTTTTTTCGAATGCTACATAGTCAGGCAGAGATCAGCCAGGATCTGGAAATACAGGAATATATCCAGTCTATCGGTCGCCAATTGGCAACTAACAGTGACACGCCGTCTTCGCCTTTCCATTTCTTTGTGGTCATGGATCCTAATATCAATGCGTTCGCCGGTCCGGGAGGCTATATCGGCATCAACTCCGGGTTGATTCTGCTCACCGAAGCAGAAAGCGAACTGGCTTCCGTGATGGCGCACGAGATCGGCCATGTAACCCAACGCCATTTGTACCGTCAGATTGAAGCAGCGAGTAAAATGTCTATCCCGACTGTGGCTGCCACATTGGCCGCTATTTTGATCGGTACTCAGTCACCTGCCATGGGTCAAGCAGCCTTAATGGCTGTTCAAGCCGGCAGCGTTCAATTTCAAATTAATTTTACCCGGGATAACGAGAAAGAAGCGGATCGGGTGGGCATGCAAACGCTGGTTAATTCGAGTTTTGATCCACGCAGCATGCCAACATTTTTTGAGCGTTTGCAGCAATCTACCCGTTATTACGGCAGAGGTGTGCCTGAGTTTTTACGAACTCACCCAGTCTCAGAAAATCGTATTGCTGACACCCGTGGACGTGCCGAAAACTACCCCTATCGCCAATACCCTGATTCCATGGGCTATCTCCTCACCAAGGCCAAGTTGTTTACATTGACTACTCCTAACCAGGAAATCGCCATCAAGCATTTCACTTCCCTGGAAAAGCAGGGTACAACTGAACAACGTGCCATTGCTCGTTATGGCATGGGACTAGTGTATTTGCAAAATCTGCAATACCCTGCTGCTGCAGAGATTTTTAAAGCCTTAAGCGAACAATTTCCAAATCAACCACAATACATCGCCGCCTTGGCACGAACAGCAGTCGAAAACAAGGATTATGACAAGGCTCATCAATTATTTGCCAAAGCCACACAAAACTTCCCCAACAACGACGCCATTAAAATCGAATATGCGCGTAGTTTGCTTAAAAGCGGCAAACCTGTCGATGCCCGACAAATCCTTTTAGGCCTATCAGACGCACAAAAAGACCAACCCTTCTACTACTTATTATTGGCACAAATCCAGGCTGAGCTGAGCCAACCAGCTGAATCCCACCGTTATATGGCTGAATACTATTACAGTAGTGGTCAAACTGAAGACGCCATTGTGCAAATCCGCTTGGCTAAACAGGAAAAAAATATTAACTATCAGCTGCAGGCTATTCTGGAAGAACGCTTGAATTTCTTCATCAACGAAGAAAAAGAACGTAAAGAAAAAAGATGACCCCAAATCACAAAAATCAATTTTTTTCCAAGCTTTTGTTTCAAAAAGTTAATTTCGCCTCGAAACTAATCCGCATCAAAAGTCTTACTTTTTTGATGGACATGTCATTTTTTTTTACTTAGACTGTGCAGACCTTTTAGGAGTGCCGATGGTCTGAGACCACGTCTTTGAGGGGAGGGAAGCGGCCTGTAGCCTAGGCGCATAACAACAACAATAACAGTAACTGCTTGACTAAACTGTCGTTACGACAGACGTCCAATATCACAATAATAATACCCGGACGAGCCCGCTTTACGCGGGCTTTTTATTTCCGGACGCTTACCATCAGGTATGTGGCTGCCCGAGCCATTTTTCAATTATAATAGTCACTTATGACAGTTGACTGTTATACGCAATACCCCTTATATTCTTAGTTTAATTCCCCAAGTAGGCATAAATATGGCACGTATTACCGTTGAAGATTGTTTAGAAAATGTTGAAAACCGTTTCAAATTGGTTTTACTGGCAGGCAAACGTGCCAGACAATTGGAAAAAGGCGCTGATGAATTTGTCCCCCGTGGAAAAGACAAAGATACCGTGGTTGCGTTGCGCGAAATTGCAGCGGGTTTTGTCAACGAAGAAAATATCGACCGCCTGCATCGTGGTGGTCATGTCTCCGACTCATTCCTGGATATTTAAACCACTGCAATGGGTGACATAGCGGCTCCTCCCCCCTTGCCTGTCCTTGAGCATCCCGAGGAAAAATTACTTCGGCAGCTTTGTGGGATTTTGAGCGGCTATCTCGACCAACAAAACATTGACACTATTGTCCGCGCTTATCATTTTAGCGCGGCCGCCCACTCAGGGCAGTTTCGCAAAAGTGGCGAAGCCTATATTTGCCACCCTGTCTCGGTAGCCATTTCACTGGCTGGCATGCACATGGATGCTCATGGCATCATGGCGGCTATTCTGCATGATGTCATCGAAGACACCCCCATCAGCAAACAAGAAATAGTAGAGCAATTCGGACAAGAGGTGGCTGATTTGGTCGACGGCGTGACCAAATTATCCAAAATCGATAGCCGCTCCCGCGCCGAGACTCAGGCGGAAAACGTCAGAAAAATGTTTCTGGCCATGGCTCAGGATCTCAGGGTCATCGTAGTCAAACTGGCTGATCGTTTGCATAACATGCAAACCATAGGCAACATGATCCCGGAGAAAAAGCGCCGCATCGCCAAGGAAACCCTGGAAATCTACGCCCCTATCGCGAACCGATTGGGCATGAACGAGATCCGCCACCAACTGGAATCATTGGGTTTCAAGGCGCTATATCCTAACCGTTATCATGCCATCAGTAATGCGGTCAAAAAATCGCGGGGTAATCGCAAGGAAATTGTCGACACCATACAAAACGCCATTCAAAATCGTATCAATGAAACCGGCATGGACTGTACGGTTGCAGGCCGAGAAAAAAATATAGCCAGTATTTATCAAAAAATGCTGCACAAGAAAATCTCCTTTACAGATGTTTTTGATGTCTACGCGTTCAGAATTTATTGCCATCAAGTCGATGATTGCTATCGTGCATTAGGCTGTGTTCACAATTTGTTCAAACCCATTCCAGGTCGTTTCAAGGATTATATTGCCTTACCAAAAGCCAATGGCTATCAATCTTTGCACACCATTCTGATTGGGCCTTATGGGGTACCGGTCGAAATCCAAATCCGCACCCATGAAATGCATCGTCTTTCGGAATCCGGCATTGCCGCGCATTGGCTGTATAAATCGGATAACGAAAAAAGCAAAACCATACAGGCCAGAGCCAACGAATGGCTACGCGATCTACTGGAAATACAAAAATCCGCCGGTGACTCCCTTGAATTTATCGATAACCTCAAAGTGGATCTGTTTCCACAAGAAGTCTTCGTTTTTACCCCTCAAGGCAAGATCATCAAATTACCGCGCGGCGCCACCATCGTGGATTTTGCTTACCTGGTACACACCGATGTTGGCAACGCCTGTATTTCCGCCCGCATCGATAAAAAATTAGTCCCATTGCAAACCAAGCTGGAAAACGGCATGACCGTCGAAGTCATTACCGCAAGCTGGGCCAGACCCAATCCTTTATGGCTGAATTACATTGTAACGGCCAAGGCGCGAAGCTGCATTCGAGCCTATCTAAAAAACTTCAACCAGCAAGAAGCCATCAATCTTGGTCGCCGCTTATTGGAAAAAGAATTAAATAGCTTGAACATGCAACTGGATCAGATTGACGATGGCCGCATTGTCCAGGTGTTACATGCCTTAAAAAAACATTCCCTGAATGATTTGCTGGAGGACATTGGCCTGGGAAATCGCATGCCCTTTCTGGTCGCCAAGCATATCTGCCAAACCGACCATAATGCTGCCGTCAAACTTGACGATAGCGAACCTCGCCATAAATCGCCACTGGTTATCAAAGGCACCGAAGGCATGGTGGTCAGCTTGGCCAAGTGCTGTCGCCCTATTCCCGGCGACCCCATCATCGGTTTCTTCAACCCGGGTAAGGGCATAGTCGTTCATCACCACGAATGCCGGAACAGTAACGAAGTCAGAAAAAAACAGACTAGCTGGCTGGATGTAGAGTGGAGTCCTGAGGCTTCAGGTGAATTTCCGGCCGAAATTCGTATTGAATTGCTGAATCAACGTGGATCACTGGCTACGATTGCTTCAACCATTTCCATGATGGACTCGAATATCGAAAATATCCACGTTGTCAGTCAGGATGACAGAGTATCGGTCGATCTGCTGACATTAGCTGTCCGTGATCGTGTGCATCTAGCCAATATCATTCGTAAATTGAAAAAGCTTTCCATCATATTAAAAATCACCCGCATCAAAGCATGAAAAAAACCATTATTGCGACACCTTTAGCCCCGCAAGCCATTGGCACTTATTCCCAAGCCGTTAAGGTTGATACTACGGTGTATTTGTCCGGTCAAATACCGCTCGATCCGGTCACAATGGAGATCGTTGACGGTGACATCAGTATTCAAATCCATCGGGTTTTCGACAACCTTAAAGCCGTTGCCGAAGCGGCTGGCGGAGATTTTTCCAATATCGTCAAGCTCAATGTATTCCTGACCGATTTGAGTCATTTCCCTATCGTCAATGAAATCATGGCTGAATATTTTGCCCAGCCCTATCCTGCCCGGGCCGTCGTTGGGGTTGCTGCTTTACCCAAAGGCGTAGCAGTCGAAATGGACGCCATCATGATAGTAGAAGAACCTTATTATTAATCTATAGATTAATAATACTCAGCACTAAAATGCCACCAACCCAGGAGCTGCAAAGTATGCCAGTCACCAAACTGACTGGCATCGGCTCCCAAACCGCTCTACGTTTACAAAAACTAGGCATTCAATCCATTCAAGACCTGGTATTTCATTTACCTCAACGCTACCAAGACCGCACCCGAATTCATCCTATCGCTCAACTATTGCCCGGTATGACAGCGCTGATTTGCGGAACAATTGAATTTACCGACGTCTCTCAACGTGGCCGAAATAGTGTGATTTGTCGTATCAGTGATGAAAGCGGTTTCCTCTCATTACGTTTTTTCCACTTTTCGGTACAACAGATTCAGCAACTAAAACCGGGCGTTTCAATCAGTTGTTTTGGTGAAATTCGCCAGGGCTTTAACGGATTGGAAATGACACATCCGGAATACCGCATCCTGAATCCTGGCGATAACGCAACAGAAACAACCTTAACCCCGGTTTACCCCCTCACCGAAGGCTTGTCGCAATCAAACTTGCGCAAAGCCATTCGACAAGCTTTAACACAATGTTTGAGTAATCCGGATGCATTACGCGAGTTACTGCCTGACGCTCTGTTAAAAACCAAGTCTTATCCAACACTCAAAGCAGCACTACAAACCTTACACACTCCCCCTGACTATCTCACCACAGAACAATTAACCAACACTAACCTTCCCGCATTACAAAGACTGGCATTTGAAGAGTTTTTGGCGCATCACCTAGCTTTGATATTAGGAAAAATTCACTACAAAACCTGGCGCGCGCCGGCATTTAGTCCTGATGCGTCAAACAAAGAGCGGTTTTTATCGCACCTGCCGTTTCAACTCACTACTGCACAAAAAAGAGTCATTGCCGAAATAGAAGCCGATTGCAGACAAGCCAAGCCCATGTTACGCCTGGTTCAAGGTGATGTGGGTTCGGGCAAAACCT
>CAZJYS010000096.1:0-5736 GCA_964550075.1 uncultured Methylomonas sp.
TCGACTATCATCATCGGGGCTATCATATTTATGAACAGCGCGCACGGTTCACGGGCCAAGTCGGCAGCGAAGCGAGGCGTGAGCAAATGATGATGCATCTCAACACGTGTGAATCCACTCGAGTCTGAAATGATTAAATAAGTTCAAACACTTCTAAATGCAGAATTTATACTGCTAGCAGAGGTGAGAGAGGTGTTGCCTAAACAGGCATTCGGTTTTTGTTGACCACTACATACAGTCTGGGTTTGGCGTTACGAATAGTGGTATCGGTGAGGGACATTACGGTAACAACTCAGCAAAGTTGGAATGTACAATCGTGAATACCGTCCAAGTAGGCGGTATGTTAATTGATAACCTTAGATTATGTTGGTCAATAAAAACCTGCTAAGCCTAAATGCTTAGTGAGTTTTTGATTTATCTTGGGCTTGTCTTAGTCAGCTAATGGAGGCTGCGACCGGAATCGAACCGGTGTATACGGCTTTGCAGGCCGCTGCATAACCATTTTGCTACGCAGCCTTTTATGAAATAAAAAAGCCGCGAATCCGCGGCTTTAAATTATTTGGAGCGGGAAACGAGATTCGAACTCGCGACCCCAACCTTGGCAAGGTTGTGCTCTACCACTGAGCTATTCCCGCTTTTCAATTTATTTTTTGCATTATACGCTTTTATATTTTCTTGTCAACGTTTTATTGCAAATTAATTCCTGATGTCCAAGATCTTTTACCTTGGCATTCACCAGCGTCAAGCACCTCAACTTCAACCCACATAAGATTCTTATCGCTTGGATCTTGTTGTGATTGAATTAATTTAACCGATGAGTTTTGCGGTAAGTGTTTGCAAGCACCTTCTCTATCGTTTTCTTCGGTGTCATCATAGGCTGCCATGGAGCCTGGTACAGAAACCATTCTGATGGTCGCATTGGGATCGTAGGTGTTCGGGCTTTTCAATACATAATTTTGCCCGATAGAAATAGGTTTTGACTGATGTACTGGCAATTTGGGATCAGAGCCACCAGACATCACTAAAGCTAAGAAAATGACTGCAACAGCACCAATGCCACCGAAAAATACCTTAGGATTCGAGTCTTTAAGTTCAAGTAATTTAGCAACCATATTGCCGCCCGCGTTTGCTGCAGGTGTGGCAACTGTTTGCTGTACGGTCTCTGCTATTGTTTCTACGCTTTGACTCAGGTTTTCTGCTTCATTCGTGTTGTCATCTATGCTCATTCTATTAGTCCTCTCAAAATAGTTATTATTATGCCAAGAGTGCTAAAGTTACCATGCTGATAAAACATTTCAAGCATTCATTTTGCAGTTTTGCCTTTCTATTGCATTTCTTGAGCGCTACAAAATTGATTGGGTATTTGGATAATTGCCGGGAGGGCTTGTCTGAGTTATTATATTAGAGAATTCTTAAATACCAGTTGGGTGTGTTTATGCGACCGTTTATTAGATCTATTGTTATCGTCATTTTAATGATAGCGGCTGGTTACTCCAGAGCAGAATTGAATGTTAATGGCTTAAATTTACAGCAAGCCATTGATTATGCGCTGGAAAACAATCCTGAAATTGGCATTATGCAAGCCAGAATTGCAGAAGCGGATGCGCAACTGGGCGTTTCGTTAGCCAGCTTTTATCCACAAGTCAAAGCCAGCATGTCATACCAGCATAGTGATAATCCAGCCCAAGCGTTTGCGATGATCATCGCGCAGCGTAGATTGAGCTTTGGAGGTAGTGACTTTAATCATCCAGGCGGTGTTGATAATTATCGGCCGCAAGTCACAGCCAGCTATTCCCTATTTCGAGGTGGACAAGATTATTATTCAAAACAAGCCGCTGAGTTGGGTGTTGAAACAGCTGAACTTGAGAAAGTGGCAACACGACATCAGTTGATCAATCATGTCACTGCGACATTTTATGGCTATTTGGCTGCACAGGATGCCTATGAATTGAGTCAGCGTTCGGTGGCAGCTGTGCAAAGCCAGTTAGAGCAGAGCAAAATACGATTTGACGAGGGGGCGCTGCTCAAATCCGATGTTTTGTCTCTGCAAGTCCAGCTTGCAGAAGCCAAAGATGCACAAATTCAAGCCGCCAATGCCATCGAAATGGCGAAAACCATGCTGAAGACGCTGCTTGGTTTACCCGCAGAACAAGATTTTATGGTCAGCGAAACTCTAGATCAAGCTTTGCCAACCACGCCTGCAGAGTTTGAAGTATTGTTGACTCAAGCCCGCAGCCAGCACCCGGAAATCAAAGCAGTTGAGAAGCGCGTTGCTATTGCAGAGAAATATTTGAGTGTGGCGCAAGCCGCGCATCTGCCTAGAGCGGATGCTTTTGTTAGCTATGGATCGGACAGCCAGGATTTTGCTTACAGCACCAGTCGAGATAATGTTACAGCCGGTGTTATGGTCGAAGTGGATGTTTTTTCCGGCTTTGCTACGCAGGAAAAAATTAAAAAGGCTGAACATCAGCTAACCGAAGCGCGTGAAGCAGCTAGGCAAGTCAATTTAAAAGTTGAAAATCAGGTCAAAACGGCTCGATTAAAGCTTGAAGAAGCGCTAAACAGACTTAGCGTGACACAAGTCGCTGTTCAGGCTGCTGAAGAAGCCTTGCGCATGGTTCACGAACAACATAATGAAGGGGTAGTGACTGTCACTCGCTATATAGAAGCGGAAGTAGCCAGAGATAAAGCCAAGACCCGCGATATTTCGGCACGATACGATGCCTTACGAGCAGAAGCGGAATTGAAACAGGCCACTGGCTTTTGGAATTAAGCAGACTCAGGACTAAACACATGTCAGAACAACATACCCAATCCTCTGGATCAAAATGGCTGATACCTGCAGCTGCCATCACCGGGCTATTGCTGGTCATATTATATGCATTAGGCATCTTGGGTGGCCCGGACAAGGTTGAGCCAGGTGCGACGGCTTCCCATGCCCAAAAGCTGCCAGCTGGCGCGCAGACTTTTAAAGTAAGTACGCAGGCAGCAGCTAATCTACAGTCCTGGCAAGGTATTGTTCGTTCTCGTACGGTGGCTAAAATTGCACCCAAATTGAATGCGCGCATTCTGGATGTCATGGTTCATCCAGGTGATAAAGTTAAAAAAGGCGACGTCGTTGCTCGCCTGGATGATAGGGATTTACGCGCAGCCTATGATGCTGCCAGTGCGGGATTGGCTGCGGCTCAGGCTCAGGCTGGACAGGCTGGTGCAGAGGCAAAACGTAGCGAGAATTTATTCGAAAAACAAGCCACCACCCAACAAAGTCATGATGCGGTGTTGGCGCAAGCCAAAGCGGCTCGGGCGATGGTGAGCCAAGCGGCTAGTGCAGCCCAACAAGCCAAGGTCATGCTGGGTGAGAATGTATTGTATGCGCCTTTTGATGGCGTGGTCAGTGAACGATTGAAAGAGCCTGGGGATATGGCAATGCCGGGTGAAGCTGTCGTATTGATGTATAAGCCCAATGATTTACGTCTCGAAGCGGGAATTGCCCATCATTGCTTTGCACAAATCAAGCTCGGGATGCCGGTGAATGTTCGTCTGGATACCCAGCAAAATGCTTTGCAGGCTCAGGTCGATGAGATCGCACCAGAAATCGATCCGCAAACCCGTACCCGATTAATCAAAGTAAATTTGCCCGTCGGCCAAGGTTTGCAACACGGTCAATACGGTTGGTTGGAGTTGGGCTGTCAGACTGAGCGGCAAACATTGCTGATTCCCGTCACTGCTGTGTTGCAATACGGTCAATTGCAGGCTGTGAAAGTGGTTGACGGTGAGCAATTACATACCCGCCACATTCGCACCGGCAAACAGTATGGCGAACAAATCGAAGTACTTTCAGGCTTACATGACGGCGAAATCGTGCTGAGCCAAAGTGGCTTGGCCGACTCCACCAGGAGCGTCGAATGAAGCAGGAAATGCCGATTAAAAAAGATAGCTTGACGGTCGCTATCGTCCGGTTATTCACCACCTCGCATCTGTCCTTACTGTTTTTACTGATTTCGCTGTTGGCTGGCGCAGCTGCTTTGGTGTTGACGCCGCGCGAAGAAGATCCGCAAATCATCGTGCCGGTGATGGATGTCTTCGTGCAATATCCCGGTGCAACCAGCGAAGAAGTGGAAAAGCGTGTCACCACCCCCTTAGAAGTATTGCTCAAGCAAATTAAAGGTGTGGAATATGTCTATTCGGCCTCGCGCCCGGGTGAGTCCTTGGTAACGGTACGTTACGAAGTAGGGGAGAGCATTGAAGATAGCTTGATTAAAACCCGCGATAAGCTGCAAGCCAACCTTGACATCATTCCACCCGGCGTCACCGACTGGGTCGTCAAACCAGTAGAAATCGATGATGTACCGATTTTATTATTAAGTTTATCAGCGCCTAAACAGGGTGCCGATGTGATGGGCATTCGCCGCATTGCCGAAGAACTGATAGAACGACTACGCGCGGTTGGCGATGTTGGCAAAAGCTGGGTTGTCGGTGCTGCACCTCGACGGATTTCGGTGTATCCCGATCCGGCTAAATTGCAGTCCGCCAATGTTAGTGTGTTAGAGATTCAACAGGCGCTCGCGCAAAGCAATATAAATTTGCAAGTCGGTAGCCTGAATCAAAATAACCGGGAAATTATTCTGGAAGCCGGGCCGCATTACCAAAATTTAGAGCAAGTCGGCGATACGGTGTTAAAAAATGTCGGTGGTCGACTGGTTTATTTGCGTGATGTCGCCGAAATTCTGGATGGACCGCAAGATACCGATTACTACACGCGTATCGGTTTTGGCCCTGCTGTCGAAAAAATGGTCACGGTTGGTAACACTGGTGATTCTTTGCCCGAAGTAGGTGAAGAGCGGCAAATGGTGACACTGGCGATTGCCAAACGGCGTGGTAGCAATGCAGTCAGCGTTGCTGAGCAAGTGCTGGAGTTAACCGAACAACTGCATGGCACCTTGATTCCTGATGATGTATTGGTGACGGTGGCGCGGAATTATGGTGAAACGGCCGATCACAAAGTCAATGAACTGGTGATGCATTTATCCATCGCGATACTGACCATTATCGTGCTGTTGGCATTGTCTTTGGGTTTTAAAGAATCGTTGATTGTTTCCTTGGCAGTGCCGATGACATTTGCGATCACCTTGCTATGCGACCTGATTTTCGGCTACACCATTAACCGGGTGACCTTGTTTGCTCTGATTTTGTCGTTGGGTTTGCTGGTGGACGACCCGATTGTCGACGTGGAAAACATCCATCGCCATTACAAAATGCGTAAAGAGCCGCCGCTGCAGGCTTTGTTGACCGCCGTTGATGAAATTCGTCCGCCGACTATTTTGGCGACTTTTGCCGTCATCATGTCCTTTGTGCCGATGTTTTTCATCACTGGCATGATGGGGCCTTACATGGCACCGATGGCGTTTAACGTGCCGATTGCGATGTTGTTGTCTTTGGTCATTGCCTTTACTGTGACGCCCTGGGCCAGTTTTCGATTGTTGAAAGGCGATTACGGCAAAGATCATGGTCCGGAGTTTGACCTGAAACAGACCCGGGGTTTCAAAATCTACCAAGCGATACTCAAGCCATTGCTTACCAGCAAATCCAAAGCGTTCTGGTTTTTGCTGGCCGTATTTGTGGCGTTCGTGCTGTCGGCATTAATGGCGGTTACCCGAGTCGTGCCTTTAAAGCTGTTGCCGTTTGATAACAAAAACGAACTGCAACTGGTCATAGACATGCCCCGCGGTTCGTCCC
>CAZJYS010000096.1:5836-7263 GCA_964550075.1 uncultured Methylomonas sp.
TTTGATAACAAAAACGAACTGCAACTGGTCATAGACATGCCCCGCGGTTCGTCCCTGGAAGCCACCGATGAAGTTGCCGCAGCGTTGGGGCGTTATCTGGCTACACAGAATGAAGTCAGCCATTATCAAACCTATGTGGGATTAGCATCGCCGATGGATTTTAATGGTCTGGTACGCCATTACTATTTACGCCAAGGCGCATATGTAGGTGACTTAAGAATTACCTTGCTGGATAAAACCCTGCGCGAACAGCAATCGCATGCGATTGCCTTGAGAATTCGACCTGATATCGATCGTATCGAAAAACAATACGGCGCCAATATCAAAATTGTCGAAATGCCGCCAGGACCACCGGTTTTATCCACATTGGTGGCTGAGGTATACGGGCCGCCGGAAGCGGGTTATAACGACATCATTCAGGTTTCCAATCAAATCAAAGCCAGTCTGCAGCAAACTGAAGGTGTGGTGGATATCGATGATTTTGTCGAAGCAGAGCAGGACAGGCTGCATTTTATTCTCGATCACGAAAAAGCCGCTTTATTAGGTATTACCAGCCAGCAAGTAGCGAGCAGTTTGAAGCTGGCGGTTGAAGGCGGCATGCTCGGCACTTTGCATGTGGCCAGCGAAAGGCAGCCATTAATGATACAGCTGCAATTGCCTCGATCCGTGCGATCATCGGAAGCGGACTTATTGGCCTTGTCCGTCAAATCAGCCAATGGCGATTTGGTGCGTTTGAGTGAACTAGGGCGATTTGAAACGGAGCAACGCGACCAAACTATTTATCATAAAAATCTGCAAAGAGTGTCTTATGTGCTGGCTGAAATGGCGGGCCGCAGTCCGGTAGAAGCGGTATTTGACATGTTTGACGTTTTTGATCAAAAACCATTGCCGATAGGATATAGCGCAGAATTGGCCGGGGAGGGCGAGTGGAAAATCACCGTCGATGTCTTCCGTGATCTGGGGCTGGCGTTTGCTGCTGCCATGGTAATGATCTACATCCTGTTGGTGGGCCAGACCGGTTCACTGGGTGTGCCACTGATCATGATGATTGCCATTCCGTTGACAGTAATTGGCATCATGCCGGGTTTCTGGTTCATCAATCTGTTTTCGGAGAATGTGGCGGGCTATCCTGATCCGGTCTATTTCACCGCCACCGCTATGATAGGCATGATAGCGCTCGCCGGTATCGTGGTGCGCAACTCGATTATCCTGATCGACTTTATCGAAAATATTTATCGCGGCAATCCCGACATCAGTCTGGCCGAAGCGATTATCGAAGCTGGGGCAACGCGTTTGAATCCCATCTTTTTAACCGCAGCTTCGGCAGTGTTGGGTTCGGCAATGATCGTGCTGGATCCAATATTTTCCGGCCTGGCCTGGAGCTTCATCTTCGGCATCATCGCCTCCACCTTGTTCTCGCTGGTGGT
>CAZJYS010000097.1:0-7239 GCA_964550075.1 uncultured Methylomonas sp.
TTCTCCCCATCGCACTATTTCGCGAGCATCACAAAACCCCTTTAAGATATGTAAATCTGCTTGATAGGCTGCAACCGTCAATGCCGCTGCTCTTTTCTCACCGTGCAAGTAATCAATAAACTCTTTCAATAAAACGACAGATTCGTTCTGCATTTATTCTTCGTGATTTTGCAATAAGGAAATTAAACGGGTACCAATGATTTCACTCATCTGAGTCAGGAACAGACTACCCATACTGTAATGAAATCGTGATTCATCCCGACTACCAATAGCCAATAAACCTTCCAGCCGTGTGAAGGTCATAGGGATAATTGCAGACGACCGAACCTCCGCTGCGGCATCACCAAATAAGAAACGCGCTTGAGCCAGACTTGGTCTGCCACAACGCGGCTGATTTCCCGTTAATTCTGTCGCGAAATGCTTCAACCCGACATCATTTGGACTCACAAAAAGATTACTTATGGGTGAAGAAGCGACCTCCTTGATAATCTTAATCGCAACAAAATCTGTCAAAAAACACTCGGCTAGGACTTCACTTAGATTTCCTACCGCCTCTTCAATTGAATTTGCCTCCAGCATCGCCAATGTCAGCTCATGCATGCGATTAAAAGCGGCATCATTTTCTCTTGCTATATCAATCAACGCGGCCAATTGGCTTTCCTGCTCCTGATGCCTGGATCGAAATAACTCTAGTTGCTTGGCAATTAAAGAGACAGCATTCCCACTCGGATGAGGTATTTGCATGTGCTCTAATAACCCAAGGTGATCACGAAAAAACTCAGGATTGTCCTTTAAGAATTCTACAACCTGCTCCTCACTGACTTGATATTGTTCACTCATATTTCAATTCGCCCTTCAAAAACAGTGACAGCAGGACCAGTCATAAAAACAGGATGACCTCGCCCTGCCCACGCAATATCCAACTTACCGCCTGGCAAAGTGACACTGACATTACGTTCCAATAATCCCAACTCAATACCTGCAACAACTGCAGCACAAGCACCACTACCACAAGCCAGCGTTTCTGCAGCCCCGCGTTCATATACCCTTAATTTAATTTGCTGCGAATTCAGGATTTGCATAAACCCCACATTGACACGCTCGGGAAACAAAGAATGACTCTCTATGATGGCCCCAATTGTTTCCAGAGGCGCATCACTTACATTTTCCACCCGGATAATCGCATGCGGATTTCCCATTGAAACCGCAGAGAACTCAACATGACCTTCCTCTAGTGGCAAAGTGTAGACCAATGCTTCCTCTAGCATTAATAGCGGAATTTGTTCCGGTGCGTGTCGTGGAATCCCCATATTGACGGTGATCATGCCCTCAGCATCTACATGCAATAACAATTGCCCCGAGTCAGTATCGACAACAATATCGTCTTTTTGTGTTAACCCTTTATCGCGCACAAAACGCGCAAAGCAGCGCGCCCCATTACCACATTGAGCCACTTCACTGCCATCGGCATTGAAAATCCGGTATTTAAAATCCGCATTTTCTTTAACCGGCTTTTCAACAAGTAATAGTTGATCAAAACCCACGCCAAAATGGCGGTCTGCCAAAAGTCGAACCTGTTCAGCTGATAGCCTGATGGATTGATTGATAGCATCTATGACCACAAAGTCATTTCCCAATCCATGCATTTTGGTGAAAAAAAACTGCATAACTCCACCTTACGGCAACAACTGCTCGCCCAACCAAAGCTGGTCGATTGATTCTCTAGCGCGTATCAAATGTACACGATCACCATCAACCATCACCTCTGCCGGACGAGGACGGGAATTGTAGTTAGAGCTCATGGTAAAACCATAGGCGCCAGCGGATCTCACCGCCAATAAATCACCGGGTTTGATGCTTAACATTCGACCTTTTCCCAGAAAATCACCCGTTTCACAAACCGGACCCACTACATCCCACTCCTGCTGCTCTATAGTCGTTGCAGCGCTGACAGGGATAATATCTTGCCAAGCGCCGTATAGGGCAGGTCTTACCAAGTCATTCATTGCCGCATCGACAATGGCAAAATTTTTCCCCGCAGTTGGCTTAAGATATTCAACCTTGGTTACTAGGACACCTGCATTGCCAACTATGGCTCGCCCCGGCTCCAACATAATCTCAAATTCCCTATTACCTAATCGCTGCAATATGGCCGCAATATAATCGGCTGGCAAAGGCGGCTGCTCATCGCGATAACAAATACCTAACCCACCACCCAGATCAAGATGCTTTAATGAAATACCTTCATTCTGCAGTTGATCGACCAATGCTAGCACCCTATCCAATGCATCTAAAAAAGGCGCCGTGTCGGTTAATTGGGAACCAATATGGCAATCAATACCCACTATTTGAATGTTGGGCATATGGGCAGCACGGCGATACTCGTGAATCGCTTGCTGAATATCAATCCCGAATTTATTTTCTTTGAGCCCGGTCGAGATGTACGGATGCGTTTTAGCATCAACATCCGGATTAACTCTAAACGATACCGGTGCAACCACACCAAGTTCACCCGCAATCGCACTAATACGATCCAACTCGCTACTCACCTCCACATTAAAACAGCGAATTCCGCTTTTTAACGCCACACGAATTTCATCTTCCCGTTTTCCGACACCTGAAAATACGATCTTTTCCGGAGCTCCACCCGCTTTTATGACTCGTTGATACTCACCAATCGACACGATATCAAACCCTGATCCCATCCGAGCCAGAACATTAAGCAGGGCCAGATTAGAATTAGCTTTAACGGCATAGCAAATCAAATGCGGCTGATTGTTGAACGCCTCATCAAATGCCTTCCAATGCCTTTCCAGAGTGGCACGAGAATAAACATAACAGGGAGTACCAAATTCTGCGGCAATATCCGCAACCGCAATATCTTCAGCATACAAAAATTGTTGCCGATAGTTAAAAAAATCCATGATTATTCTTCCTTTACGGGGACTTGTTTAGGCGTATAAATAGGTGGGGGACTATCTGGCATATAGAGCGGCCCAGTCTGACCGCAGGCTTGGACCAAAATTGCCAGTGCCAATAAAAATATTAACTTTCTAAGATGCATATACAGTTGTAATTATCAAGATGCGCAACAGCATTCACTGCTAAGGAATGAAAATATAACATACCCCACAATACAAAGGCATTGATCAGGCTGTTTAGCCTTGATCCGTCAGTCTCAAAGACTGCTTCAATACTGACAAGTGATTACACTTTTTGAGGCTCTTTGAATGCTCCACGGACTTTGATTTTGGCTTTAATTATTAGGATTTGATTAAGATGTTGTATATCTACCGCTATAGCTTTATTTTTACTGCAGAATGAAATCTAGGGTGCTAAGCTTTTTAATAATGCATAACAAACTACTTCCTGCGGTTCCAATTAATCCAAGCCTAGGTTATGAACATTTTTTTACGACGCATTCCAGCGAATACCAAACATGAAGAAATAGCAGAGTTTGTATCACCTGCCCTTGACAGAGGATTCTTCCGAAAGCCGGGACGTATTATCAATATTGAGATATTGACCTTAAAGGACAATCAACTAGGTTCTGTTGAATATCATGGCTTGGTCACGCTGGATTCGGAATTTTCTGTGCTGATGGCCATTAAAGGGTTAAAAAATCGCCGCCTTAATGGCCGTTATGTATTGGTTAGACAATACTATCATCGCAGTTGGCGCAACGATCCGAGACAATTGCAAACTGCAGCTAACAACGGACAATTCATAGAGAAGCGACATGGAGAGCGTCGCCGCGGCAGACATCTGGAAGCAATCAAAAATGTTTCCGATCAATTTAATAGCGAAGATGAATTGCTGCATTCCATTGCTGACCAACAATATCAAGCCACCTTTATAGTCAATTCAGAAGTTGAAATAGCGGTTGCAGAATGCATCGTAAGCTTTGAACAAGAACTTGCCAAATCTGAGGAGATATCCCTGGGTAGCCGGGACGACCACCGTATAACACGTTTTTTGACCGAACAAGAAGGTCCAAATGGAAAAACACGCCGATTTCAGATTTACGCTACGAAACCGGTCATTTCAGATTTAATTGACAGTCTGAACCACAAATTTTCAAGCAAAGACATCCACTATTGGGTCATGCCTGTCATCGAATACGGCGTAATTTAAACAGCTTTTGTTAACGTCAAATAAAAACGCCGATTGATTCAGCTATCAATCGGCATAAACTTCAACGAATCGTTATCTTTCCAACAACGGAAATTTATTTGGCTTGCCGTTCCACTCATCCGCATCAGGCTGTGGATCTTTCACTTCGCTAATTGTTGGCCAAACTTTTGCCAATTCAGCATTCAATGCAATGAAGTGTTCTTGATCTGCAGGCACATCATCTTCGGCATGTATGGCATTAGCTGGGCACTCCGGTTCGCATAAAGTGCAATCGATACATTCGTCCGGATCGATAACCAGAAAATTTGGCCCCTCATGAAAACAATCGACTGGACAAACGTCAACGCAGTCGGTGAATTTGCATTTAATACAGTTCTCGGTGATAACAAAAGCCATAAAGTCCTTCCAAGGATTGATAATTGAATAAGCTTCCGGCCATTGCGGAAACTTTATGGATAAAAAAATCAACTCCCTCATAGCGGGAGTTGAGTAATTCTTCATAAAACGCAGAAAAGTGCAACTAAAAATCAGCCCAGCTTTCTTAGCTGCACATCAAAGGCTTTATTTATTTTTTTCGCGTTCCTTCACTTCTTTAATCACTTCTTCCGCAACATTGCGTGGGCATGCGATGTAATGTGAGAACTCCATGGAGAACTGGCCACGACCAGAAGTCATGGTGCGCAAATCGCCAATATAGCCAAACATGTCGCTCAGAGGCACATCAGCTTTGATGCGGACGCCAGTCACGCCTGGATCTTGTGACTTGATCATGCCACGACGACGGTTCAAGTCTCCAATGACATCACCAACGTGTGCTTCGGGTGTAAACACATCGACTTTCATGATAGGTTCAAGCAATTGCGGGCTGGCTTTTGGGATCGATTGGCGATAAGCCGCACGCGCCGCAATTTCAAAAGCAATAGATGAAGAGTCAACCGCATGGAAAGCACCGTCGGTCAAATTGACTTTGAAATCCAAACAAGGGAAACCAGCCAAAACACCTTTCTCTATGCTGGCTTTAAAGCCTTTTTCCACAGCAGGCCAGTATTCACGCGGCACGTTACCACCGGTAACAGATGATTCGAAAACAAAACCGCTGCCTGGCTCGCCTGGTTCGATGATGTAATCGATCTTAGCGTACTGACCGGAACCACCCGATTGTTTTTTATGGGTGTAGCTGTCTTCGATGCGTTGAGTAATGGTTTCACGGTAAGCCACTTGAGGTTTACCAACATTGACATCTACACCGTGAGTACGACGCAAAATGTCGACTTTAATGTCAAGATGCAGTTCGCCCATACCTTTAATGATGGTTTCGCCACTTTCCTGATCGGTTTCGACACGGAAAGATGGATCTTCGGCCACCATTTTGCCGATCGCGATGCCCATTTTTTCGTTGCTACCTTTATCTTTAGGAGAAATCGCAATCGAGATAACGGGATCAGGGAATACCATAGGCTCCAAAGTAGCCGGTTTGTCCGGGTCGCATAAGGTATGACCGGTTTGCACGTTTTTCAATCCGATCAACGCCACAATGTCACCAGCTTGCGCGCTATCGATTTCCGAACGATCATCGGCGTGCATTTCCACCATCCGGCCAACACGTTCGGTTTTGCCGGTAAAGGTATTCAAAACGGAGTCGCCTTTTTTCAAAGTACCGGAATAAATACGGACAAAGTTAAGTGCACCAAAACGGTCATCCATGATTTTGAACACCAGTGCTCGCAAAGGACGATTCGCATCAACCGTTGCAAATTCACCAGTTGGAACGCCTTCGATGTCGGTTTCGGGTTGAGGCTTGACTTCGGTTGGATTTGGCAAATATTCGATAACGCCATCCAGAACCAATTGCACACCTTTGTTTTTGAAAGAAGAGCCGCAGAAGGTCGGGAAGAAATCCATTGCGATGGTGCCCTTACGGATACAACGTTTGATTTCTTCGATGGTCGGTTCTTCGCCTTCCAAATATTTCTCCATGATGTCGTCATCTTGGTCGGCAACTTGATCAATCAATTTTGCACGCCATTCTTCGACTTGTTCAACCATGTCGGCTGGAACATCTTTGATTTCGTATTTCAACGGATCGCCAGAGTTATCCCAAATCCAAGCTTTACGAGTCAACAAATCGACCACGCCTGAAAAATCATCTTCACGACCGATAGGCAGTGTCATCACAACAGGTTTAGCACCCAATACGTCTTCGACTTGTTTTACGACCCGATAGAAATCTGCGCCCAGTCGATCCAGTTTGTTGACGTAAATGACTCGAGCAACTTTAGAGTCGTTCGCATAACGCCAGTTGGTTTCCGATTGCGGCTCAACGCCACCGGAACCGCAAAATACGCCGATACCGCCGTCCAACACTTTCAGCGAACGATAAACTTCGATAGTAAAGTCAACGTGGCCCGGGGTGTCAATGATATTGAAACGGTGCGCTGGAAACTGGTTGGTACTGCCCGGCCACATACAGGTGGTCGCCGCTGATTGGATGGTGATGCCGCGTTCTTGCTCTTGCACCATGAAGTCTGTGGTCGCTGCACCATCGTGTACTTCACCGATTTTATGGATTTTTCCGGTCAGCTTTAAAATCCGCTCGGTAGTGGTGGTTTTACCTGCATCGACGTGCGCGAAGATGCCGATGTTTCTGTATAGCGATAAATCAGTCATGGTTATACTCTAAGTATGGAGATAAAAACGTTGTAACCTTTGGCACCATTGCCGTAGTTTCTTCACAGACAAGGTCAATGAAAAATTTGCCCATTCTACCTGAAAATCAAAAAAAACAGAATGTCAATTATGTTTCGCTCATGACAACGAAATCAGTGGCAGTTCAAAACACAGATTAAAAGCAGCTAACCCAACATAACAAGTAACTTGCAAACGGCACGAAATCAGCACTTGTCGAATGCTGGGGGGGGGGGCAAAATCATTTGAAAGTCGGGCTTTGTTATCAAATCAATGGCCAAATATCAAAATAGCGTAACGCAAGTATCAGCTTGGATACTCCAACTTAAATTTTATCGGCTTAACTCCTGCAACCAAACAGACTATAAAAACCGAACCCAATTCGAAATATCATCGGGATATGCGGACTGGTTGTAGAGG
>CAZJYS010000098.1:0-7222 GCA_964550075.1 uncultured Methylomonas sp.
GGCATGTTGGCGACATAAGCCAGATACATGGCATCGGCCATGCTCCACAACACATCCAGTTTGAATTTCAGAATGTGTACCATGCGTTCCTGTTGCTCGCGGGTTTTGTACCAGTCCAGAGTTAGCTCCAGGCCGTGTTCGACGTCACGGCGGGCCTCGGTCAGGCGTTTTTTGAAATAGATATAACCCTCCTGCTCGACCCAGGGGTAAACATCCGGCCAGTTATCCAGGCGCTGTTGATGAATTTTCGGGGCAAATAGTTCCGTCAAAGACGAGCTTGCTGCTTCATGCCATTCGGCGCGGCGGGCAAAATTCACATAGGCGTCTACCGCGAAACGTACGCCGGGTAACACATGTTCAAGGGAGGTGATCTCTTCGCGCGTCAGACCCACTGCAATACCTAAACGTATCCAGGCTTCGATGCCGCCGGGATCGCCGGGGTGGCCATCATGATCCAAAATGCGTTGCACCCATTTGGCGCGGGTTTCCCGGTCCGGACAATTCGCCATGATGTTGGCATCCTTGATCGGAATCATGACCTGATAATAAAAACGGTTGGCAACCCAGCCTTGCAATTGCTGTTTGGTCAGTTTGCCCTCGTTCATCAAGGTATGCATGGGATGATGAATATGGTAGAACTTTTCCATGCCGCGCAATTGGGCTTCAAATTCTTCGCGGGTCCAGGGTGCTTGATCAGATTTAGGATCGCAACAGCTCATGAGATACCTTTATTTATAAGTTAATTTCCAAACCATCGTAAGCGACTTCGATGCTGGCAGCATCCAGTATTTTACGCTCCGGCGAATCTTCGTCCAGAATCGGATTGGTGTTGTTGATGTGTATCAAAATCTTGCGGGCATTAGGTATCCCGTTAAGTACTTCAATCATGCCGCCGGGGCCGGATTGAGGCAAATGGCCGATTTCTCGGGCGCGTTTTTGACTGATCCCACGCGTGACCATTTCATCATCAGTCCAGAATGTACCATCTACCATCAGACAGTCGACCTTCAACATGGCTTGCAAGACATGCGGTTCAATTTCACCCAGGCCAGGTGAGTAATACAGCTTCTTGCCGGTGGAAATTTGTTCGATGATGACGCCAATATTATCGCCGTCGTGCGGATCGTGGCGATGCGGGGAATAGGGCGGTGCTTTGCTTTTCAGGGCATGGGCGTAGATTCTGATATCGTCTATGCCGGGAATCTCGAATGGCGTTTCGTCGCAAGCGATCGGATGATGATTGACCGTGCAGTAATCTTTCAGCATATTGAATAGCGGAAATCCTGTGGTCAAGTCTTGTTTGACCATCTCGGTGCAATAGACGTTTAACGGCTTGCCTTCGCGCAGCATCAGCATGCCGGTGGTGTGGTCGATTTGACTGTCGATCAACAAAACGGCTTTGATGCCGGTATCGCGGATGCCTTGTTTGGGTTGGATAGCCGGAAAAGCTTCCAATTGAGCGCGAATGTCAGGCGAAGTGTTGAACAGCAGCCAGTTGCGGTTGTCGGTGCTGATGGCAATCGATGATTGGGTGCGCGCTTTGCCGATGAATTGGCCTTTACGCAAGCGTTGGCAATTGTCGCAATTGCAATTCCATTGCGGAAATCCGCCACCGGCACCAGCGCCGAGAACTCTAATTTTCATATTTAGTCAGGGTTGATAAACGAGGGGAGAATGATACGGGATTAAAAAACGGCTCGCAAAAAAAAGGGGCATTTTCATGCCCCTTTTTTGTTAACAGCCGTCAGAATTAACGGTTGTAAATGTACATGGTGACTTCAAAACCAAAACGCATGTCGTTGTAAGCAGGTGTTTCCCATTTCATTTGTATACCCTCCAGAGGTTTTGTTGTTGTGTGCTAGCTTGATCAATAAAGCTGTGCCGAAGTATACGATGAAGTTTTTTTTCGTGCAACTGAGTAATCAAACCTTGTCGAGCCAACCATAGAGTTTAACTTTATCGAATAAGTTCCAGGCTTTAGTTCGCCATTTTAATTGCCATAAAAAGTAACACTAAAGCAAAATAGCGCTTCAGTTTTATGGCGGGTAACCGATGTGCCAGTCTGGCACCTATCGGAGCTGTGAATACACTGGTTGTGGTAATGCCCCAAAAAGCGGGTAGGTATACATAACCGAAACTGCCTTCTGGCAGATTTTCGGTGTGCCAACCCAATACAATGTAACTGATAGCTGCTGAAATCGCGATGGGCAGAGCGCAAGCCGATGAAGTGGCGACAGCGTTTTTAATTTGTAAGCCGCTGCTCACCAAATAAGGCACAGTGATGGTGCCACCGCCTATGCCTAATATCGCTGAAATCGAGCCTATCAAAAAACCCATGGGATAATCCAGATACAATCTGGGATGGCCGCTTACTGCTGATGATTTGGGCCAAGCCAATCTGAGGCTGGTGTACAGCAAGTAGCTCACAAAAAACCAGCGCAATAATTCTGCGCTGATGAATTCTGCCAAGATGGCGCCGCAGATGGACGCCAAAAGCAAAGTTGGCATAAGCCGAAATGCCCGGTGCCAGATGATGTTATTTAGTTTGTGGTGCGTCCTTAAAGAAGAAATCGATGTCGGTAAGGCGGTTGCTAAAGAACTTGCGACTGCCATCAGCAGGATTTGCTCCGGATTGAACTGATGCAATTCGAACAACCAAGCCAAAGTCGGCACGATTAATACGCCCCCACCTATGCCGAACAAGCCAGCGCTGATCCCTGCCAAAACGCCTATCAGCAGGCTGGCTAAAAAAATTTCTATCATTTTTGGTTTCGGATCTGAATAAGCAAAGCGCTATGATAACGAGTCATTTATACTGTGTATTTAATTTCATCACATAGGCAAGTCTGGCGTCATGAAAATCTATCTGGTTGGCGGTGCGGTCCGCGATCGTTTGCTGGATTTTCCTGTCATTGAACGGGATTGGCTTGTCGTTGGCGCCACGCCTGATAATTTGTTAGCCCAGGGCTTTAGGCCGGTTGGTAAAGATTTTCCGGTTTTTTTACATCCGCAAACCCATGAAGAATATGCGTTGGCACGCACCGAACGCAAAACGGCCCATGGCTATAAAGGCTTTGCAGTCGATGCCAATCCCGAAGTTACACTTGAAGAAGATTTATTAAGACGTGATCTGACCATCAACGCTATGGCCATGACGGAAGATGGCGTACTGATCGATCCGTTTTGTGGCCAACAAGATTTGCAAAACCGCGTTCTGCGTCATGTTTCACCTGCTTTCAGTGAAGACCCTGTGCGTATCTTACGCGTGGCCCGATTTGCGGCCCGCTACGCGCACCTGGGATTCCGCTTGGCGCCTGAAACTCTGGAATTGATGCAAGCGATGGTCAAGAGTGGCGAGGTTGATCATCTGGTTGCGGAACGCGTTTGGGCTGAGTTATATAAAGTTTTAAACGAAACCACTCCGACAGCTTTTTTTCAAACGCTGCAGGATTGTGGCGCTTTGGCGGTGATTTTTCCGGAAATTCATGCCCTTTTTGGTGTGCCGCAGCCAGCCAAATACCATCCAGAGATTGACACAGGGGTGCACAGCTTGATGGTTTTGACCCAGGCGACCCAGTTGTCGCCCAAACCTGCCGTGCGCTTGGCGGCTTTGCTGCATGATTTGGGTAAAGGTCTGACGGATCCTCGTGATTGGCCCAGTCATCGTGGTCACGAAACCAAAGGCTTACCGGTTCTGGAGCGTTTTTGTCAGCGTTTGCGGGTGCCGAATGTCATAAAAACCTTGTGTCTGCATGTCATGGAATACCATACCCATTGCCATCGCGTTTTTGAACTGCGGGCGGATACCCTGACCAGAATGCTGCAAACCCTAGGCGCATTAAAATCTGAAAATCATCTGGAAGATTTTTTATTGGCTTGTGAAGCGGATGCCAGAGGCAGGACGGGTTTTGAGCAAATAGCTTATCCGCAAGCCGATTACATCAGGATGGCGGCTAAAGCCGCATTATCGGTTGATACGCGCGAGGTCATGAAGACGAATATCCAGGGTGCGCAAATTGGTGTGGCTATTCAGCAATTACGCAGTCAGGCCGTCAACGCTTTCAAGCAACAATATCAAATTCCCACCCCCCATCAGGTATGAGCTCGGTATTGATTTCTATCAGCCTGCTGATATGCAGTAATGTGTTTATGACTTTTGCCTGGTATGCCCATTTAAAGGAACTGAATCATAAACCCTGGTTATTGGCTGCTTTGTTGAGTTGGGGGATCGCGCTATTTGAATATCTGCTTCAAGTGCCCGCCAATCGTATTGGTTACAAGGTCTTGAATGTGGGGCAGCTCAAAATCATTCAGGAAGCCATTGCTCTTAGCGTTTTTGTGCCATTTTCGATGTATTATCTGAAAGAGCCTTTGAAACTGGATTATCTGTGGGCGGGATTGTGCTTGTTGGGAGCCATCTTTTTTATGTTCAGATCCAAGTGGGCTTGAGCCAATAGTTCAAACGGAAAATTTTCATGCTCAGTTATCGCCACGGCTTTCACGCAGGCAATTTTGCCGACGTACTTAAACACAGCTTGATCACCCTGGTGATTAATGCTTTAAAACAAAAAGAAAAACCTTTTGTTTACATCGACACTCATGCCGGTGCGGGTAAGTATTCATTCAAATCTGAGTTTGCGCAGAAAACAGGTGAATATCAGCAAGGTATCGCTCGAATTTGGGGGCAAACCCAAGTGCCTGCGGAAATCAAGGATTATCTGGCCGCTGTCAGGGCTGAAAATACCGGACGGCAACTGGTGCGTTACCCAGGCTCACCGCAACTGGTACGGCGTTTGATCCGGGATCAGGATAGGCTGCAATTATCGGAATTGCATGGCAGCGATTTCGAAAGCCTGCAGCAATTATTTGCTGGCGACAAACACGTCAACGTTGCCCAGGAAGATGGCTTGGAGAGATTGAGCAAGAAGCTGCCGCCGATTCAGAAACGCGGATTTATTCTGATTGATCCTAGTTACGAAGTGAAATCCGACTACTCAAAGGTAGTCGAGGCGTTGCAAATAGCTCATCGACACTTTGCGACTGGTATCTATGGCTTGTGGTATCCGGTGATCGAGCGGCAGATGACCGAACGTATGCTGCAGCAGCTGCAACAAACCGGCATACCCAAGCAACTACGCATAGAGCATTGTGTGGTTGCGGATGGCTCGCAGCGCGGCATGACCGGTTCGGGCATGATTTTGATCAATCCACCTTGGACACTATCGAAGCAGGTGGAGGTGTTATTGCCATGGATCAATCAAGTGCTGACAGAGGGACAGGGATATTGGAAACAGGAATGGTTGGTGCCGGAGCAGGCTAAAGACTAATGTTCTCTGGAATTAGCATGATTAAAAAACACCTTGATCTGGTCATAGTGGTGCTACTGGTGTTGGCTATTGTCATGTATGACGTGACGATAGACTGGTTGTTGAGTCTGCTGCATTTTGTCTTTGAAGTGCTGCATATCATGTACGAATGGTTTGAGCTGGGTATCGAACATACGGTAGAGCATCTCTTTCACACCACCCGGCATGGTAGTCAGATTGTGACCTTTTATATTTTGGTACTGATTGCCTGTTCGATTATTTATTGGTTGTGGCGGGTACTGCCGCGATTTTATGCGTTTTGCAAACTGGCTGCCGCTCAAGCCTGGCTGCGCAGGAAAACCGAATTCGAATACTATTGGCTGTCCTTGACTGTCGGAAAAAAAACGACATTACTGGTAACTGCCATCGTTGTGGCCTATCTGGCTTCTTTTTTTGTAATGTGATTGGTTCACGTTCCGTAAACTTCTACTTTTCAACATGCCCTTATTAGAACAAGTTAAACAGAGTCTATTGAGCTCCAGCAGTCTGCAAATCCAGGATATTGATCGAGTGATGGCAGCTTTGCTGAGTGCACCGGTAGATGCTGCTGATATCTATTTTCAATCCAGTCACTTTGAATCCTGGTCTTTGGAAGGGGGTATTGTTAAAGAAGGCAGTCACTCCATTGAGCGCGGTGCCGGGGTGCGAGTCGTCAGCGGTGATAAAACCGGCTTTGCCTATAGCGATCTGATTGAACTGCCGATTTTGCTGGAGGCTGCCAATAATGTGAAAGCGATTGTCAGGCATGGCCAGCAGGCGATGCATAAAATCGAAACCAGTAAAATCTGGCCGCAGTTATACCCAACTATCAATCCACTTAACTCGTTGGCGGATCAGGAAAAAATTGATTTGTTAAAGCGGGTAGATGCGGCCACCCGTCAATTGGACAGCCGCATCGAAGAAGTCATGATTAGTCTGGTGGCCGCCTACGACCATATTCTGGTGGCTAATCAGGACGGTTCCTTGCAAGCCGATGTCAGGCCGTTGGTAAGGATGAATGTCAGCGTCATCATGGTGGAAAATGGTCGCCGTGAGCAAGGCAGTATGGGCGGTGGTAGCCGTAGCGATTACAGCTATTTTCTGCAAGACGATAGAGCCTTTGAATACGGTCGTGAAGCTGTGCGACAGGCCCAGATCAATCTACAGGCAGAAGAGGCGCCAGCCGGTAATATGACGGTGGTATTAGGGCCAGGTTGGCCGGGTATCTTGTTGCATGAAGCGATTGGCCACGGATTGGAAGGCGACTTTAATCGCAAAGGCACTTCAGCATTCAGCGGACGAGTGGGGGAAAGGGTGGCGTCCAATTTATGTACAGTAGTCGATGATGGCACTTTGCCAGGACGACGCGGCTCACTCAGCATAGATGACGAAGGCACGCCTACCGAAAACACGGTGCTGATTGAAAATGGCATATTGAAAGGCTATATGCAGGATAAATTGAACGCTCGGCTCATGGGGGTAAAACCAACCGGTAACGGACGCCGTGAGTCTTATGCGCATTTGCCGATGCCACGTATGACCAATACTTATATGTTGCCCGGCAACAGCGACCCGGATGAGATTATTCAGTCGGTGCAAAAAGGTATATATGCCCGCAATTTTGGCGGTGGTCAGGTGGATATTACCTCGGGTAAATTCGTATTTTCTGCCAGCGAAGCCTATCTGATTGAGAACGGCAAAATTACCCGCCCTGTCAAAGGTGCAACCTTAATCGGCAATGGCCCGGATGTGCTGACCAAGGTGTCGATGGTTGGCAATGACATGCAGCTGGATAGCGGCGTCGGCACTTGCGGTAAAGAAGGTCAGAGCGTACCCGTGGGTGTAGGTCAGCCTACTTTGAAAATCGACAGCATGAC
>CAZJYS010000099.1:0-7196 GCA_964550075.1 uncultured Methylomonas sp.
ACGGCTGCTTATTTACTCGATGGCGACTATTACCGTTCTGAATGGCCCCAATTTGAATATGTTAGGTGTGCGGGAGCCCGGTTTATACGGTAATAAAACCCTGCAGGATATTCAGCATAGTCTGGAACAGTTGGCTAGCCAGCTGGGTCATCAGTTACATTTTTTTCAAAGTAACGCCGAGCACGTAATTGTCGAGCAAATTCATCAGGCTTATCAGCAAAACGTGGATTTCATCATTATCAATCCGGCTGCTTTTACCCATACCAGCGTGGCGATTAGGGATGCCTTGCTGGCCACCAAGATTGCATTCATTGAAGTACATTTGTCCAATGTGCATGCCCGCGAAGCTTTTAGACGACATTCCTATTTTTCAGATATCGCCCTCGGCGTGATCTGTGGTTTGGGAGCCCGCGGTTACGAACTGGCCTTACAGGCCGCTCATCAGATATTACAAGAGAGAACTCAGAACCATGGATATTAGAAAAATAAAAAAACTCATCGATCTTATAGAGGAATCCGACATAGCTGAGATTGAAATTAGCGAAGGCGAAGAGTCTGTTCGCATCAGTCGCTATTCAGCGGCGGCGCCCGTCCAATATGCTGCGCCTGTGGCTGTGGCCGCTCCAGCAGCTGCGCCTGCTGTACCTGCAGCTCCAACTGCACCTGCCGAAGAAAAAATCAGTGGACATCTGGTGAAGTCGCCGATGGTCGGTACTTTCTATCGCTCAGCTTCTCCAGGAACACCCTCGTTTGTAGAAGTTGGACAATCAGTGTCTGTCGGTCAGACCATCTGCATTATCGAGGCCATGAAAATTCTTAACCAGATTGAAGCCGATAAAAGCGGCAAGATTAAACAAATTCTGGTGGAAAACGCGCATCCGGTTGAATACGGCCAGCCTTTATTCATTATCGAATAAGCGGAGCCAATTATGTTTGACAAAATAGTGATCGCCAATCGTGGCGAAATAGCATTACGCGTCTTGCGTGCCTGTCGCGAACTGGATATTAAAACCGTTGCCGTATTTTCTGAAGCCGACCGTGATTTAAAACACGTGCGTCTGGCGGATGAAGCGGTTTGTATCGGCCCGGCTGCTTCTGCGCAAAGTTATCTGAATATTCCTGCCATCATCAGCGCTGCTGAAGTGACGGATGCCCAAGCCATCCATCCTGGCTATGGCTTTTTATCAGAAAATGCCGATTTTTCGGAAAAAGTCAGTCGTAGCGGTTTTGTGTTTATCGGCCCAAAACCGGAAACCATCCGCATGATGGGTGACAAGATTTCCGCCAAAAAAGCCATGCAAGCGGCGGGGATTCCTTGTGTACCTGGCAACGGCGATCCTTTAGGCGAGGATGAACACGCCAATTTGCAGATGGCGCGTGAAATTGGCTATCCAGTCATCATCAAAGCCGCTGGTGGTGGCGGGGGACGCGGCATGCGTACTGTGCACACCGAAGCCGCCTTGATCAATTCTATAGAGTTAACCAAAGCCGAAGCCGGTGCTGCGTTTGGTAACGCCACGGTCTACATGGAAAAATTCCTGGAAGATCCCCGGCATATCGAATTTCAGGTGTTGGCTGATTCGCATGGCAATGCCATTCATTTGGGTGAGCGGGACTGTTCGATGCAACGTCGTCATCAAAAAGTGGTGGAAGAAGCGCCAGCACCCGGCATTACGCCTGAACAACGTAAACTGATTGGTGAGCGTTGTGCCAAAGCTTGTGTGGATATTGGTTATTTGGGGGCGGGTACGTTCGAATTTTTGTATGAAAAAGGCGAGTTTTATTTCATTGAAATGAACACTAGGGTGCAGGTTGAACATCCCGTGACCGAGATGATTACCGGTTTTGACATCGTCAAGGAACAACTGCGCATTGCTTATGGCTTGCCTTTATCAATTACCCAGGATCAAGTCAGATTCACCGGGCACGCGATCGAATGCCGCCTGAACGCGGAAGATCCAAAAACTTTTATGCCCAGCCCAGGTTTGATTGAGCAGTTCCATATGCCGGGTGGTCCGGGTATCCGTTGTGAAACGCACATCTACAATGGTTATAAAGTGCCGCCTTATTATGATTCCATGATAGGCAAGCTGATTGCCCATGGAGACGATCGCAATAGTGCCATCGCCCGTATGAAAACTGCTCTCAGCGAAATGGTGATCGACGGGATTAAAACCAACATTCCGCTGCAACAAAGTATCATGGCCGATTCGGCTTTTGCTCAGGGTGGTCAAAACATTCATTACCTGGAAAAGAAACTGGGTATTCATTAAAAATCCGGGACGTTCGGTAAAGGTATTCGCCGGACGTCCCTGACACTTTCTTAAGCAAACTATGGCATGGCACCAGCTTTCAGTTGTGACTGACGAGCAAACCGCTCCCGAGTTGTCTGATTTTTTCAGTGAATTGGGTGCTGTATCCGTCACTTACAGCGATGCAGAAGATGAGCCGGTTTACGAACCGGCTATCGATCAAATCCAGATTTGGAGTAATACCCGCGTCACCGCATTATTTGAGCTGGATGCCGATCCTGATGTGGTACAAACCCTGGTGGAAAACCAATTTATCGGTCAGCCCTTGCAGGATTGGTCGGTGGAGGTGATTCAGGATCAGGCTTGGGAACGGGCCTGGATGGAACATTTTCATCCCATGCAATTTGCTGGCAAATTATGGGTGTGTCCCACCGGTCAGGAAGTGCATGAACCCGGTCAGGTTTGTATGACCTTGGATCCGGGTTTGGCGTTTGGTACCGGTACGCATCCGACGACGGCTTTGTGTCTGGAGTGGCTGGCCAGCCATGACTTACAAAACAAAACCATGATTGATTATGGTTGCGGCTCCGGCATTTTGGCGGTTGCTGCGGTATTGTTAGGTGCTGAACATGCGCATGGTATCGACATCGATCCGCAGGCCTTAACGGCTACCGAATATAACGCTGAAAAAAATCAGGTTCTAGAGCGGATCAGTTATTACCTGCCGGAACACTTTAAATTGGCGAATGCTGAAGTGGTAGTGGCTAATATTCTGGCCAAACCGCTGATCGAATTGGCTGAAAAAATTGCCAGCTTGGTCAAACCGGGTGGCGTTCTGGTGTTATCCGGCATACTGAACGAGCAAGCAGCATCTGTCGCCGATGCTTATCGTGAACAAGGTTTTGAAGTTGCTGAGCCAGTCAGTCAGGAAGACTGGTGCAGGCTGGATGCCAAAAAGCCCGGTTAATCATGTATACCCGCTGCCCACATTGCGATTCACAACAAGCTGTCACTACACAACAACTTCGCAAAAAACGGGGGATGTTGAACTGTATTCAGTGTGGCGAGCGTTTTGATGCGTTGGCCGCGTTGACCGAACAGTTGAATGATGCAGCTGCCAGCCATTCGAGTCAATCTCAATTATGGGCGTCAAAACCCAAAGCGGCTGAATCCAATTGGATTTGGGGTTTAGGTAGTGTTTTGTTGCTGATGGGTTTGATGGCCCAAGTCGCTTATTTCGATGGTGAGAAACTGCTGCGTCAGCCTGTTTTGTATCAGGCTTTGAGCAATGTTTGTCATCGCTTGGGTTGTCAGGTTCCAGTGTTTAGCAACCCGGATGATTGGGTCTTATCACACAGCGATTTGGAAATACATCTGGATCAGCGATATCTGTTGACCGCCGCCCTTACCAATCAGGCGGATCAGGCTCAGACATTCCCGATGTTGAAATTGATATTCAAGGATTTTAAAGGACAAATGCTGGCTGAACGCGTATTCGAACCACAACAATATACCGACGAGAATCTATTGGCTGCCAATGGCACTGCTTTGGTCCGACTGCCTATCATTCTGCCCGGCCATGCTATTGGCGGCTATTCATTAAATTTGCTGTAATCCTATGGACTATCCTGCCTTATTCCTGAAAAAAAACGAAGATAAACGTTTACGGCAAGGCCATTTGTGGGTGTTCAGCAATGAAATCGACAATCAGCGCAGTGCTTTGGAACAATTTGTCCCTGGGGATGTGGTGACGGTCAACGATAGCGGTGGCAAGGCGCTGGGTATTGCGTATGTCAATCCGAATGCCTTGATTTGCGCACGCTTGTTGACACGTAAAACCAACAGCAGCATAGGTGAAAATTTTTTCAAAACGCGTTTAAGTCAGGCTTTAAATCTGCGCCAACGTCTGTTTGATAAGCCGTTTTATCGGTTGGTGTTTGGCGAAAGTGATGGTTTGCCGGGTTTGGTCATCGATAGGTATGATGGCGTCTTGTCCGTTCAGATCACCACGGCAGGTATGGAAAAGCATAAAGCCTTGTTGGTTAAAGTGCTGATCGAATTACTACAACCCAGCGCGATTTTGCTTAAAAACGACAACAGCCAGCGTCAGTTGGAAAACCTGTCTTTAGAACCGGAACTTGCCTATGGTGAATTACCGGCGCGGTTGCTGATTGAAGAAAATAACACCCGGTTTTTAATCAATGTCGCCGATGGCCAAAAAACCGGCTGGTTTTATGATCATCGTTGTAGTCGTGGACAATTTGCCCAATACACCCAAGGCTTGAAGGTGCTGGATTTATTCAGTTACGCTGGGGCCTGGGGCATTACAGCAGCAGTAGCTGGTGCGGCCGAAGTGACTTGTGTGGATAGTTCTGAAACGGCCTTGGCACTGGCTGCCGAAAGTGCTGAACTGAATCAGGTGCAGCAAAAAATGCAGTTTGTGCGCAGTGATGTGTTCGAGTTTTTGAAACAGGCGCGCGAACAAAATCAACATTACGATGCGATTGTGCTGGATCCGCCAGCCCTGATTAAACGTAAGAAAGATCACAAAGCCGGTTACGAAGCTTATCGTCGTTTGAATCATTTGGCGTTGCAAGTGTTGTCCAATGACGGTTTGCTGGTGTCGGCGTCCTGTTCACATCATTTGAGCCGCGAAAATTTGCATGAAATTTTGCGATCATCGGCGCGGCATATTGACAGGCATTTGGTGTTTTTTGCCCAGGGTGGGCAAGGCCCGGATCATCCGGTTTTGCCCGCCATGCCGGAAACAGAATATTTGAAAACTTTTTTTTGCGCTGTATCGGGGCGCATGTAAAGCCAGCGTATGAAAAAAATTCGACCTTATTGTGCCCTTTGTGGCCAGCCCGTCAGGATTAAGGGATTCATCCACGAAACCCCAGCCGGACTGAAACACTTTTGCTGCGAGGGCTGTTTAAGTATTTTTCAATTGCTCAATCCTGAGCCTAATTCAAACCAACCTAAATCGGAGAAAATTTCATGAGTAGCCAAGGGGGCGTAAAAGCCTGCGAATCCTGCGCCGAGCGCGTCAATATCGGTTGCCACCATCAACAAAAGTCGGTGTTGTCCCGCGCCATTGGTTTGTTGTTTGTGTATTTGCCGATTCTGACTTTGCCGTTTGTATTTATCAGCGCCTATTTAACCTATTACAGTCTGATTTATGTCGGCGCGCAAAATGTTAAAAAATACCGTGATTTTCTACCGGATCGCGCCAGTCATCGCTACAGCATGAAAAATCAGATTGTGATGGATGGTTCATTTAAACTGAGTATGGCGCAATCAAAATTATTCTGGATCTTGAATTGCACTTGGTATTGTCCATACAGCGTCGGCTTATTTGAATGGCATGCCTATATGGTAAAAGTGGTGGAAAACTGGTGGTGCCCGTTTGGACATAGCCGTAAAAACAGTTACACCGAGGGGGCTATTGACCAATCTTTCTGGCATATCTACCCTGAAGAAAAAGCCAAACTTTCTGAAGAAGATAAAAACAATCCGATTTTTACTGTCGATGCGGAAAAATCCGCTGTAGAGTAGTTTCAAAGTCTTGAAAATATTACCCCGCCTCGGCTGATAGTAAAAACTCTATCTCTGGAATGCGAACTCAGATTTGCATTCCAGAGTTCAAAATTCGCGTGACTTCCTGCGTTTTCCAATCTGTGCATTAGGTTAAATGCATTGCCGACCGACCCAAAGCTAAAGTACATTAAGCCTACGTTTATTTTCTGGGGACATGCAGTTTTAGTCCAGCCAAGCCATGATTAAAAAAATCGATGTGACTGATCTCAAACCTCAGATGTTTATACACGACATTAATTGTCCGTGGATAGACCATCCATTTTTGCGCAATCGGTTTTTGCTTAGTTCTGAAGAGGATATTGAAAAGATTGCCGCATATGGTATCCGTCAGGTTTATATCGATACTGAACTCGGTTTGGATAAGCCGGATTTACCTTGTGTGGATGAAGAACATCGGCAGATGGATCATCGCATACAGGCGTTGGGACAAACCCTGAAGCGGGAAAAACCGGTTTTGGTCAGTGTGGAAAAGGAGCGGGTTCACGCTAAGCGGATTTGCCGGGAAGCCAGTCAAATCGTACACAATGTGTTACACGATAGCCGCATGGGCAAACAAGTGGAGTTGGAGCAGGTAGAGCCGGTGGTGTCCCGTATTGCTGACTCGATTTTTCGTAATCCGGATGCCATCGTCAGTCTACTCAGAATCAAGCAGGTCGATAACTATACCTTTCAGCATTCGGTGGCAGTTGGAACCTTGCTAATCAGTTTTTGCCGCTCGCTGGATATTGATCGTAGCACTATAGAACAGGTGGGGTTGGGTGGATTGATGCATGATATTGGCAAGATGCAAGTGCCAAATCATATTTTGAACAAGCCCGGTAAGCTGGATGAAGCTGAGATTGAAATCATGAAAGGCCATGTGCGTTATGGTTGCCTGGTGCTGGAAAAAACTCCGGGTATCTCGCCAATAGCCTTGAATGTAGCTGCAGAGCACCATGAATGGTACGACGGCAGTGGATACCCAAGGGGATTAAAAGGCAATGAAATCAGCTTGTATGGGCAAATGGCTTCTGTCGTGGATGTTTACGATGCGTTGACCTCTACCAGGGTTTATAGGGTTGGCATTGAGCCGACTGAAGTGCTGAGAAAATTGCTGGAGTGGAGCGATCATCACTTTAATCTCAATTTGGTGCATCATTTTATTCGCAGTATCGGCATTTACCCAGTGGGGACGCTGGTGCGCCTGGAAAGTGGTTATCTGGCCGTGGTGATCGAGCAGCATCATGAAAACTTGTTACATCCTAAAGTCAGGCTGGTTTTCAATAGTCATTCTCGAAGTTACATGCCGCCTAGAGACTTTGATTTATCCAAGCCCGGGTGCCATGATCGGATTACTTCGTTTGAGGT
>CAZJYS010000100.1:0-1703 GCA_964550075.1 uncultured Methylomonas sp.
GCTTTTTGATTACTGAACAAAGTAGCGCCAGGCCAAACTCTCGGCTGATACGCTCCCCTATTTTCAGACTCTTATCCGGTTTGATTTTGACTGTTAGTCAAACCACTCAGGCGATTGAATCTCCCGACTACACCACCATGGATCTGGAACAATTACTGGATGTGGATATTGTCACTGCCTCCAAATACAGTCAAAAACAATCGCAAAGCCCCAGCGCTGTAACCGTGATAGACAAGCATCAGATCAAACAGTTTGGTCACCGTACCCTGGGCGACGTGTTGAGAACAGTACCCGGATTTTTCGTGGTCAATAATCGTATTTATGAAAATGCCGGAGTGCGTGGCTTTGATCAGGCCGACGATTACAACGGGCGGATACTGATCATGATAGACGGCATCCGCATCAACGAGAATATCTATGATTCGGGGCTTACCGGCAATGAACTACCGATTGATATTGATTTAGTCGAGCGCATCGAAGTGGTTCGCGACCCTGGCTCCTCGATGTATGGCAGCAATGCCTTCTTCGCTGTAATCAACTTGATCACCCGCAACGGCCAGGATTTTAAAGGCGGTGAAGCTGCAGGTAGCTGGGCCAGTTTTGATACTTTTAAAGGTCGCTTCAGTTATGGTCAGAAACACGATAACGGCCTGGAATATTTGGTTTCTGGTAGTGGCTTTGGCTCACAAGGCCCGACTCTGAGCTTTCCGGATCGTGCCAGCGCCGAAAACCCAAATGGGCTAACCAAAACCAACGATGATAGAGGTCAGCAAGTTTTCACCAAAGCACGCTGGGGAGATTTCAGTTTTGAAGGAGGCTATGGAACCCGAAAAAGAAACTTCGGCACCGGGGCTTATTACACCGATTTTGATGACGGTTCTACCTTTGCTCAAGACTCGGAAGCGTTTTTCAATCTGCAATACGCGACCTTTTTAAGCCCGAAACTGGAATTAACCGCCCGGGCATTTTATGGCGATTACAGCTATGACTCCGGTTATCAATTTGCTGGAGTCACAAACAAGACTCAAGCCCACGGCTGGTGGACAGGCTTTGAATCGCGTCTGATATCTACGCACTTTGAGCAACACAAGTTGATTGCGGGTATTGAAGTTCAGGAAAACTGGTTGCAGAAACAAACCAACTATGATGTAGATCCTTATAGACTCTATTCCCAGGATGAACGAGACACTCACCGTATCGGAATTTATTTGCAGGATGACATCAGCATCACCGAACAACTCAATCTGTCTGTCGGCGCACGCATGGACGATTATTCCAATGCCAGCAAACTGTTGTTCAGCCCCAGGTTAGGTCTGGTTTACCAAGTCTTGCCGGATACGCTGTTAAGAGCTCAGTACAGTCACGCGTTTCGCGCCCCCAATGTTTCACAGCAATATGATGAATTTGCACCTGCTTATTCAGATCAAGACCAGGATGGCACACCTGAAACCTTGGATTTTTTAGGCTTTCGGGCCAATCCTGATCTGGAACCTGAGTTAGTTGAAACCTATGAACTCGGTCTGGAACAAACCATAGCGAAATATTGGCGTTTTAATGCCACGGGTTATTTTATGGAAGTGGAAAAACGGCTGGATTACGAAAGATATAACGCTATTTACTACCAATACGGAAACTCTACTGACCAGTATGGCTATGGCGGCGAATTTGAGATACGTCGACAATGGGAGAATGGGCTGTCATTA
>CAZJYS010000100.1:1803-3179 GCA_964550075.1 uncultured Methylomonas sp.
TTGTTTAGCTTGATTTTGCGTATCCGCAAGGTCAGCACCCATCTGAAATGTGTAATCACTTTTAGCCAATTTTTATTAGCACTGGTAATAGTCATTTCAAGCGTCAACGTTGCACAGGCCGAAATTGACAATAGTCCTGCAATCAAAACCGGTTTTTTATACAATTTTTTCAAATTCCTCGAATGGCCTAACCCAGGTGATAGTTATCGGCTTTGTGCTACCTCTAACACTGGGTTGGAATCATTTCTGATTACACTGGACGCTAAACTCGTCAACAACAAGCCTATTAAAGTGTTTACCAATGTCGAAAATCAGGCACTGAAAAATTGTGATTTGGTTTTTATAGGGCCTAATGAAAATGCTGTTGAAATTAACGCCATTTTACATGGATTGCCGATTGTCACAGTCAGCGATAATCAGGACTTTATCGAACAAGGTGGCATGATTGAATTGTTAGAAATCGAAAACCGTCTGGCTTTTGAACTCAATATGGATACGGCCAAAACGGCTGGCATTCATATCAGTGCACAAATGCTGAAACTGGCAAAAAACGTAATAACCACGCACTAACATGAATTACAACGTTTTCGCCAATCTACCGATTACCCGCAAACTACAACGCTTACAGGCCGTGACTGTGGGCGTGGCGTTAATCTTGACGCTAATCATCAGCAGTCTGACGCAATTTTGGCAGGCCTATCAAAAATCCCTGACTGATATGGATTCCATCATTCAGATGATCAGTTTTAATGCTTCAGCGACATTAGCCTTTGATGATAGTCACGCCGCTACCGATTTACTGGCAGCTCTAAAAGCCAAGCCGGATATTTTGGCTGTGCAATTGTTTCGTACTGACGGCACGCCATTCAGTCAATATATTGATACCCGTCATCATCAGTTTACTCCAGCATCAAATCTCTCCGAGGCATTTAGCCAATTACAAACTTTTTACCTCAACAGCCATTTACATCGCGTCGTTCAACCTATCGAAAAAGATGGCGATGTCGTCGGTCACATCTATATCGTGATGGATCTACATCCGATGTGGCTGGATCTGTTGAATAATCTGCTACAGATCTCACTCTCCATGCTGGTGGCTTTTTTCCTGAGTTTGCTCTATGGCCGCAACATGGCCGAATTGATTTCAGCCCCGTTGATTCGTCTGTCGCTATTAACCCGCGAACTAACCCGTAAAAAGAATTACACCGTTCGTGCTGCTGGGGAAGGGGATGATGAAGTTGGCGAACTGGTCAAAAGCTTCAATCAAATGATCGAACAGATTCAGTTCCGCGATAATCAGCTGGAAAAGCATCGCGCTCAATTGGAACAAGATGTGGCGTTAAGAACCGAGGACTTGAGTCAAGCCCAAGCGGCCA
>CAZJYS010000100.1:3279-7187 GCA_964550075.1 uncultured Methylomonas sp.
TAGACTTCAATTTACCGACATTGATCGATCAGATCATGGCCTTGTTTTTTGAAAAGGCTTTGAGCAAACGACTGGTATTCAGTTACCAATTAGACCCGAAAGTCCCGGATGATCTAAGGGGCGATCCCTACCGCTTGCGGCAAATATTGACCAATTTATTAGCTAATGCGTTTAAATTTACCGATAAGGGCTTCATTAAACTGAAAATCAGCCTGGAAGCCAATCTACCCGGTGATAGCCCGCAAATTTCATTCGCTGTCAGCGATAGCGGCATAGGCATTGCCGCCGAAAATATTCCCAAATTATTCAAATCCTTCAGTCAGGCGGATGGTTCAACAACCCGAAAATATGGTGGCAGCGGTTTAGGATTGGCTATCAGCAAGGAATTGAGCGAACGCATGGGCGGCAGCATAGCAGTCGACAGCCATCCAGATATTGGCAGCACGTTTACCCTGCATCTGCCGCTCGAAAAAGCTTTAGCACCGGTCACACTCAGCAAAGGACAAGCCAGCCATTTACACGGTAAACGGGCTTTGATCGTTGATGATCATTCAATTAACACCCAGACCTTGCGCAATTATCTATTTAATTTCGGCATTTTTACCCGAGTCGCTGAAAATGGCATGCGTGCCCTGGAGATTATGGATCAGCTGGCACGCCAATCGCAAAACTTCGATTTCGCGTTGCTGGATATGGATATGATAGGCATGACAGGCAGCCAATTGACTCAATACATTCGTAACGATGCACGTTTTGATGCCATGCGCATTATCATCATCACTGCAGGCGAACAGGAAGAGGAATTAGTCAATATCCGCGCCAGCGGCTGTGATGCCTATTTGTATAAACCGCTCCGACAACACACCTTACAAGCCGCACTCTACAATCTGATTGGCCATACAGATGCCACAGCCATCAAAACCAAACTGACAAACTTGCGGGTGCTGCTGGCAGAAGATAACCTGGTCAATCAGGAAATCACCCAGATCATGCTGAAATCAATGGGTTGCATGGTCACACTAGCTGAAAATGGTGCACAAGCTGTTGAATTATTCAAACAAGCCTCATTCGATCTGGTTTTAATGGATTGTATGATGCCGGAAATGGATGGCTATATGGCGACCCAGGCCATACGTCTGTGGGAAGAATCCCATCAGCGCAAACCGGTCCCCATCCTGGCCTTAACCGCCAACGCCATGGATGGTGATCGGGAATACTGTTTATCGGCCGGGATGTCGGATTACCTTCCCAAGCCGTTTCTGCAACAAAGTCTGCTCCATAAAATTGAAGCACTCATCAATCCGACACATCATTCCAGACACCAACATTTTGTGACACCGACTGACCTTGAGGTTATCGAAACGCAGCCAAGCGTCCTCGAAGCCGAATCAGTGCAACATTTTGATCCCGCCGCCTTGAAAACGCTTGATCATATAGGCGGTCAACAACTGGTATCGAATGTGTTAAGGCTTTTTCGAGAAAGCACCGGGCAGCAACTGAAAAAATTGCAGGAAGCCTTTTCCAACCAAAATACCGAAGCCGTCAGATCGGCTGCCCATAGTCTAAAATCTGCCGCAGCCAATGTGGGTGGCATTTATCTGACAGAACTGGCCCGAAACCTGGAACAGGCCGCCCGTGATGGTTCACTGGCTTTTGATGCCCAACAATTGCAACGCTTGGAAATGGAATTCCAAGCCTTACTAGCTCAATTACCTCAACAGGAATCGGCATGAACGATCATTCATCCCAGCCTAAACTGATTTTAACCATTGATGATGACGCGATGATGCGTTTGCTGTTGCATGACATTTTGCAGCAGGAACAGTTTGAAGTCATGGTCGCAGGCAGTGGCGCCGAAGGCTTGGACATGTTGAAATCCCGACACCCGGATCTGGTGTTGCTGGATGTCATGATGCCCGGCATGAACGGTTTTGAATGCCTGCAAATCATCCGTGCTATGCCAGATATGGCGATGTTACCGATTGTAATGTTAACCGGTGCCGATGATGTCGACTCGATTAACCAGGCATTTAAACTCGGTGCCAGCCAATTTATCGCCAAACCCATCAACTGGCCTATCCTGCCCCATCAACTCCGTTATATTTTGCGTGCCAATACCACTCTGATCGACTTAAGCAAGCGTGAAGAAGAATTGCGCCTGGCGCAGAAAATTGCGCATTTGGGAAGCTGGGACTGGACAATTGCCGATAACGCCATGCAATGGTCAGAAGAAGTTTTCAACCTGCTGCAAGTCGATCAAGGCCGTTTCAAAGGTCATATCCAGGATTTTTATCACGCTTTTGCCGAAAAAGAAGCTGAAACGCTACGTCAGGTCATCAACCACAGCTTGCAAAGCGGTAGTCCGTTTCAACTGCAATTACCGTTACAACATCAGGATGGCATTCAGCATGTGCTGATTTTCAGAGGCGAAATGGTACTCAAAGGTCTTGAGGTTATTCGTGTTCAAGGCACCATTCAGGACATCAGCGAACGGCAGCGCATCGAAGAACAAGTGCGATTGTTATCTTATTACGACACATTAACCGGATTACCCAACCGCAGCTTGTTCAAGGAAGTACTGGGTCAGGCCATGTCGTATTGTGACCGTTACCAGGCGGTGATCAGCGCATTATTCATCAGCATTGACCGATTCAAACGCATCAACGAAACCCTGGGGCCCAGCGTAGGCGATCGCTTGCTGAAACAATTTGCCGAGCGCCTGGTGTCCCTGGTACGCGACTGCGACTTTGTAGCCATGTCTGCTGATTATGATTTGAGTGACGCGTTGGTTTCCCGTTTGGGTGGCAATGAATTTACAGTATTGCTGAATCATATCCAGGACACCCGTGATAGCGTGAAAGTGACTAATCGCATCTTTCAGCAAATGGCGGAATCCTTCCAGATTGATAATCACGAAATCTTTCTGGGTGTTCATATCGGCATCGTGGCCTATCCGGGTGATGGCGAAGATCAGGACACCATCATCAAAAATGGGGAATTCGCGATGAGCGTGGCGCGTGAACAAGGCCAAAATACTTATCAGTTTTTCAGTAACTCTTTAAATGTGGCCGCGTTCCACAAGTTATCCATGGAAAACAACTTGTGTCGCGCCATCGAACGCAACGAACTGATATTGCACTATCAGCCCAAAGTGAATATGCGCGAACAACGGGTGGTGGGCTGTGAAGCCTTGATCCGTTGGCAGCATCCGGAATTTGGCCTGGTGCCACCGACTCAGTTTATCCCGATTGCCGAAGATTCCGGTTTGATTATCCCGATCAGTCAATGGGTGGTGGAAACAGCCTGTCAGCAAATGCAGGCATGGCAACAGCAAGGTTTAACCGACATTAGCGTGGCCATCAATGTGTCCGCGCATCAATTCCGCCAACACGGTTTTGTCAGGCAGGTTGAAGACATTCTGAATCAATTATCGTTGCCAGCCCAGTGCATCAAGCTGGAACTCACTGAAACCATACTATTGCATGGCATTGAAGAAGCTCTGATCACCTTGCGGGAATTTAAACGGATGGGGGTGCAAATCAGCATCGATGATTTCGGCACCGGCTACTCCTCGTTGGCTTATTTACGCAAACTGCCGATATCGGAACTTAAAGTCGACCGTTCATTCATCCGCGACATTCCGCATAACGAGGAAGATATGGCGATTACAAGCGCTATTCTGGCTTTGGCTAAATCCTTGGCCATTGAAGTGGTTGCCGAAGGCGTAGAACACGAGGAGCAAGCCGAGTTTTTATTAGCCCATGATTGCGAAATCGCTCAGGGCTTTAAATACAGTAAACCGATAGCACCTGGGGATTTTATGGCGTTTGTAAACCAATTTAATCTTAAATGATCTATTAGGTAAAACCGACTTAATCGAAACTAATATCAAATTCAATCGGATGAAC
>CAZJYS010000101.1:0-2142 GCA_964550075.1 uncultured Methylomonas sp.
GCAAAGGCCATATTGACATAACTGAAATCTGCATTGCTGAGGTCCGCGCCGGACAGTTGAGCGCGGGTCAAATTGGCGCCGTAAAGGTCAGCGCCGATCAGCTTGGCGTTCCACAACACCGCGTAGCTCAAATCCGCGTAAGATAGTTTGGCGGATGAGCAATTACACCCCAGTATCTGGGCGTGAGTAAGTTTTGCCTGGGACATCCAGGCGCCTTCAAGGTTAGCCTCCATCCAGTAAATGCCAGTCAGGTTGGCGCTGGTAAAGTCGACTTGTGCAGCCTGAATCGGAAAGCCATTGGCTGTCAAAGAATTACTCAAGTCGGTGCCTCGCAAATTAGCCATGTTGCCTTGGGAGGTGCCACCTTGCAGGGTCAATGATTTGCCAGTGGGGGGATCACCATCATCACTGCTGCCTAATGTGGCTCCGTTAAGATGGGCACCTTCCAGATTAATCACCCCCAAATCACCGCTCAACTTGGCTTTGATGAGTTGTGCTCCGCGCAGATCTTTACCACGCAACTTTGAGTCATCAGTGAAATCGCAGCCAATCAGGTTGGCCGCCATACCGGGGAGGTCGCAACTTGGCAGTCTCTCTGTTCCACCACTACCGCCACCCAGAATTTTTCGCCAGTAAGTGATGCTGGAGCCGGGGGTATTATTCTTATTTTTACTTTTCAAGCTTTGGTAAAGCGCATTATCAAAACTGACCACATCGCCTTTGTTGTAACGTTGATCCTGGCTCCAGTCACCCAGGAAAGCCATCACGATTCTGGGAGCGGCTTCGAGTGTATTGGCTGTGAGCAAGGGACAAAGCAGGGCGGTTGATAGCGATAAACTAAGCAAGGATTTTTTCATGAGTGGGTTACCTGTATAAACATTTAGGCACTTAAGTTGTTGTGATAAAGAAGTATGACGAACAGAAAACTGAGACATTCAAATCCCATGCAGAGCCAATACGGCATGGTAAAAACAATGCGGTAGGACGGACAATAGGAGTTTTTCCCGGAATTGTTTGGAAGTTCGATTAATATTGCCATTCGATACCCGCCCAATAGGCGCGAGGGGCGCCCGGGCCAATAAAGGTACTTCCCAACCATTCGTTGGAATTGTAATTCCAGCCGCTGCTACCGATGGCACCGCGTTCGGACGGGGAAAACGGATTACTGCCCAAACGTCCAGCCGTGGCGTATTGCCGGTCAAACAGATTGTTGATCATGCCGAACACCGAAAAACCCTTGATGATTTCATAACGGGTTTTCAGATTAAACACTGCATAGCCGGGTACGGTTCCGGCATCCTGATATTGCCGACCTCTGATCAGCACCCGATCATTACCGCCTGCCGGATAACCGTAGTAATAACGGTAGTCGCCCTGGGTGTGCTGGTTGTTTTCATTGCCGCGTACAAACGATGACGAATGCGCCACCATGTTGATACCCAATAGCCAGTCTTCAGTTAAATGCACATTCAGGCTGGCGTTGATATTGTGTAAAGGTATGCCCGGCATGCGATCGCCCGGGTTGATTTCTATCATGTCCTGCAAGGCTTCCTGTGGACGACCGGAATCATCGACCAAGACTTGGCCATAATCCTGATCGGGGTTTCTGACGGCGGCACTGCTGTTGTGTCGGCTGACCATGAACAAATGGGACTGAAAGGTGGCTTCCGTATATCCGTAATTGACATTGAAATCCACGATGCCAGCCTTGCCGGAAAGTCCGAATTCTATGCCTTGCCGACGCGTGTCGCCGATGCTGTCAAAAAAGCTGCGGTCCGGCGTGATGCCCACCAGGTAAATATCGTCTTGTAGGTCGGTTCTATAAATCCCGGTATTCCAGCTCAGGTTGTCCCAAAGCTTGCCGCGCAAACCGAATTCGTAAGAGTTGGCGAATATTTGCGGCAGATAAGGATCGCCCGATAAAGCCGAAGGCAAGGTGCAGGAGCCGCCGATGGTAGCCTGGCTTTTGGGAATCTTCGGCGAATTGGGGTCAGCCGGGTTTTGCGGCACCAGTGTTCCATCATACGCACAACCCAGCTCCACACTGGAAGGCGTGCGGTTGCCCTGGCTCCAGTTAAAGAACACATCCAGGTCTTTCAATGCGTGCTCAGTATTTTTAAACGGCAAATAGCTAAAACCTGC
>CAZJYS010000101.1:2242-4833 GCA_964550075.1 uncultured Methylomonas sp.
CCAGGTCTTTCAATGCGTGCTCAGTATTTTTAAACGGCAAATAGCTAAAACCTGCGGAAGGATTGAAAGCCAGATAATCGAAAGTTTCAGCCGTAGGGGTTTCGCTGTATTGGGATAAACCATAATAGGGATCTTGTGCCAGATACACATCCTTAAGCCAGTTATCGTCCTGATAATTCGCCTTGCTGGGGCAGGATGTTGGATCGGTGTCACGGCAAACAATCACGTTTGGCCTGTAGCGATTCAGATCCTGAATGTCGCTAAGACTTTCGAAGCCAGTCCGAGTGCGGGCGCGCATGCGGTTTTTAACCCGGGTATAGTTGAATCGACCGGATACGCTCAAGTGCAGGTTGTCGACTGGCGAGAAGGTTTCACTGAAATAAGCGCTGGAGGTAGTCGATTTGCCGGCAAATGAATTATTCAAGATGTCCTGTTGACCGGCGGTAAAAATCGGATCGATATGGGCCGGATCGCTATAGACAAAATGCGAGTCATCAATCAAAGCCAAACGTTGGCGGGTTTCAAAATCGCTACTGGCATCATCAATCGATGCGCCCAACAGGAATTTGTGTCGACTATTGTTCCAGTTTAATTGCAGAGACGCGCCATCAGTCATTTGGCCTATGGCTGTTTTGCTGAGTACACCAACAGGCGTGCCGGGAATATAGCCGGTTGGGGAATGCCTTGGGTCGGTGGAAACAGGATCGGTGTTATCGCCTGCCGCACCATTACGCGGCCCGCTGGTTCGTTTGTAGCGTAGTGTGTTGCAAGGATATTCCATGGGTGGGGCGGGTAGCAGGTAATTACTGTCTGCAACACTCAGATTGCCGATATTCAGACTGCCTTCGTCGATCACGCCATCCGAGTTTTTATCCAGGCCGTAATCGGGGATGCCGTCATGATTGGCATCGGGGTAGCGGCAGATAGGATGATTATTAGCTGGGTCTTCCAGCGTCATTGGCCTGTCCCAATCGTTGGCTTCCATGTCCTCGAAATCTTCGTAAATATCTCCCGCCACAGCTTGCCGGTCGCTTTGCCGTCGGTAAATTTGTCCGGTCAGGCTCCATTCATCGTTAAAAAACCATTCACCACCTAAAGTAAATTGCTGTAACTCATTCTCGGTGCTATCCGGCGAGGTAAACACCGCATTGGGATTTTGTTGATACAGATCGGTTGGAATCAGGCCATTACCCAATAATTCGTTGCCCACCAACAAACTGCTGAATTTAAGATTGAATTTTTCACCCCGCCAATCCAGGCGTATAAAGCCCTGATTCACTTGTGATGGCGAGTTATCCCGCCAGCCCGCTTCGTCGAATCCGGTATAGCTGATAAAGCCACCTATCGCGCCATTGTTCCAGCCTGCATTTAACTCGCCTTTTTTGCGATCCCAGGAGCCGCCGGTGAAACGTAAGTTGGCACCTGCATCCTCAAAGCCGTTTTTAGTGCGCATTGCCAATGCGCCGCCCAAGGTGTTCAAACCGAATAACGGGTTGGAGCCGGGGAATAGATCAATGCTGGAGATGGCGTTCATAGGTATCAAATCCCAGTTGACGACATCGCCAAACGGCTCGTTGACTCTTACGCCGTCCAGAAAAACAGAGAGTCCTTGTGGTGTACCCAATTGCGGCGAGGCGGAAAAGCCCCGGTAGCTGATATCCATTTGGAACGGATTGCCCTGGTAATCATTGACGTTGATAGATTGCAGGTGGGTATTCAATAAATCACCAAGACTGGTCGCCATTGATTCTTGTATGGTTTGGCTATCGATTGATTGCAGGTTGCCGGGAATTTGTTCCTGTTGCAGGGATAAACCGTCCAGTGGACCTAGTTTTTTGATTGGCTTGTCTTCTACCAGCACCGTCTCCAGTTCCTCGACTATTTCTGTCTCATCGCTGGCAGCCACACAAACACTGGCGCAGCTCAACAGCAAAACCGACCAGCTAAACCTTGGCCGTAGGTTATGTGGCAAGGTAAACCTCAGAAAGTTGCGCATGGGGTGGGCGTCATTTCAGCTGCTGGAATTCGGTCGATTAGCGGGGGATTGGGAAAAAATCCGGCATTCTAGTGACTGACTTTGAATATTGATATGGGAAAAATTCCTTTATATTTCAATGAAATTCAGGAATTTTTCATGTATGCGCTCGGTTAGAAGCTCTGTAGGATAAATAAATAGATTTGTAACTATACAGCGATGAATCCTGATAAAGGATGTGTTTATCTTGTACGGTGGATAAGCGTTAGCGCATCCACCCATTGCCTGATGCACTAACGCTTATCCGGCTTACGCAAGGTCTTTTGAACAAGGGACTGAATGGTTACATGGTTTTAAACATTCAGTCGGCATTGCTGCCATTTTGAAGAGACGATTCATGAGCCTATCCAGAACATCCAGCACATTGATCTTTGCTAGCAGTTTGTTGATGGTGTTGGGCGTCAGATACTGGTGGACTGATGATTCATTGAGTTTTATCCGGCATTCGACTCAGGACAGTAAGTCGAATCAGCCAAACTCAGCCCATGCCAATAGTCGTCGCTTGCAGGCCTATGTCAACGAAACGAAGATTACGGATGCCGAGGATGAATTTACG
>CAZJYS010000101.1:4933-7127 GCA_964550075.1 uncultured Methylomonas sp.
CTTGCAGGCCTATGTCAACGAAACGAAGATTACGGATGCCGAGGATGAATTTACGATTTCAGCTTCGTCTTCGGCCGGTAGAAATCCAACCCCACAATTTCGCGGCGATTGGGGCGAATCGCCGGTTTATGGTCGCTATGATCAAGTCCATTACCAAAATGGGCTTTACCAAAGTCTGCAAAAAGCCAATCAAAATCAGCCGCCCGATGTGAGCCCTGATTTTTGGCAATTTCTAGAGCCGCTCAAATCGGCGCAAGAGGCTTTGTGTCGATCTCCACAGGCCGGTGTCGATTTAAGCCAGTGTGATTTTTCGGCAGCGGACAGCTTAAAAGATCGGAAATTGCCTAACACCCAACTGAGCAAAGCTCGCTTGTCGGGTGAATTGGGACATGCCGATTTAACCGGTGCAAACTTGAGTGAAGCCAGCGTGATTGGCTCTCTGGTGGTCAGTGCGGACACCCAATTACAGGGGGCCAATTTTTCCAAGCTGCAATCAGACGGCAACAATCCCTTTATTGCCGAGGGCGCGGAATTGGGCCAAGTAGACTTTACTGCGGCCAATCTTTATGGGGCCAAATTCAAAGACAGCAATTTGCAACAGGCGCAACTAACCGGAGCGACCTTAACCGGTGCTGAAATGACGGCCAGTCGTTTTGAGGGAGCCGAAATGAGTCAAACCAATTTGAGTTATGCCAATTTGAGTCAAAGTGGGTTCGCTGGGGCCACTTTAGTGGCGGCCGATATCAGCGAAGCCAATTTGACGCAGACGGATTTCAATCACAGCAATCTGCAACAAGCCAATCTGGCCGGGTCTGATCTGGCAGGAGCCGACCTGTCCGGTGCCGATCTAAGCGGAGCCAATTTATCCGGAGCCAAGGGCATGCAAACGGCCATGATCGATGGACAAACCAATTTTCAGGGCGCCATTTGTCCGGATGGTGTCAGTGTGGATGGAAAGCAGGTCACGACCTGTTTGGGACACGGCTTTTAGGCGATTGACAAGAATAAATATACCCGAATGGTGCCGGATTTTTGTTCAGATATCAGGATCGAAAAAGCGCGCATAGTTGTGCTATGTAAGCTTTTGCGAGCCGCAGTAGCTGGACAAAAAGACCAGTCAGTTGGGTATATTTTTCGCCGGAAATCGCCTTTAGGCTGGCTTGACTTCAAGGATGAAGCTTAGGAACTGTTTCTGTAACTGATGTATTGAAACGGTGAACGTAATTAACGGCAACAATAGGAAATCAATAATGAAAAAAATGACACTGCGAACTTCGATGCTGACGGCTCTGGCAATTTCCTCCACGAGTGCGCTGGCTACGGGATTCGTGACCTTACCTGCAACAGGTGTGGCTGTACCGGGTGGTACCTCAGCATATCTGACTTGTAACTTGACCGGTGATTTTGGTTCGGCTGAATCGATTCCGCCGACCTTTTCACCCAATGGTGGACTCAACAATACCTGTGCGGTGCCAAACAATGCCCCCCCTATAGCTGGTTATGCGCAGGTGGCCAGCGTAACAAGAAATATTGTCATCAATACAAGAACGATCGGAACAGTTACCGACCGGGTCTGGCGAAGTGGTACTAACTGTGTCTATGGTGCCAAGATCAGATTGGATAATGTCGATTACAATCCAAGTCTGGCTGGAACGCAATATTACGAAATCAATGATTTTGTGCGGGCGGGGTTTAGAAATCGTGGGCCGGTTTCCGCAGCCTATAACTTTGTGACTCGGGGTGCTACTCAATCTGACGACGTGTTGTACCGGGCAGGGTTAACGTTTACTTCGATCGTACATCAACCGGGTGATTCAGCTCAGCCGCTGACCAGTGTGGCACCCATCAGCAATAATTGGGTAGATTTCACCACCGATGTGAATTTCATGGATCCTGACGGTTCTTCGCAGCGCGATTCTTCGTGGTTTTTTGTCAAAAGTACCTGTACCACGGCTGCGCCAACATCGTTAACAGGGGCTTTGCGTTTCCGTCAGAAAGGTCAGGAAGGTCAACCGGATTTGGAAATCAGTGTCAGTGGTTATGCGCCAGCGGGTGCTAATACCGCGCAGTAATGCCATCGAATCTCCACGCTTATCCGATTCGTTTATCGGTTTGAGTGATTTGGGATCAATTTTTACATCCGGCTTACGATCTGGTTTGCTCCACCAGAGTAAGGCGGATGTAAATCCATAAA
>CAZJYS010000102.1:0-7107 GCA_964550075.1 uncultured Methylomonas sp.
AATATATTCAACCTGAAATGGTTTATCAGCAATTTCCTGAAGCCACTATTGTTGAAATATCTGGAACTGGGCATTGGTTGTATGTTGAAGCGCCTGATGAATTTTGTAATGCGATTCATCAATGGGTTCATTCAGGCTAAAAATAAATTCGAAAATAATTGTTAAAGCTAACTAAAGGGTTAGGTTAGTTCCTCTAGGAGCGCCTGAGCTGCTTTTTTCTGTTCAGGATTGCCTTTTGCTAATACCTCTTCAGCTATCGATCTTGCGGCATCGTTATCCCCCATATCGACATAAGCTTTAGCCAAATCGATTTTGGTTTCAAATTCGTCCATATCAGTCAGGTCGGAGACGCCTAAATTAAATTCTTCACTATCATTTGAATCACTAGGCGCGTCGAAGTTAAAGTTGAAGTCAAACTCATCAGGCGTTTCAAGATCTGCTGTTTGGGTAGTAACTTGATTTTTCTTGAGTACATCCTCATTCAGATTTTCTTCAAAGTCAGGAAATTCAAAATTTTCTAGGCTGACTATATCTAGCGCATCATCAACATCTGAATTATTGGTTTGGATAGCGCTTTTGGTGTCAGGAGTATCCAGATCAAAATTAAAATCAAAACTTTCTAAAGAATCTAAGGTATCTTGAGTTTCACTTGTGGTTTCCTTGGTGGGCTCAACACTTAGCTGTTCAAGACTAAAATCAACGGATTCAATGTCGGGGAGTGAATTGTTTTGATCAGTTGGTTTTGGCGTAGGTTCACTATCAGATAAAAAGCTTAAATCAAAATCCAGGCCATTATCATCTGCCCTTGTTGAATCTACCTGCCATTCATTTCCCGGCTGAGTGGATTCACTGAAAGTCTGTTCAGGAATAGCAGTAGCGCCCAGATCAATAAAATCACTGTTCAAAGCATCTAATTCTAGTGATAAATCATCGTCTGAATCAAAATTGACTAATGGGTTGTGGGCATCAGATTGCTCCACAATAGATTCGGATTTTTGAAGGCTGAAAGAAGTTGTTGAGCCACCAAATAAAACAGATTCGGGAATAATTTCCTTGCCCATTTCAGTGACTTTATTCCAGAACGATGTATCGCTATTTTTCCCAGCTGCAGTAAGTTCATGAGCATAATCATTAAACCGTTCCTTATTTTCATTAGCGTAGAAAATTTCCAACAGTTTTAGTTTGTATTCATCCTTACTGGGGTGATCCTTTATGGCTTGACGAATCAGTTCTTCAGCTTGTTGATATCGACCATAGGCTAGATACACATCAGCTTCCGATAAGGGATCAATTTCGCTTTGATCAGTATCGAAGGCTTCAAAATCACTGGGTGTGAAATCGCTAATAAACGAGCTTTCACCGACAGTACCCACATCATAATTAACAGCACTGCTGACATCCATCACAGGTAAGGCAAGACTGCTGTCCCCATCGGGCATTTTGATCTGGCTGGCAGAAGCAAACATACTTTCCGTGTTGGTTTTACTTTCAATTTTATGCTTTCTCCACAGCAACCAGCCTAAAAGTCCAAGTAAGCCAATCCCCGCACCGCCTAAGCCAAAACTGTAAATGGGTGAAGAAAGAAAATCACTTTCAGGTTCTACAGGTGCTACCGGGGTAGGTCTTGGCTTGGGTTTTGTTTGAGCAGGTGCCGGTTTTGCGGGTTCTGGTTGAGTCGCGATTGGCTGCTGAATGACAGTCGGTTCCGGTTTCGCCGTTATTGGTTGTTCAGTCGCTGATTTTGATTCGGTAGGAACGGCAGGTGGCGGTGTAGGCTGGATATTGGTTTTATCAGTGCCTGATGGTGTGGATGATTTCTCATTTCCCTGAAGTTTGGCTAATTGTTGATCCTTGAGTGCCAACAACTCCTGCATCATATTGAGTTGTTGCTCCAATTTTTCGATGCGGGTTTGTAACTCTAAATCCTTACCTTGACTATTCGATCCATTGCCAGCGCTGTTATCTCCAGCATCAGTGTCATTGCCTGGTTTAATCTGTCCATCAATTTTAGCGTTGTCGGCAATTTTGGACTCTGTAACCGGAGCTACTAATTCCAAAGATTTGTTTGATGCTGATGTCGGTTTAGCGGTTTTTTGTGCAGACTTGGCTTCGGTACGTTTACCGGGCAATTGCGAGATGGCAGCGGTTTCCGGAATTCTAAGAATTGCGCCAGCCTTTAAAGAATTGATATTGCCATTATTAAACGCGTTGGGATTTGCCTGATACAAAGCTTCCATCATTTGCTTGGTTGACACGTTGCGCTCACTGCCGAGTTCGTCAGCAATTCGCCATAGGGTCAGATTTTCTTGCACAGGCCCATATTCACCGCTGCTTGGTGTTTGATCTGTGATGTTTGAAGCTTGTTGATTGGGGATAACACGCTTTTTACCTGTACGAGGCTTTTTGATTGGCCGCTCGTAGTTTTGATAAGCATCTGCTTGATATTCGTTATAGGCCGATGTTGAAGGAACAACTGGTGCGCGGTATTCGGCCGGGGGATCGATTAAAGCTGTAAACTCACGAAATTGACTACCCTGAGGCCAATTTACTTCCAGTAAAAAGTTAAGGAAAGGTTCAGTGAGTGGTTCTCTTGAGGTAACCTTGATAATCACAGAGCCATTAGCTTGAGGGACCGTTTGAAATTTAATTTTGGATAAAAAATAACTCCAAGGGACACCCGCTTGATCAAATTTTTCCGGTGGTGCGAGTCTGACTCGAATATCTTCGGGGCTTTCACCAGGGGCAAGCTGTAATCTGATTTGAGCGTTTAGGCTTTGGTTTAGGGCTGAATGTAATTCGAGTTCACCGATTCCCAGTGATTGAGCGTTCATCGGTATCAACAAAGATACAGCTGCTAACGTTTTAGTAAAATGCTTCACACTCTTTTCCTTCACTGGGATTACCTCGGCACTATCTGTCTGACGCTATAAGACGCTTGCTAATCTTAGACTAGATGTAATTTTTTACCAGCACCTCTGCTATCTGCACACTGTTGAGGGCGGCGCCCTTTCTGACATTGTCGCCAACCACCCATAAGTTTATACCGTTGGGATGGGAGATGTCTTCACGAATTCTGCCGACATACACATCGTCATGTCCTGATGAATCAGTCACCGCGGTTGGATAGCCGCCGTTTTCGCGTTCATCAATGACAGTCACTCCAGGTGCGGCTTCCAACAACTCACGAACCCTGGCTACGGATATTTTTTGCCTGGTTTCGATGTGAACCGCTTCGGAATGCCCAAAAAACACCGGGACGCGAACCGCCGTCGGGTTGACCAAAATATCGGTGTCACCCATGATTTTTTGGGTTTCCCAGACCATTTTCATTTCTTCCTTGGTGTAGCCGTTATCCATGAATACATCAATTTGCGGCAAAACATTAAACGCGATTTGCTTAGGGTAAACGCTGGCTTGAACCGGTTTGGCATTCAATAGATTAGCAGTTTGGGTTGCCAGTTCCTCGATCGCGTCCTTGCCGGTGCCAGACACGGCTTGATAAGTAGCGACATTGATACGACTGATACCGACCTCGTCATAAATCGGTTTTAAAGCAACCAACATTTGAATCGTGGAACAATTCGGGTTGGCGATGATGCCACGGTTTTTGTATTCAGCGACTTTCTCCGGATTGACTTCCGGCACTACCAGCGGAATGTCGTCGTCGTAGCGGAACTGCGAGGTATTGTCGATTACGACGCACCCGGCTGCGGCCGCTTTAGGTGCATATTCCGCAGACACAGAAGCGCCGGGTGAGAACAAGCCTATTTGAACCTTGGAAAAATCAAATGAGGCCAAATCTTCAACCACTAAAGACCCATCTTTGAAAGGGATGCGTTTGCCCGCTGAACGTTCGCTGGCCAATGCATAGACTTTGCCAACCGGGAAATTGCGTTCTTCCAGAATGGCGATCATGGTTTCACCAACCGCGCCGGTGGCGCCGACTACGGCTACATCATAGGTTTTTGACATGTTTAGGCTCCGAATAAACAGAGAAAATTAATGTGAGGATTTCAATGCTTCAAGGACGGCATCGCCCATCTCGGACGTACTGACTTTACGCATGCCTTCTGAATAAATATCGACTGTTCTGATATTGGCATTCAAGGCATCGTTGACAGCTTGTTCAATGCGTTCGGCGGCCTTGGCTTGATTAAAGGTATAACGCAGCATCATCGCAACAGATAAAATAGTCGCCAGTGGATTGGCAATACCTTGGCCTGCAATGTCCGGTGCCGAACCATGAATCGGTTCGTACATGCCTTTACCATTGGCATCCAGCGATGCCGATGGCAACATGCCGATCGAGCCGGTCAGCATCGCTGCAATGTCGGACAAAATATCACCAAACATGTTGGTCGTGACAATTACATCGAATTGCTTGGGTGCTCGCACCAATTGCATGGCGGCATTGTCGACATACATATGACTGAGTTGTACATCCGGGTACTCCTTGCCCACTTCAGTCATGACCTGCCGCCATAACTCGGTGACTTCCAAAACGTTGGCTTTATCCACAGAACAAAGCTTTTTATGACGTTTTTGTGCCGTTTTAAACGCAGAATGCGCTATGCGGCGGATTTCAGATTCGCTGTAAATCTTGGTATTGATGCCTACTCTTTCCCCGTTTTCGGCGATATGTACTCCGCGAGGTTGACCAAAATAAATGCCGCCCGTCAATTCGCGGATAATCATGATATCCAAACCGGACACTACTTCCGGTTTCAAGGTCGAAGCATCGACCAATTGTGGATACAACATGGCGGGGCGCAAGTTGGAAAACAGATTCAACTCGGAGCGAACACCCAGTAAACCGCGTTCCGGACGCACAGCATGCGCCAGAGGTTCCCATTTCGGACCGCCTACAGCACCCAGTAAAACCGCATCGGCGTTTTTGCATAAATTCAACGTCTGCTGAGGCAAAGGTGTGCCAAACGCATCATATGCAGCGCCGCCAATCAAGGCATTTTCAAATACCAGACCTAAGCTCATGTCTGTATTTAAAAAGCTCAAAATTTTGATAGCCTCGGTAACAATCTCGGGACCGATGCCATCACCGGCCAGCACAGCAATTTTTCTGGGCATGTAACTACTCTTAAATAAAATTAAATTCAGGCATCTCGGAACAGCCAGGGAGCCCGCTTGGCACGCTCTGATTCATAGGCTTTAATTTTGTCGGCATGCTGTAAAGACAAAGCAATATCATCCAGCCCATTCAACAATCGGAAACGACGATTTTCATCGACACTAAAAACGATGCTTTGTCCGCTGGGTGTGGTGATCGTTTGGGTTTGCAGATCAATAGTCAATTGATAACCGTCAGCGACTTCCTTGAACAACTGATCAACGGTTTCGGATGGCAGCACGATAGGCAAAATGCCATTCTTGAAGCAGTTGTTGAAGAAAATATCTGCAAAGCTTGGGGCAATGATGACTCTGAAGCCATAATCTTCCAAGGCCCAAGGCGCGTGTTCACGCGATGAGCCGCAGCCGAAGTTTTCCCGGGTCAGCAGGATTTGCGCGGCTTTGTATTGGGGTTGGTTCAGGACAAAATCTTGGTTTAAAGGACGGTTTGTGCAGTCCATTTCCGGTTCGCCACGATCCAGGTAACGCCATTCGTCAAACAAATACGGGCCGAAACCGGCGCGGCGGATCGATTTTAAAAATTGTTTGGGGATAATCGCGTCGGTATCAATATTAGCGCGATCCATAGGCGCTACTAGCGCGGTTAAAGTAGTAAACGCTTTCATGATTATGCTTCCTCCGCAATGTTGACAAAATGCCCGGCAATCGCCGCAGCCGCAGCCATAGCCGGACTCACCAAATGCGTACGTCCACCGTAACCTTGTCGACCTTCGAAATTACGGTTAGAAGTTGAAGCGCAATGTTCGCCCGCTTCCAGTCGATCTGCATTCATCGCCAGACACATCGAACACCCAGGCTCGCGCCATTCAAAGTTAGCGGCGGTAAAGATTTTGTCCAGACCTTCCGCTTCAGCTTGTTGCTTGATCAACCCAGAGCCGGGTACGACCAGCACTTGTTTAACTGAATCGGCTTTCTTGCGACCTTTAATGGCTGCTGCCGCTGCGCGCAAGTCTTCGATACGTGAGTTGGTGCAGGAGCCAATAAAAACTTTATCCAGCTTTATGTCGGTGATTTTCTGCCCGGCGGTTAAACCCATGTATTGCAATGCGCGTTCGATACCTTGGCGTTTGACAGGATCGTTTTCCTGAGTTGGATCGGGTATTGAGGCATCGACCGGTAACACCATTTCCGGGGAAGTACCCCAGCTGACTTGCGGCTTGATGTCGGCCGCGTTAAATTCGATGGTTTTGTCGAATTTTGCGTTGGCGTCAGAATGCAGGTTTTGCCAGTAACGCACAGCCATATTCCAGTCATCGCCTTTAGGAGAATAAGGACGATCGCGGTAATAATCGATAGTGATGTCGTCAGCCGCAATCAAACCAGCGCGGGCGCCCGCTTCGATGGCCATATTGCAGATGGTCATACGACCTTCCATGCTCAAGGCGCGGATGGCGTCGCCGCCAAATTCGATGGTGTAACCGGTACCGCCAGCGGTGCCGATTTGGCCGATGATTGCCAGCACGATGTCTTTCGCGGTGACGCCAGGGCCAGTTTTACCGTTGACCTTGATCAACATGTTTTTGGCTTTTTTCTGTACTAAGCATTGTGTGGCTAAGGCGTGTTCGACTTCAGAAGTGCCGATGCCGAAAGCCAATGCCGCAGATGCGCCATGGGTAGACGTATGCGAATCGCCGCATACTATGGTCATGCCGGGTAGCGTCGCGCCTTGCTCTGGGCCGACGACGTGAACGATACCTTGGCGAATGTCGCTCATATCGAATTCGGTAATGCCAAATTCGCGGCAATTGTTTTCCAGCGTTTCGACTTGCAAACGCGAAACCGGATCAGCAATCCCTTGCGCACGGCCTGAGGTGGGCACGTTATGATCGGCAACCGCCAGATTCCGGGCGATACGCCAGGGTTGGCGGCCAGACAAGCGCAGGCCATCAAAAGCCTGTGGCGAAGTTACTTCATGTAACAATTGTCTATCGATGTAAATGAGGCAGGAGCCATCATCTTCCG
>CAZJYS010000103.1:0-7101 GCA_964550075.1 uncultured Methylomonas sp.
GCTTCGAAACCCAAGGCGCCGCTGCCTGAAAATAAATCCAGGCAGCGGCTGTTGCTGATATCGGCTTGCAGCCAGTTGAACAGGGTTTCCCTGACGCGAGACGGCGTTGGGCGCAACCCTGGCGCATCGTCGAACGTGATTTGCCGACTGCGCCATTCGCCGCCGATGATGCGCAACTTATTACTCATGGTTTATTTGCCGCCACCTGCACTGACGGTTTGCAGCAACTCTGGACGGATTCGGCGCTGGAAAGCATCCTTGATGTTTTCCAAGGTTACCGCATCGACTTTAGCCGGGAATTGATCCAGATAATCCAGCGGCTGCTGATAAAAACCAATCATCGTGACGTACTCGGTCACTTTGCTGTTGTTGTCGGTGCGCAAGGCAAAGCCGCCGGTGATATTTTTCTTCGCTGCCAGTAATTCGGCTTCCGTGGGGCCGTTTTTGATGAAATCGTTCAACGTGGCGTTCATCACTCCAATGGCTTGCTCAGTTTGATCATTACGGGTTTGCAGGCTCATTACAAATGGTCCTTCCCGAAATAACGGTACGAACTGGCTGGAAGCGCTATAAGCCAGGCCGCGTTTCTCACGCACTTCATCAAACAGTTTGGAGACCAGACTGCCGCCACCCAGAATGTAGTTGCCTACATACAAAGTAAAATAATCCGGGTCTTTACGATGCACGCCGGGCATGCCGGACAGCACGTGGGTTTGGCTGGATGGAAAATCGATGTGCTGCGTGCTGGCTTGTGTGGGCAGTGTCACGGGCGGAATTTCAGCCGGTTTTTCGCCTACTGGCAGATCAGCCATTAATTTCTCCGCCAGTTGCTCAGCTTGTTGACGTTGCAAGTCGCCTACGATCACCACGATGGCATTTGACGACACATAATGCTTTTTGTAAAACGCCGTCAGGTCGCTGACTTGAAAGGCTGACACGGTATCCAGCATGCCTTCTTCGGGATGGGCGTAAGGATGATCGTGATACAAGGCTTTTTGAAAAGCCAGGCTGGCCAAGGCACCCGGCGATTCTTCACGGTGTTTTAAACCGGCCAGTGTGCGGTTTTTTTCACGTTGAAAATCATCCGGATTAAAGGTGGGCTGGGTGAGTATGGTGTGGAAAGTCGACACCGCATCATCAAACAAGGCTTTTTCGGTCAAAGTACGTAGCGATAGCCAAGACATGTCTTCGGACACCCCACTGGAAAACGCCGCTCCGACCGCTTCGAAGCGATTGGCGATTTCGTCGGCATTCCAGTTGCCTGCGCCGGTATCCAGTAGTGCCGATGTCAAGGCCGACAAACCAAATTGAGCACCGTCTCGTGCGCTACCCGCATCGAAAGTGACTCTAAGATCCACCATCGGCAAACTAGGGGTTTGCACGAAATAAACCCGGCTGCCCTGGCTGGTTTGCCAATTTTGAATGTTGACGTTGGCCCCGGAGAGGGGGCTCAGCAGCAACAGAATCAAACCAATCAAATTAAAACGCATGACGACCTCCAGTCAGTTTCGCGGGTTTGGGAGCTTCGGTGATGGGTTGCGGATCCAGATAGGCCACGGTCAGGGTATCTTCGATCAGATATTTACGCGCCACTTCGCGCACTTGCTCGGCGGTCACCTGATTGATGTTGTGCACATACTCATCAGCTTTTTGCCAGCTCAGCCCCACGGTTTCCAGGATGCCGATCTGCATGGCCTGATAGAAATTGGAGTCTTTTTGATAAATATCATTGGCTAGCACTTGGGCTTTGATGCGTTGCAATTCCTCTTTGCTGACCAGTTCGGTTTGCAATTGATAAACCTCCTGCTTCAAGGCATATTCCAGATCAAACACGGTTTTACCTTCGGCTGGCGTGGCTTCCAGCATGAACATTTCCGGCAAACGCGAAGTCATGTCATAACCGGCGCCCGCAGAAACGGCGATTTCCTTGCCGCGCACCAAACGAGTGGACAAGCGCGCACCGTTGCCGCCATCCAAAATACCCGCCAATACTTCCAGCGCGTAGGCTTCCCATTCCGGTTTAGCGGTTTTCAATACCGGGGCTTTGTAGCCCAGCATGATAAAAGGCAGTTTGGCCGGGGCTTTGACGGTGATTTTTTTCACGCCTTTTTGCTCGATTTCGTCCTGCGGTTTGATCGGTTTGATCTCGCTGGGTTTTAAATCGGCAAAGTATTGCTCGGCCAATTTGACGACCTGTTCAGCATCGACATCGCCCACGACTACCACTGTGGCGTTATTCGGGGCGTACCATTGCTGATACCAGGCTTGCAGGTCTTCGACTTTGTAATTGGCAATGTCCGAAGGCCAGCCGATCACCGGGTGTTTGTAAGGGCTGTTGGCAAATGCCACCGCATTGAACTGTTCCTGGGTTTTAGCTTGAGGCTTGTCATCGGTGCGCATGCGGCGTTCTTCGGTTACCACTTGCAGCTCTTTTTCCAGTTCTTCGGCTTTCAAATCCAGGTTGCGCATGCGATCCGCTTCCAGCTTGAAGCAGATTTCCAAACGCGATTTTTCGATGGTTTGAAAATAGGCTGTATAGTCGTTGCCGGTAAAGGCGTTTTCCTGACCGCCGTTTTCGGCGATGATGCGGGAAAATTCGCCAGCCGGATATTGTTTGGTGCCTTTGAACATCATGTGTTCCAGCATGTGCGAGATGCCGGTAATACCGCCCGGCTCATAACTGGAGCCGACTTTGTACCAGACTTGCGATACCACCACCGGCGCGCGGTGATCTTCTTTCACCAACACTTTCAAGCCGTTGGCGAGTATTTGTTCACGTACTTTGCTTGCTTCGGCCTGTACCGATAAAGCTGGGCAGAGCAACATCAATGCTGCAATACCCGGTTTCATAAATTCCCGTTGCATAAATCCCTCGTGGATAGAAAAAAATGAGAGCCTGTGACGATTTCAATAATCAAAGGTTCACTGTTATTCTATATGTTTACAGCTCAAAGAACCTATTCGGAAGCGAATGACCAGCCAATCTGTCACCTTATCCTGGAAACATTATCTGCAACTCTGTAAACCCAGAGTGGTGGCGTTGATCGTGTTTACCGCCATCGTCGGCATGTTGCTAGCCGTGCCCGGCTTGCCGCCGTTGGCTAATTTTTTTTACGGCACCTTAGGCATAGGCTTAGCGGCCTCTTCCGCCGCAGCCATCAATCACTTCATCGATCAGAAAGCCGATGCGGAAATGGCTCGCACCAAAAATCGACCCTTGCCCACCGGCGATTTGAATTCACAAAATGTGTTGACCTTTGCCGCCATTATTGGCGTCTTGGCCATGGCCATTCTGATCATCAAAATCAACGTGCTGACGGCGTTTTTGACGTTTTTATCGCTGATAGGCTATGCGGTGATTTATACGATTTATTTAAAAAAAATGACCCCGCAAAACATTGTGATTGGTGGCATTGCTGGCGCGGCACCACCGTTATTGGGTTGGACGGCCATTACCGGCGAAATCCATCATCACGCTTTGCTGTTGGTGTTGATTATTTACGTCTGGACGCCGCCGCATTTCTGGGCATTGGCCATCGCTCGTCGTGAGGAATACGCCAAAGTCTCGATTCCGATGCTGCCGGTGACGCATGGCGTGGAATTTACCCGTTTGCAAATTTTGCTGTACACGATTTTGCTGCTGATCACGACCTTGTTACCTTATTTAACCGGCATGAGTGGGCTGATATATCTGCTACTGGCTGTGATTCTCGGGCTGGGCTTTATGTATTACGCCGTGCAAATGATGCGTAAAAAAGACAATAAAACCGCGATGCGCACTTTTGGCTATTCGATTGTGTATCTGATGCTGATTTTTGCCGCTTTGCTGATTGATCATTATTTTCCTTTGTCACTGTCATGACCTTATCCGAAACCGAACATCCTTTTGCAGAATTCATCAAAATTTTAGGCAAGGGCAAAAAAGGCTCACGGCCTTTAACCCAGGATGAAGCCTATCGTGCCATGAAAATGATTCTGGCTGACGAGGTGATGCCGATCCAATTGGGAGCTTTTTTGATGCTGATGCGTATCAAAGAAGAAACCAGCGAAGAGCTGGCCGGTTTTGTCACTGCTGCCAAGGAAAGCTTTGCTTTTACCAGCCGTTTGCAAGTGGATCTGGATTGGTCGTCTTATGCCGGTAAACGTCGGCACTTACCGTGGTTTTTGTTATCGACTTTATTGTTGGCCGAAAATGGCATCAAAGTCTTCATGCACGGTGCAGGTGGGCATACCCAAGGCCGGATTTATACCGAAAAGGTTTTACAGGTTTTAGGTGTGCCGGTGGCTGGATCGTTACTGGAAGCAGAACAGCAATTGGCCAGCAGCAATTTCAGTTATTTATCGCTGCAGCACATCTGTCCCAGTCTTTATGACATGATTAATTTGCGGCCTGTTATGGGCTTGCGCTCTCCGGTGCATACGCTGGTCAGACTGTTGAATCCGTTTGGTGCCAGCCATAGTATTCAGGGGATTTTTCACCCCAGCTACCGGCAAGTGCATCAAAAAGCAGCCCTGTTGCTCGGCGAACGCAGTATGGCTGTTTTAAAAGGTGAAGGCGGGGAAACAGAGCGGAATCCGGATATGGAATGTCTGGTACAAAGTGTGACTAACGGCGAATTGCAGGACGAGCTTTGGCCGATGATCTTTCAAAGACGACACATGAAGGCCGAGAGTTTGGAGCCGCAACAACTGGCGTTGTTATGGCAGGATCAGCTTGAAGATGAGTTTGCACAAGCCACGGTAATAGGTACTGCGGCGATTGCCTTAAAATTAATCGGTAAAGCCGCGACTCAGCAGGAAGCGCATGATTTAGCGGAAAGTTACTGGAATGCTCGCAACCGTCAGCGTTTATCAGGCTGATACTTGACCGGGTTTGGAAAAGCGCGGAACGGGCGGCAAGTGTTCCCGTTCCAGTAATAAATATTTCAAGCCGATTAAAGTAGATTGTTCGTCGTGATCGACCCAGACGACTTCTGCTTCGCCCTGTAATTCCAAATGCCTGAAAGAAAAGTGCACCACATCACCGGCTTCGGGGTTAATCAAATCCTTGACTCGAGCCATCAAGCCATCTACCGATACGTTTTCTGTATTGAATGCATAAACGGAATCACCCACCAGCAATTGTCCCAGCGCCTTTAAGTTCTTGCGATATGCGCGTCTTTTGTACAACAGGTTATTGGTGTCGTAAGTCAAATTATGAAACTCGATGCCCATTTGTAGGCGGTTGTCTACCAATTCGACCCGGGCTACTTTGGCTTCGCCAGCTACCTGCATTTCGGGTAAATAGATATCGACAATGGGCGAAACCTGAATACGTTGAAAAATGTCGCGTATGGATAGTTCTGCAGAAAGTTCTTCACTGAACTCGGCCAGTAAGCCGGTTAAGGATAGGTTGACAACGTGGATGGGGAGTTCTTCGAATCCCAGATAAATAATGGCATCGGTGCTAAGATTTTTGCGGTAAGCGCGTGCTTCGGTGTCTGGAATTGCATTCATAATAATATTCACTCTTTAAAGATTATTGAACTTGGAGTTCAGGTGGAATGAAATTTAAAATCATGATGTATACAAGCCTGTCTGCATTATGCGCTTGCGCCACCTTGCCCCCTCACAACACCCAAAATATCTGTCAAATATTTCGGGAAAAAGACGACTGGTATGAGGCCACGTTGGCCGCTTCACACCGCTGGGGTGTGCCAATCGCCGTACAGATGTCTATCATTAACCAAGAGTCCAGCTTTATCGACGATGCCGAACCGCCAAGGCCTACATTGCTAGGTTTTATCCCCTGGTTTCGCTCCAGCAGCGCATATGGCTATCCACAAGCCCAGGATGGGACTTGGGCAGATTATCAACAACAAACCGGAAATCATTGGGCGGATCGGGATGATTTCGCCGATAGCTGTGATTTTGTCGCCTGGTATTGCGCCATCAGTCATCAAAAACTGGGGATTGCCACCACGGATGCGCGAAATCTTTATCTTGCGTATCATGAAGGGCATGGCGGGTATCGTAGGCAACATTATAAAAACAAAAAATGGCTGCAAAATACCGCACAAAAAGTCAGTCAACGCGCTTGGTTGTACGATACACAATTGGCAGGATGTCGACAAGAGCTGGAAGATAAAAACTGATACACTAAGCTGGCCTTTATCGACTTAGGAGCACACTTTGAAAAACATTCGAAATCGCATCATTGCAACTTTAATCGCTTTTATTACAGGATTTGTTATGTTCTCTATGGCTAATGCCAATACCCCAGCCGAAAATAAAGCCCAAGGCGAAAAGTTTTTGGCTGATAACGCTAAAAATGCCGGTATTACAACGACCGCTAGTGGTCTGCAGTACCAAGTATTGACGGAAGGTAGTGGGGCATCACCCGCTGCATCGGATAATGTTACCGTGCACTACAAAGGCACAACCATTGATGGCAAAGAATTTGATAGTTCCTATAGTCGTGGCGCACCTGCGACATTTCCGTTGAATAGAGTGATTGCTGGCTGGACAGAAGGTGTGCAGTTAATGAAGGAAGGCGCCAAATACCGGTTTTTTATTCCTTCGAATCTTGCCTATGGAGAGCGTGGTGCTGGCCGGGATATTGGACCAAATGCGGCTTTGATTTTTGATGTGGAATTGATAAAAGTTAACTAGCGATTAACTCTCTTAGTTTCAAGCGTTAAAACCACGCCAACAAAGTTGATTGGCGTGGTTTTAATAAGAAATTAAAAATTTTGAAAATATATTAAAATTTCATAATATCTAAAATAAAACGTATTTTTTTTAAATTTCAACGTCCCGCCAAGCCTCAATACAAAACTCTTTTATTTCCTTAGCTAGAGTGTAAGTGAAGCGAATAACGCCATAGGCTAAGCCAGTAAATATCACTAGGGTTAATAAGGTCATATTTCCTCCTATAAACACGCTGTCTGTGAGTTGTAAATGCGCGAATCGAACTATATTTGTGAGGAGTGTGCCACTTTTTTGATAAAACTCAATAGTATTTTGGAGCAATGCTGTTTTGCTATTTTAAATAGAAATCTATGAGTCAATTTAAAACAATTGCTTATCGATTTTAATTAAAGTGATATGTGCAGAAATTTT
>CAZJYS010000104.1:0-7072 GCA_964550075.1 uncultured Methylomonas sp.
AGGGTTGGAAACAGTTCTGAAAAAACTTCCTCGTATTGTGTAAAACAGGATTGGAAAATCCGAATCAAATATGGAGTGAATTGCCAGGATCGACCCAGAGCAGGCCGTCGCTTCATCTGATTCATGATTGCAATCTGATCATTACCGGCCATCTTTTTAGAGTAGTAATTGATCTTATCTTTACTGTTAGGCGCAATAAAATGCGCTTTCTTCGCAGAGGTATCCAACAAATGAAAAGCCCACGGGAACAAGCAATCTTCGCAAGACCGACACGCAGGATGATGGTTTTCGTCGATGGAGAGAACCTGGTTTTTAGATATCAGAATATGGTTAACAATGGCTTTGTTCCACGAGATGAGATGAAGCATGAACCGGATGTCTTTGTTTGGTTCGATGGTTTTACCCACTTGGGTCAGCAACACGAAATTATAAGGACGACATACTACACTTACGTTGTTGGCGACGATCTTCGAGTCACGAATATCCGAAATCAGCTTCGTTCAATGCAATTCTCCAAGCATATGGCGTCGTTGTTGCCTAATACGCTATCACCGTGCGTTTTCAAGAAGGACCAGCGAAGCCGAAGCGGCAAAGGAGTGGATATCCAACTTTCCGTTGATATGATGAGCCACGTATTTCGAGGCAATGTAGACTCTATCCTACTTCTCAGCTGCAACGGTGACTACGCTCCTCTTCTAGATGAGGTCAAGCGCGCTGGAATTCTTGTCTACGTCTCTGCCTTCTCGGACGGTTTTAGCAGTTCATTAAAAGATCGCGCCGACGCAGTATATGAACTTGATGGCACAACTTGGAAGTAGCCGTAAACAGGGATAATTATGCGTTCTAACGGAATGCCAAAAGTGAATATTGACCGTTTCAACTCATTTAACATTTCGTTAATCGAGCCCGGTAGGGTGGGCACCGCTTTTTGTGCCCACGCGGGTTGCTAAAAGCACTTAACCGGACGATCAAAAATTTAAAGGGCCGTCCGCAATTGGCCGGCAGGAGCCGGATAATTGAGGCATTCCAACCAATTGCAGTAAAGCCCTTGATACCGAATGTTATCGATTTCAACCAATCAAGCATGCTTTAAGCAGACACGACCACTTCACCGCATTTTGAGGTTGATTTCAAAAAGAAAGCATTTAGCCCTTAAAATGAATGGCAACTAATGATTACTTGTGAGTTTGTCGATTGATTGACTTGGCTTTATTTAGGTTTTAGTCTTTTGAAGCGATCTCATTGATCGCTAGCCGGATGAATTAAGACCGAATCTGGGGTTAAACTCAACGTGTATTGACCTCGCAGCAAACCTTGCAACTCTTTACCTGCCATGTTGTAGCGCCAGCCTTGTAAAAGCAGGCAATCTTCTTCGGCAAACAACAGTTGCTCCAGATCCTTGCGGGTGGCAAGTATGACTGGGTTCAACGAATTTTCTTCCGCACGGATTCGCACTATGGCGCTCAATACGTCCAGAATGGCTTCATGTTGTTGCGTCTTTTTGCCTGATCCGTCTTTTTCACGGAGTGGTTTAGGTGGGCGCTGGCGGGCGGCGTCGATCAATTCGCAAATGACTTTGCCGTAGCGATTGACGCTACGCTCGTTGATGTTTCTGATCTTTGCCAGATCTGATGTTGTGACGGGTTGAAGCTTGCCCAGTTCCAGCAGCATGTCGTCCGGGAACAGCCAGTTGCGGGGTTTGTTTTCGGTTTGCGCGGTGCGTTCCCGCCATTCACTTAAAGCCTGCAAGATCGATAGCTGCCGACCGGTCAATTTGTTTTTGCCGCGAATTTTCAGCCAGGCGTTTTCCGGGGAGAGCTGGTAAAGCTCCGGGTTATTCAGTAACGCAAAGTCGCTTTCCAGCCAGTTCAAACGTCCCAGTTTTTCCAGCTGTTCACACATGATGGTGTAAATTTTGCACAGGTAAATCACATCGTCTGCGGCATATTGAATTTGATCCTGGCTGAGCGGACGCTCCGTCCAGTCGGCACGTGTATGAGCCTTGCTCAAATTAATGTTCAAGAAGCTTGAAACCAGCATGGCATAGCCTGGGTTTTCCTGAAAACCCAATAAAGGCGCGGCAATCTGGGTGTCGAAAATCGGCCCGGGAATTTTACCGGTAATCTGGAAAAAAATTTCCAGATCCTGGCGGCAGGAATGCAGTACTTTGGTGATATTGGGGTTGTAGATGGCATCCAGTAAGGGGGTTAAATCTGCAATAGCCAATGGATCGACGCATGCCACCCAGTCGGGCGCAGCGATTTGCAGTAAACAAAATTTTGGGTAATAAGTTTTTTCGCGCAAAAACTCGGTATCCAGCGCAATCCAGGGTTCTTGAAGGATTTGCTCACACAAGGGTGGCAATTGTTCGGGACGGTTGATGTATTGAATAGTCATGAGATCGGGTTAAGCCTGGATTTTACAGTGTTATGAGTAGGCATTTTACTCTGCTACTGTGGGTGACGGGGTTTAAATATTTGCTCGGGATGTTGATGGGAAAAATTCCTTTTTTGGATTTATGGCTGCCGAAAAGCAGTTTATGTGCTTATGATGCGAATTTTTTTTTAATTGTTGGTACTGAGTATGAAAAGAATTGCTCTGGGTTTATTGCCCTGGTTTGCGATGCTGCCTTTATCCAAGGCGATTGCCGAGCAATTGGAAGCTCACACGGAAGCTTTGGAGAGCGTGGAAGTAGTTGCTGTATCTCCATTGCAATTTGGTGGCGTTGATATCAATAAAATTCCGGCCAATGTGCAAACGGTTAGCGCGCAAGAGATACAAGAATCTCAGGCTTTGTCGTTGGCGGATTATATGAACCGTTATCTGGGTAGCGTCAACGTCAATGATGCCCAAAATAATCCACTGCAGCCGGATATTCAATATCGTGGCTTTAGCGCCTCGCCGTTGATGGGGATGCCGCAAGGTATGGCGATTTACGTCAACGGCATTCGTTTCAATGAGCCATTCGGCGACATGATCCATTGGGATTTACTGCCGCCCGGTGCCGTGGAGAGCATGGCGTTGCAACCGGCCTCCAACCCGGCATTTGGCTTGAATGCTTTGGGCGGTTCGATTAGCGTCAACACCAAAACCGGTTTTTCCTCTCCCAAACATCAGCTGGAATTTCAGGGCGGTTCCTGGGATCGACATTCCGAAGAGATCAGTAGCGGCTGGAATAATGGAACCTGGGGCTATTTCTTCGACTTCAATAATTTCTCTGAAGAAGGTTGGCGCGACCACTCGCGTAGCGATGCCAAACGCGGTTTTGGCACCTTGAGCTGGCGCGGCAATGAGTCCAGTCTGGATTTGAGTTTTGCTGGAGCGGATAACGTGCTGCGCGGTAACGGCGCAGTGCCTGAAGAGTTATTGGCGCAAGGTCGTCAAAAGGTGTTTACTCATCCTGATACCACCAATAATAACCTGTTCATGGTGGCTTTGGATGGTGATACCTGGTTGAACGAGCAAAACCAGTTGTCCGGAACCGCTTATTATCGGCGTAATAAAATCAGTACTTATAACGGTGACGGCAGCGAATTGACTGCATGCGACGACGATCCTAATACGCCTGAAAATGAATCAGAATTTTTATGCGAAGAGGGGGAGGAGGAAGCCGTTGAAGCATTGAATGGTGCGCCGATAGCTGCTGATGATGCTTTTGAAGGTGGGACTATCAACACCTCGGATACCACTCAGCAATCTTTTGGCTTTGCGTTACAAAATGCCTTCCATCACAAACTGTTTGGCATGAAAAACCAGTTGATAGGCGGGGCCAGTTACGATTATGGCAATGCTCATTATCGCGCGGATAGTGAGTTGGGAGCATTAACGAGTGATCGGGGCGTGAAAGGTGGTGGCGTTTTATTGGAAGAAGCGCATGTGCGCTTAAACACCGAAACGGACACTTACGGGGTGTTTCTGACCGATACCTTGTCGGTGACAGACAAGCTGGATGTGACGGTCTCCGGTCGTTACAACCTGTCCCATCTTTATCTGAAAGATCAATACGGCGATGAATTGAATGGCTCCCATTCGTTCAATCGTATCAATCCGGCGGCAGGTTTGACCTATGCGTTTATGCCGGAACTGACGTTTTACGGCAATTACAGTGAATCTTCACGAGTGCCGACACCGATGGAATTGAGCTGCGCCAACCCTGAGGCGCCTTGTAAGCTGCCAAACGCGTTTGTTTCCGATCCGCCGCTGGCGCAAGTCGTTGCCAACAGTTGGGAAGCCGGGTTTCGCGGTCGTTTCACTAAACTATCCGATGATTTCGATATTAACTGGAATGCCGGTTTTTTCCATGTCATCAATAACGATGACATCATTTTTCAGGCCGACCGCACCGGAGCCAGCAGTCGGGGTTATTTTGAAAACGTCGGAAAAACCCAGCGCCAAGGTGCTGAGTTAGGCTTGTCCGGTACAGCTTATCAACGTCTGCGTTGGACCGCTAATTACACCTATATCGATGCTACTTACCAAACCGGCTTTTCCAGCTTGAGTCCTGCGCATCCCGATGCGAGAGAAAATGGCACGATAGACGTGAGTGTGGGCGATAAAATTCCGGGTATTCCCGCTCATCAATTTAAATTCAGTACCGATTACGACATTATTCCGGAGTGGACGCTGGGTTTTGATATGAACTACAACAGTGGCCAATATCTGCGCGGCGATGAAGCCAATCTGACGGCTAAATTGGCGGAGTTTGCCGTGTTTAATTTACGCAGTGAATACCGCTTTAACGAGCATATCGCCCTGTTCGGTCGGGTCAACAACCTGTTTGATCACGAGTACGAAAATTTTGGAACCTGGGCTGAAACCGGCGATGTGTTGGAAGATGTCGGCATTGGAGAAAAAAGCAGTCGCTTTGTTGGTGTGGGTGCGCCGCGAGCAGCCTGGATTGGCGTGCGGCTGACGATGTAAATGCTAGATGGATAGCGTTGTCGAGCAAGCTTAGACAAATTGATTTCGCTCATGGTTAGATAAGCGCACCACGAGCGAAATCGACTGAATAGGTAAACTCTAAAATTGTTGTTTGGAGTTTTTACTGTTACGAAAGACTAGTGGCTTTTCTACGCCTGATGTTGTTGATTCACGCGCGGAGGCAATCGCCGCATCGATACGATGCCGCTCGGGTGATTTGCTGCAGACTGGATCGGTGCTGTACATGTCACCGTTAAACAAAAAGGCCTGGCAGCGGCAGCCACCGAAATCCTTGTTTTTTTCGTCGCAGCTGCGGCAAGGTTCCTGCATCCATTCTGTGCCACGGAAGAAATTGAAGGTTTTGGACTCGTTCCAGATGTCTGCGATGCTGAAATCCTTGACGTTAGGACAATCCAAGCCCGGTAATTCGCGGGCTGAATGGCAGGGCAGGGCAGTACCGTCCGGGGCAATGGTCAAAAAGGTAGTGCCCCAGCCATTCATGCAGGCTTTGGGGCGGTCTTCGTAATAGTCCGGTACCACGTAATAAATCTTCATTTTACCGGCGACTTTTTCCTTGTAAGCCTGGGCTATTTTTTCCGCCTCTTCAAATTGCTCGCGGGTGGGGAGTAGTGCATCCCGGTTGATATGCGCCCAGCCGTAATATTGCGTGTTGGCCAGTTCCAGATAATCCGCTCCCAGGTTTTCAGCCATTTCCAAAATCTGTGGCATTTGATGAATGTTCTGGCGATGAATGACCACGCACAGCACCATCGGATAGCCGTGTTTTTTGACCAGCTTGGCGACTTCCTGCTTGTGTTGGTAGGTTGCAGTGCCGGCGATGTGGTCGTTGAGTTCCTGAGTGCTGGCCTGGATGCTGACTTGAATGTGATCCAGACCTGCCTGTTTCAACTCGACAATTCTATCCTCCGTTAAGCCGTAACCGGAGGTGATCAGGTTGGAGTAGTAACCCAGCTCACGGGCATGTCGAACCAATTCGGACAAGTCTTGACGCGTTAACGGTTCACCACCGGAGAAACCCAATTGCACTGCGCCCATTTTGCGGGCTTGGCTCAAGACCCGCTTCCAGTCATCAGTGCTCAATTCATCCGGGTATTTGGCATAATCCAGCGGATTGGAGCAGTACGGACATTGCAGCGGGCACTTGTAGCTGAGTTCCGCCAGAAGCCAGCGTGGTGGTGTGATGTTAGTTTTGTTGGATCCAGCCATTTTGCCTTGCCACGTTCAGAAAATTGGTGATGTCATTAGTCAGGCCGGAAGTGGCGAATGTCTCCTCCAGTTCGGTGACGATTTGCGCCAGCTTACGGCTGCCATCGCATAACTTGAGAATTTCCGCAGAGCTTTGATTGAGTTCAACCATGCCTTCGGGATAAAGAATCACGTATTTTTGTTGGGCTTCCTCCCATTGCAGGCGATGCAACGGCGAGAAATGAATAGGCTGGTCTGGGTTGATGGTCATGAGTTTCCGTTGGTTATACAAGCGGCACAGTGTCAGGCCGGTTCAATATCTTCAAAAATTTCTGCCATGGGCAAGCTGATACCAAGGCTGGTTAGTTCGCAATCTGCTTCGCCAATGTAATCGTGTAGCAGCCAATCGTTATCAATAGTGCGGCGAAAGCATTCCACGCGGCGGGCGTCGATGTCGACAATCAAATATTCTTTTAGCGATTCCAGCTTGCGATAGGCGACGAATTTGCCGCCTCTGTCGTAGTCAGCGGTCGAATCGGATAACACTTCAACGATTAGTGTCGGCTGTGATAAAAACTGCTTGGCTTGGCGATCTTCCGGGTGGCAGGACACCATGACATCTGGATAGAAAAACGCATCTGCCGATTCTACGTGTAGCTTCATGTTGGCTATATATGCGCGGCAAGGGGTGCCACGTAGGCGTTGTTTTAAAGCTGAGGCGATATTCAGACTGACGACGACATGATCCTGCCGAGCCCCAGTCATCGCAAACACTTCGCCACTCACGAATTCGTGTTTTTCGGCTTGAGTTTCTTCCCAAGCCAAAAAATCGGCGGCGCTAAATCGGAGTTGCTCGGCGGTTTGCATTAGGCTTCGATATTGAAATACGGCGGCATGTTGGCGACATAAGCCAGATACATGGCATCGGCCATGCTCCACAACACAT